>PBRP01000029.1 GCA_002726655.1 Gammaproteobacteria bacterium
ATTTACAGGACCGACGCCTAAAAGGCGTGACTAGATCCCCTGGAATCAATTATTCCACTGGGAGGATTGCAAACTGATTTAGCAGCCTTTGATCTTGCCCACTAATGATGGACACCCTGTTAAGCGAGTAATATACGCAACAGAGGTGAATCATGACCAGAAAAAAGGCGGTAATCAAGAAAACAGGAAGGCGCCACTCAATAGCTTTCAAGGAAGAGGCTATAGCTCTTGCTGATACGGTTGGAGTTCGGGAAGCAGCTCATCAGCTAGGCCTTCATGAATCGCAATTATACGATTGGCGCCGCAAGGCGAGGGAGCGACTAAACAAGAGCCAGACAGAGCGTGATAAAGAGACAGAAATCGCGAGGTTAAAACGTCAAGTGGCAGAGCAAGCAGAGGAACTTGCCATCATAAAAAAGGCGGCAACGTACTTCGCGAAAAGCCTGAAGTGAAGTACGAGTTTATGAGTGAGCACATGGATATTTTTAGTGTCTCTGCAATGGCCAGAGTCTTGAACGTATCTCGCAGCGGTTTTTATGCCTGGCGACATCGGCAAACAAGTGACCCGTCGCCCCGGAAGCAGCGTAGCCTCCAGCGTGACGAGATGATCCGAGATGCATTTGAGGCTGGTAAGGGTAGATCCGGGTCTCCCCGCCTGGTACTCGACCTGGAGGATGCGGGGCACTCATGTGACCGCAAGACTGTCGCTGATAGCATGAAGCGCCAGGGATTACGGGCAAAAGCAGCAAAGAAATTCAAGGTTACTACAAATTCAAAGCACCAATTAGCGGTAGCTGATAATTTGTTGCAGCAAGATTTTTCAGCATCTGCTCCGAACCAGAAATGGGTTGGTGATATCACCTATCTGTGGACTGATGAGGGCTGGTTATATCTCGCCACAGTGATAGATCTGTATTCACGAATGGTTGTGGGCTGGGCAATGTCTAAGCGTATGACTTCGAGTTTGGTTTGTGACGCGCTTACAATGGGTCTCTGGCGACGGGGCATGCCATCGGGGGTTATCGTGCATACAGACCGGGGCAGTCAGTACTGTTCTACAATCTACCAGGACTTACTGGTCAAACATGGCTTGCATAGCAGCATGAGCGGCACAGGAAATTGTTATGACAATGCTTGTGCCGAGAGTTTCTTTCACACGATAAAAGTTGAGTTGATCCATGGGGAGCGATTTGAGAGTCGTGAAGAGATGCGCCAGGCTGTATTCGAATACATAGAAGTTGATTACAATAGAAGCCGACGACACAGCGCTATTGGACAAATAAGTCCTGAAGCGTTTGAGGCAAAACAAGTCGTTAAACGAGGTGTCCACTAAAGGTGGGCAGGATCAAACAATTCTTCCAGGACTCTACTTCGAATCAGGATGCAAGAGGGATCTTCGAAAACCGCGTGGTAAACCAGGTGACTGGTGAGTTTACATCTATGTTGTGGACCACAACCTTTAACTATGATGAGGAAGGTCAACTGCTGAATTGCAGTAGCTTTGCCCGTGATATTTCCGAGCGCAAGCGGGTAGAGGAAGAGCTGCGAATTTCTAAAGAAATGTTCGCCGCTANTTTCAACCTTAGTAGCGATGCAAGCACGATCATGGACCTTAGTGATAGAAAAGTTGTAGATATGAACCTCGCTTTTATTTCGATCTATGGGTGGACCCGTGAAGAGATCCTCGGCAAGAGCCGAAGTGACGTCAATATCTGGGAAAGTGGAGATGAGAAGAAAGCGTTTTGGAATACCCTTGAACGTAACAAAAAAGTAAGAAACTTTAGGACGAAGGGTCTCAAGAAATCGGGAGAGGTTGTTGTCTCCATTATAGATGCAGATATTGTCGAAATAGCCGGTAAACCCATGCTCTTGACTAGCGCAACTGACGCTACCGAAAAGGAGGAACTGGAGCGAAAACTCAAGGTTGAACAAGAAAACAAGATAGAAGCCCTGCAAAAGTCGACCGAGCTGTTCTCAACTGTATTTAACATGAGTTCCAACACAAACGTTTTCGTTGACCGTGATACCCTGGAGGTTGTGGACGTAAATCCAGCTTTTCTGTCTATTTTCGAATGGACCCGCGAGGAAGTCCTTGGGAAAAACGGTGAAGACCTGATGATGTGGGAATCCAAGGAGGAACTGGCCAGATATGCCGAATCCCTTGACGCTGGCGAACAAATCAGAGGATTCAGGACGAACCTTGTTACAAGATCGGGAAAAGTTCGCACTCTGCGTATGGATAGTGACGTTGTTGAAATTGCTGGCAGGCAGATGATTTTGATCTCTGGTGAGGACATCACAGACACGGAGAGAATGGAACAGGAACTGCTGAAGGTTGCAAAACTCGAGTCAATTGGTGTTCTGGCGGGCGGTATCGCCCACGACCTGAACAATATGCTGACGGGTGTGCTGGGGAATCTTAGCCTTGCCCAACTCAGCGATGAAGTGCAGGAAAAATCCAAGTACCTGGATGAAGCAAAAAATGCGTCACTGCTCCTGCAGGGGCTGACACAAAGATTGCTAACCTTTTCCAAGGGCGGGGCGCCGATTTTGGAGGCGGTCGATCTGGAACCCCTGCTGCTTGATTCGGTGGCATTCTCACTACAGGGCTCTGCGAGCGGAAGTGAATTCAAGTTGCCAGACAACTTATGGCCGGTCCGTATTGATAAGGGGCAGATTGGCCAGGTGATTAATAACCTGGTGATCAATGCACAGCAGGCCATGGCAGATGCCGGAACTGTTACTATTTCTGGGCGGAATATCAACATTGGTGAAGTGAGTGAATTACCGCTGCTACCCGGTCAATATGTTGAGATCTCTGTTGCCGATCAGGGTAGTGGCATCCCGGAGGACATCCATGGGAAGATATTTGACCCCTTTTTCACGACTAAAGATACGGGTAGCGGTCTCGGACTGGCGACAGCCTTTTCAATCGTGCAAAAACATCACGGACATATCAAAGCGATATCTGAGCAGGGTAGAGGGTCGACGTTCTACTTTTATCTACCGGCGGTTAAAACCGAACGATCTATCACCGGAAAGGAGGGCGCGACTGAACCGCTTCAGGTTAAACGTAAGATCCTGGTGATGGATGATGTTGACGTCATCAGAAACCTGGCCCAGGCGATTCTGGGTAAACTCGAATATGATGGGGCAAGCTGCGCAAATGGCGATGAAGCCATAGCGGTATATTCGGCGGCGATGGAGGCTGGAGAGCCATTCCATGCAGTTATTCTGGATCTGACCATTCCAGGAGGAATGGGCGGGGAGGAGACCATCCAGCGGCTCAGGGAGATAGACCCACGGGTTAAGGCGATCGTTGCCAGCGGCTACGACGACGATGAAGTAATGTCGAACTATAAAGACTACGGTTTCTCAGGCGCTCTTGCCAAACCCTATCAGATCAAAGATCTTGAAGAAATGTTGAAAAATATTTTCAGAGGCGAGCAGCCCGAATAGTTCTCAAACTATCCAGGCTAACCTGCCATGAAATCGGCAAAACATCCCAATAATATCTGTCAATTTCCTTTGAATTCAGGTGCTCGTTTCTCAATGAATGAGGAAACGCCCTCTTTGAAGTCGTTAGACTTAAACAGGTTCAAAACCGACATCAAGACATGATGGGAGTGGCTTTCAAAGTCCTGGGTTAGCCCGTGGCGAAACAGCCGTTTCATTTCGCTGATTGCAAGTGGCGCATTGGCTGATATTTTGTTGGCCCATTCCATGCTGACCGCGTCAAGGTCCTCAGCCTTGACGGCTTTATTGATCAGCCCATAGTCTTCAGATTGTGCCGCGTTCAAGGTGTCACCAAGCATTGAAATTTCACACGCCTTGGCCCAGCCCAGTAGCCGTGGCAGGTACCAGGTGCCACCACTTTCTGGTATGACGCCCATCTTGGCGAAACCTGGCATGAGGACGGCTTTGTCTGACATGAGTCGCATATCACATCCCAGTGCCAGGTCCAATCCGTAGCCTGCTGCTGCGCCATTGATGACTGCTATGACTGGCGTATCGATTCTTTGCAGCGTAACTGTACATATTTCGCGGGTTGAGTAGTGAATCGCACCATTGCCTCCTGAAAGTGCACCACTAATTCCCTCACCAGAGGCAGCCTGTTTGAGATCGAGACCGGCACAGAATGCGCGGCCTTCGCCCGTCAGAATGATTACGCGAATATTGTTATCTTCATCAGCTGATTTTATTTCGTCGTTGAGCTGCGACAGCATGGCCGGTGTAATGGAATTCATTGCCTCTGGCCGGTTTAAAATGATCTTCCGAATATTTCCTTCCGTTACAACTTTGACATCGCTCATGCTGGTTACCCTTTGATTTCAATACTTGAGAATTAGTTTAACGAGAGCAAGGTGTGTCTCACTCCCAGGTAGTTGATTGTAACAATATTGTTGTCGTTGGCATCTATAGGCATTGCAATACCTGACGCCTTGTGACGAATAACCACCCTAGTCCGCCCAATGCTCCCAGTGGGTGCAATCCTGCCAGGGCCTGCGCCAGGGTTTTCCCCAGTTTCCCTTCGGGTAACCGACGGGGATCATGGCAACAGTCTTGATGTGATCAGGAATATTCAGGATTTCACTAATCGGTGGGTTGTCAACCGGGGCGATGGGCGCATAGTCAGTCCCCAGGGTGATGATAACCCCGCCGAGCCCCCGTGATCTTGCCGCCAGCAATAGGTTTTGTGCGGCCGGGTAGACTGAACCAAACATACCGGAAGCAACACCGGCATCGTCAGGACATGACATGGTGAGACAGATGACAATAATGGCTGGTGCTTCATCAAGGTGTTCCACATTGTGCATGGCTTTTGTGTAGACACGGCGGCGATCTGCCTCTGTGTTCGGGTCTGCCAGTATTTCTTCATGAATATACTGATAGCCAATCTCCCGGTGCAGGGAGGCCAGTTTCTGCCGCCGCTTCGGGGATGTGACAATTATGAATTCCCACATTTGCAGATTCCCTGCACTGGGTGCCATGGTTGCAGCCTCTACCAGGTACTCTAGATCTTCCCGGGGTACAGGGTCGCTCTTGAGGTGGCGCATGGCGCGGGTCGTGAAAATCGCATCATGGAGTGAAAGTGCCTGCATTGATCTTGTCCTCAATTAATTTGAAATGGATCTTCCAGTGGTTGTTCCCGTGTATTGAGCGGATTATCGAACAAACATTGTTCAACCAGAACCGTGTCAAAGAAAGCGTGCATTTCCTTAATCTTCCCGCCCTCAATGGTAAATATTTCGCAGTAGGTCTGGTTGTACAACTCACTGGATTTGGTTGGACCACCCCCCTGCATCAGCCCCACAACACGGTTTCCTTCAGCGGCAATGATTTTCCAGCGGGTAGCGAATCGGATTTCCTCTGGAATCAGTTTTTCAAGCAGTTTTTCTCCAATCATTCCATTACAGCAGGCTTCCTTGCCATAGATTCGGCCCGAAACCGGTGTACTGCCCACCATGTTGTAAACGACATCGTCATGATGCATCGCGTAGATTGCGTCGAAGTCGTTATTTTCGAGCGCCCTGTACCAGCGCTCGACCAGTGCACGATTTTCAGCAGCACTCATAGGTTTCCTCCAGATCTGACATCTTTACAATTGCGTCCCGCTGGTATCTTCAGCATATCCACCCTTTAACCACTGCAATTGTTCTTCCGGCAGCAGTCGTGAATTGTTGGATTAGCGTTACAGTAAACCTGATTTCGTCCATAACGTGGCCGGTAAGGTGAAGATACCACACGGAAGCCACGTTGCCGGTAGAAGCCGTAGCAGGCGTTGGATCGCTCGCCGAAACTACCAGACTGAACTTCCGCAATACGCCAATTTATGACAATATATGGACACAGTGGCAATATGCTGTCTTTTTGGGCTGATTTTTGAAGGATAAGTCTAAATATTATGCCCTGCTGTTTGTATATTGAATATTTGTTGTGTCCTCGTCATCGTCTCATCCGCCCTCTGAGATCAATGCAGAATTAGAAATGAAATGGCGCCCGGAGGCCGATTAACGATGAGCAATCCAATAAGTGATGGTATTAGAAGGCTGCGGCTTATTCATAAATTAACCCAGACTGAACTCGCAGAAATCGCAGGTATCCCCCGTGCCACTTTGGCGAACATGGAAAGGCCAGCGAGCAACCCGTCCATCTCTGGGGTGGTAAAGGTTGCCCGCGCCCTAGGTGTGACGGTTGAAGATCTGATTACAAAACAGCAGGCGCCGTTTGTAACACAAGTCGAACGCAAGGACATGCAGGTAGTGCGCCAGGATGATGGTAAGTACGTTAGTACCCGGGTCTCACCGATAAATATTCCCTATACCCTGGTCGGTGATATCAGCATGTTGCCCGGTTGCCAAACGCGCGGCATGCCCCACCCGGACGGTAGCCATGAAATGTTCCTCTGTCTGGAGGGTACTGCGACAATAGTGATTCAAGATGAAGCGTTTGAAGTAGAGGCGGGGGATCTCATCCACTTCCCTGGTAATTTGCCCCATGACTACAGCAACACCGGCTTAAAACCCGTCCATGCGGTTTCGGTCGTTAGTATAGTGAAAGCAAGGCATGGCAAAACATAGCCAGGCATCTGGCGTTTTACTTCAGCAGCGGGTGATCGGCGGGAAGTTGTTTCGATGCCCAGAGAGCCAGCTTGTGAGCCATGGCCTTCTGCGAGATATCAAGTTTGGCTAGTGGCTGGATTAGCTTGTCGTGGACTAACAGGCGGTAGATGTATTCGATCTTTTCGTGAGCTGAATCAGTCGGTTCGAATTCAACCACGCCGCGTTTCTCCCCATAATCCATTCCCAGCCGAATCGCCTCTTTTAGAAGAGCTGCTTCGTTCGCGAGTTTCTTCTTTTTTGACATAGAGATTCTGCTACAAAAAAACCGTGGAAAAGTGGTCACGCCACTTTTCATAGTCTTCAATGTTGAAGATCACGACACCAATGTGATGTGTCTCTGCTGCCGGAGCTACCCAGCGTACTTCACCGGTCAGGTGAGAATAGGTCATGGGTGTCCCGGTATGCGGTCAGGTGAGAATAGGTCATGGGTGTCCCGGTATGCGCTACTGTCAAACTGACGATACTTCCGACCGGAATGGCTGTTTGTGACTCCAGGCGCATGCCGTTCCTCGCCATGTCCATCATCATTCCCCTTAGGGAAGTACCTTCAAGGGACTGATCCTTGTCACAGTCGTAGATTACTGCAAATACTTGTGTGCTGGTTGGTATTCGAGCGTCTTCCCGGGCGTTATTTGCGCTACCGGGGTGTGCGCTTTTCAGGAATCTGCCGGCATGAATTACGTCAGAATTGCCTTCAAGGAACATTTTTATCCCGGCGAGCCCACCCGTAATCTCCTCCAGGTCTTCATCGTCAAGTTCTTCACTCAGCCACTTGTAGAACTGTTCCGCCTCGTTGTCACCCTGCTGTTCAACGTGCTCAGGCCAGTCGAGATACAGGCGCATCAGCAGTGTAACTTGATCTACGGATAATGGGTTAGTGCTGTCCGGCATTTTAATGTACTACTTCGATCATCACTAGATTATAAATGATCATGAGCGATCTGTCCGTAAAGGTAGAGGAAGATGAGGATAAACCTCAGGGTGTTTTGATGAAAATAGGGTTCGTGTAGAACCAGAGATCCTGCCAGGGGTCTTCGGCAGGTGGATCTTGCTCTGGTTCGAGTTCATTGGTATTGGTACCACGCACACGCACATAGTGCTGGCCGCTTGTCTTGAGGGTCTCGGTCATAGTCAGGTATTCACCATCCCGTTTCCAGTCATTGGCCGTGAAGCGCCGGACGACCCGGGTCGAGCTGTTACTGTTTAGTGCAGGATCTGTCGCGGCTCCCAGTACATCACCCATGATCAGGTCCACGCGACTAACGGCTGGGTTATTGCCGGCTGCATTCAGTGTGTCGGGGTCTCGGACCCTAATGGTAATGGTGACCCTGCTGCCGGCCGCCACCGAAATTTCCCCGCCAATTGAAGCCGAATGACCTTCATGGTTCGCTTCAAGGTCGATTTCATTGATGAGGTGTCCAGTGGTTACAAAAACATTTCCTGCGCGAAGACCGGAGAGAATTGAGTCATGGTTCCTGTCAGCATAGACATAGGTCTCGGAATATTCGCCGGGCCAGAAATCAATACCGCCTTCACTATAGTGCCGATGTGAATCTGAATTAGCGGTAATCCACCAGTGCCGGCCCTCTCCGAGCATTGAATCCCAGAAACCACCGAGTTGAGCGGTCATCTGATCGAAACCTCCCATGGTTGGAAAGCCGCGATAACCGCCACGCACGCGCACCTGATCATTTGTAATGATCGGCGAGTCTGACAGCGCAAAAGCCTGATGGCCTGGTGCACCAACCATGCCCACTGCAACATGAGGCGCGGTATCATTCCATCGGCGAAACTCGGCTGGGTGAAATAGTCCGTATTTGCCATAGCCTATGGCGGAGCGGGATGGGTGATTAGCAATAACGATAGGAGGTGGATTGAGTGCGCCCATGGTTCGCAGGGCTTCGATCATCTTGTCTTCGGTATCTCTTGCGAGGGTAGGTGGGAAGGCCTCCTTTTTATCAAAACCCAGCTCCAGTTTGTACAGAACTTCCGCTTCATCGTGAGTATGTGGAATGATCAAGCTGCTGTGATCACCGGCAGGTGTGTTGAGTTCCATGCCGTAAAACTGGATTAAGTCAGATACCTGTTTACGGGACTCAAGCAGCTCGGGATACGCCATACGCAAATTGATTTTAGCGTGATTAGGACCACCGTGATCAGTAGTAACAATCCAGGAGAGGCCAAACTTTTTTGCCATCTGGGCGTTTGTCAGAGTGGAGTGTTTTGAATCTCCACCCATGATCGGTGCCGGTGGCGTTTGGCTCAGATCCCAGCCGACACTGTAATGGCCATGAATATGATGATCACCGGCCAGCCATTGCTTTGTAGCAGTTCTTTGTGGGTCTGCTGAATCTGCTGGTATCGATACGGTGGTAAGAAGTGAAAAGCAGATTGTTAGCGAAAGTATGTACGGCTTGAACTGCATTGCCGGGAGACCTCTGGAAAAGAGGTAAATATATGGGCGAATTGGGGTCAGAGTAAAGAGCCAGAGTAACTTTACTCTGACCCGAGCGCTGCGGTATGCCGGGCTAGTTTTCGACCTCATGTAATTCAATTGGTATTGAACCGTCCCTGCTACCGAACAGGGTTGCAAAAAAGGTATCTCCCCAGGTGTATTTCTCCTGCATTAATTCATTGATAAGTTGACTCTTGTCGGGGCGATTTTTGGTTGTATAGGTTTTCGTGGAGTCGTCACGCGTCAATTCAATCTTGTCATTTGCCTGTATTCTTGAATACCAGCCAGACCCATCTGCGCCAACCCGCAGGTACTGGTATCCTTCGTGATCCATTACCCAAAGACGTGTGGTGACCACCTCACCTGTATCATCGAGCGTATGGAGTTGCACAACTTCAACACGTTCGGAAGCCAGCGTCTGCACAATCATAAAGAGCAGACTGATACCAACAAGGGTACCGAAGATCCAGGCTAGGATTTTCATTTATCTTCCTTCAATTTTTGTGAATCAGGGACTACCCGGGCACTCTAGTCTGATTCAAGTCCCGCTGATTTATAGTATCACTGCCAATAAGGTATCACTCATGGTTATTACAAGGGCAGCGATGAAGGTTGTACCCATGTTCTCTATTTCAAAATCTTCAATGAGCTGATCAGTCAGCCATAATAAAAAAGTATTGATGATGAGCAGAAATATCCCGACAGAGATGATAATGAAAGGGATGCTCAGGAACTTGAGGACGGTACCTAACGTAATATTGATCAATCCATAGACAATGGCAACGATAACCGCCGTACCGAAACCTTCTATATAGATTCCCGGAAGGCTTTTAGCGAGAAAGAAAATCACTGCTGCAAGTAGTGCCAGGTGAATAATCACGTTAATCATGTTGATTGTTCCATTCGTTATTGTTTCGGTTACCTAATCAAATACAACAAGTGTGCCATATTTTGTAACTACTTGAATATTAAGGGAATGTATGATAATTAGTTTGAAAAAATGGTGAGTTTGACTAGCCTGTTGGTGGAATTTGCCAGGTGCTCGTTGGAGCGGTGGGGTCAGAGTAAAGTGCCAGGGTAAATTTACCCCGGCACTTTACTCTGACCCCAAGTACTTTGTGGCAAACTAACGCGACATAAAATCCTGGAGAGCAATTATGATGGACCTGCATTATTGGCCTACACCAAATGGCAAAAAAGTGACCATCCAGTTGGAAGAATGTGGCCTTGAGTACAACCTGGTTGAATGTAATATCGGTCGCGGCGATCAGTTTACCGACGAGTTTTTGAAGATTTGTCCCAACAATCGCATGCCGGTCCTGGTGGATCATGAACCGGAGGGTGGGGGTGGATCTTTATCAGTATTTGAGTCTGGTGCCATCATGATTTATATCGCTGAAAAGACTGGTAAGTTCATGCCGTCTGATGTCAGGGGAAAGTACGACGTTATCCAGTGGGTTATGTGGCAAATGGCGAATCAGGGTCCCAAGACCGGGGAATGCGGTCACTTCAGGCGGCTTAAGGATTCCGAGGGAGACCAGTCCTATGCGATCAGGCGGTTTTCCGATGAAGTTAACCGGTTTTATGGGGTCCTCAATAATCAACTCTATAACCAGCGATACCTGTGTGGAAACGACTACACGATTGCCGACATGATCTGCTACCCCTGGACAGTTGGCTGGGAAGGGCAGGGTCAGGACATAGATGATTTCAAGTATTTCAAACGCTGGTTCGACGAATTGAGTGAGCGACCTGCGGTCAAAAAAGGCATGGCTGCGGGCAGTGATTACGGCAATAACTTTTCGAAACTTTCGGAAGAGGAAATCGACGCCTTAAAGAAACTGCTGTACAACCAGAGGGCAAGACCTGCGCCGGAGGCAGGGGGTCTGGAATCCTGAATACCGGGTAAATTGCCAGTCAGACATCCGCGATAAACGTGACCGATTCTGTTGAGTCAGTATTGGCTGAAGACTTAGCTCTATCGGACTACGCTGACAGTTCGCCGAACCAGTGTAATTTTTCTGCGAGCTGAACAACCTGGCCGATGATGATTAGTGTTGGCGAACGCAGCTGTGCTTTTTTCGCCGCGGAAACCAGGCCGGCCAGACTACTCACGATGAGTTGTTGATCTGCTGAAGTTCCCTGTTGGATGGCCGCTGCGGGTGTGTCATGGGCCAGGCCGTGTGCCTGGAGCTGCTCACAAATCATGGGCATGCTGGTCAAGCCCATATAGAAGACCAGAGTCTGTCGGTTGTTTACAAGGCTCGACCAGGGAACGTCTAATTCACCATTATGTTTTTTATGACCGGTAACAAAGGTGACACTTTCCGCATGGTCGCGATGGGTTAGGGGAATTCCGGCATAGGCGGAGCAACCATTGGCGGCACTGATGCCGGGAACAACCTGGAAGGGAATTTGCGCTTCTGCCAGGGCCGTCAGCTCCTCTCCACCACGCCCAAAAATGAATGGGTCACCACCCTTCAGACGGCATACCCGCTTACCCTGGCCAGCAAGTTTTATGAGTTCACTATTGATATCTTCCTGGCTTTTGCTGTGGTGGCCTTTCTCTTTCGCAACTGAAATTTTTAGTGCATCCCGCCGTACCAGGTTCAGCACGGGTTGTGAGACGAGGTTGTCGTAGAGAACGACGTCCGCCTGTTGTATCAGGCGAAGGGCTTTAAGGGTGAGCAGTTCCGGGTCTCCAGGGCCTGCACCAATAAGGGAAACCTGCCCCTCTGGCCGGGTATGGCCATGAGACTGCTTTTCCAGTTCGGAGTTGAATAGGGTGGCTGCTTCGCTTTCATTACCGTTGAGCACGGCATCTGCGATTGGCCCTGCCAGCGCCTCCTCCCAGAAATGCCGACGTGCGCCCATTGAACTGAGACTTGATTTCACCCGGTCGCGAAAGTTTCCTGCAAACCGGGCCAGTCGGCCATAGGCAGCGGGCACCAGGGTTTCTATCTGTTGTCGCAACATGCGGCTTAATACAGGTGCGGTGCCCCCACTGGATATTGCAATCACCAGGGGTGAGCGATCGATAACAGCCGGGGTAACGAAGCGACAGTAATCGGGATCATCAACCGCGTTGGCGAGCACACCGATAACCTCAGCTTCGGCAAAGATCCGCTGGTTCAAAGAGGAGCTTGCTGTGGCCGCTATGACCAGGCTCTTACCATAGAGGTCAGTACTGGTAAATTCGCGGTGCCTGCAACTTATCTTCCCTTCCTGCAGCCACTGGTCAAGCAGCGGTGTCAGGCGCATTGCCACCAGGGTAATATTTGCTTCTGCGGCAAGCAGACTTTGCACTTTTCGAGTGGCTACATCACCACCACCGACGACAAGGCAGTGTTGGTTCTTTAACTTTAGAAATATGGGGAAGTAGTCCATTGCTTTACTCTGACTCCAAACCTGGAAATATACTCTGATCCCAATCCTATTTCTGGTAACTTGCTGAAAAGGGTTTCAGGTATTTTGCAGCATCAGATACCTGTTGATTCGCAGGCAGGGCAAAGGCATTGAAGCCCACTCTTCGTAACAGGTACAACTGGTCCAGTTGCACTTCACCGACGGCCCTGAGTTCTCCCCTGTAGTCATACCGCTCACGCAGAATGCGGGCAAGACTGTAACCTCGCCCATCTCCGGGAGCCGGAAAATCAATGCAGATAAGCTGTAACAGATCCAGGTCCGGCACCAGTTGGCTCAAGCTGTCGGTATTCGCTAATGCCAGACCTTTAGGGCCCGGATAGTCAATGCACTGGTCGTGTTGTTCAAGCCAGCGCCCATATTCAAAAACCAACGGTTGCGCTGTATTGGGTAAGGGTTCTTCACTGCCCAGGAAAGACCAGTCGTCAGCAACGACCTGCTCACCTTTGAGAATCTGGTCAGCCATAGACAGCATCCTTGAATGGCGCGATACCAAGACGATGCACTGCATCCAGGAAAGATTCCTGATCCTGGCGCTGGGCAACAAAGGTGTCCAGAATTATTGCAATCGTTTTGGCCACATCATTCTTTGCCACTGCCTTGCCAATGATTTTGCCGAGTGAAGCATTTTCCTCGGATGAACCACCCAGGGTAATCTGGTACCACTCCTCGCCTTTTTTATCGACTCCCAGAATGCCAATGTGACCGACGTGATGATGGCCACAGGCGTTCATACAGCCCGAGATTTTTATTTTGATCTCCCCCAGGTCATAGAGGTAATCCATGTCATCAAAGTGTGCACTGATCTGCTTGGCTATCGGGATTGCAGTTGCATTGGCCAGGCCGCAATAATCCAACCCGGGGCAGCAGATCACGTCTGTCAGGCAGCCAATGTTGGGTGTTGCCAGCTCCAGTTTAACCAGCTCCAGCCAGAGCGTATGCAAATCGGTCTCGAGGACGTCCGCAAAAATGAGGTTCTGTTCGTGGGACACACGTATTTGACCAAAACTGTATTTGTCTGACAGTTCAGCCACGCCATCCATTTGCTCGTGGGTGAGGTCACCCGGCGGCTGTTCGGGCGCTTTCACGGATAGGGTCACAATGCGGTAACCGGCCAGCCTGTGCGGTTGGGTGTTGTGCTCGTACCAGGCTGAAAAAGCTGGGCTATCGCTGCGTTTTGCTGCAACTGAATCTTTCCCATTAGTCTCTGGTGCATATTCGAAGGGCTGAAAGTGAGCCTGCATCTGCTTGATGCTGGCATCATCAAGCGCAAGGCCGCTGTCTTTCAGCTGCAGCCACTCCTCTTCCACCAGTTCGGTGAAGCGTTCTATCCCCAGGCTGTTAACCAGTATCTTGATACGCGCCTTGTGTTTGTTGTCTCTGCGCCCGGCCAGATTGTAGACTCGTAGAATCGCTTCAAGGTAGGAGAACAGGTGTTTTTTCGGCAGGAAATCTCTTACCACCTTAGCAATCACCGGCGTACGTCCAAGACCTCCACCTACGAGGATGCGAAAACCCACTTCGTTACTGGCCGGGTCCTGTAAAATCTGGATGCCAATATCATGTACCTGGGTTGCGGCACGGTCATTTTCTGTGCCGGATACTGCGATCTTGAACTTGCGTGGCAGGTAGGTAAATTCCGGGTGGAAGGTAGACCACTGACGAATAAGTTCACAGTAAGGGCGTGGGTCTTCCAATTCGCCTGCTATTGCACCTGCCAGGTGATCAGCAGTCGTATTGCGAATGCAGTTTCCGCTGGTTTGTATGGCGTGCATCTGTACGGTGGCCAGATCTGCCAGGATATCGGGCACCTGTTCGAGTTTTGGCCAGTTGAATTGTATGTTTTGGCGCGTAGTCAGATGACCGAAGCCACGATCGTAAGTACGCGCTATGTGGGCAAGTTTGCGCAGCTGGTCTGATGACAGCAGGCCATAGGGAATTGCAATGCGCAGCATCGGGCTATGTCGCTGGATATAGACGCCATTCATCAGGCGCAGCGGAAGGTATGCCTCTTCACTAAGCTGGCCATCAATAAAACGTCGTGTTTGATCGCGGAACTGCTCCACCCGTTCTTCAACCAGGCGCTGATCCACGGTGGAATACTGGTACATCGCTGATATATCATTTTTTAACGGGGCGAAGGCTAAAGGAAACAGGTGAGAACAGAAAATACTTTTTGCTTCTCAACTTATAACGAAACTGACTGCATTGTTGGGCTACGGGCACATTTTCGCTCAATTTAAACTGTAAAGTGGTTTGCCAGGCCTTTCCACCCCTGTTGCTGCTAAACTGCCGCCATGAATGATCGAGTGCCAGGTTGGTATCGGCTAGCCTGGTTTCTGGGTCGTGCCCCCGCCTTAACGACAAACCAGTGGAGACTTCTGGGTCTGGTCGCGGCTGTTTCCATTTTCGAGCAGTACGACATATACCTGTTTTCCCTGAACCTGAAGCAGATACAGGCAGATCTTGCCATTCCAGAATCGCAGTTGGGTGTCCTGGGAGCGATAGTCAGGGCCGGCTCATTCCTCTCGGTCCTGCTTGCCATCGCTGCCGATCGCTGGGGCCGAAGGGCACTACTGATGCTGACGGTGCTGGGTTATACGCTATTCACCGGGGCTACCGCCTTCTCATCCAGTGCCGAGATGTTCGTTGTATTCCAGCTTTTTGCCCGGGGTTTTGCCAGTGCCGAGGTCATGATTGCGGCCGTGGTTATTGCCGAAGAATTCCCACCGGAAAACAGAGGCTGGGGGATAGGGGTTCTGGCGGCTTTGCAGTCACTTGGAGCCGGCCTGGCTGCCCTGCTATTTTTCTTTGTCGACATAATACCCTTTGGCTGGCGTACGCTGTACTTTGTGGGCCTCTTCCCCCTGCTGCTAATCGCCTATTGGCGCAGAAAATTACCGGAAACAAGGCGGTTTGAAGAGGTGCGGGAGGTTCAGCGGCGGGACCATGTATTTAAACCTTTCCTGGAGCTGGTCAGGCAATACCCGAAGCGAATGGTCACCCTGTTCAGTGCTGTGTTTTTCTTTGGACTGGGCGTTAGTCCCGCGGCCTTTTTTGCACCTAAATATCTGCAGGATATTCACCACTGGACGCCAGCATCGATTTCAATACTCCATCTTGCCGGCGGTCTGCTGGCGATACTCGGCAATCCCCTCGCTGGCTGGATGAGCGACCGCTTCGGCAGACGCCCAGTAACCTGTATTTTCACTCTGTGTTTTGCGTTTATGGCCATGTTTTTTTACAGCGCCATCGGAATGTTTGTGCCGCTATTGTGGATTGCGCTGATCTTTTTCCTTATGGGTGGTGACGTTACCCTCTCCACCTACGGTACAGAGTTGTTCCCAACCAAATTTCGATCCTCTGCAACGGGACTCCGGGGATTTATTGGTACGATTGCATCCATACTAGGTTTAAGTGCCGTTTCCGGGCTGTTCATGATCTTCAACTCCAACTGGATCTCCATTGCCGTCCTGTGTGGGGTCTGTTTTCTTGCCCCGGTAATTGTGTGGCTCTTCCTGCCTGAAACAGCGGGTCGGACCCTTGAAGAAATATCTCCCGATGGTGATGACTCATCGCCTACCTGATCTCAACATGTCTGTAGAAATCGTCTTGGCAGAGAAGGCGGCAGAGAAGGGACAGGCGCCATTTCCAGTGGAACTTATCGTTTTCGAAGAAGACACGAGCCTTGTTCTTAGTGCTGGAAACTTCATGCGGGATATCAGGCAGGAAACATCTGAACTGGTACAGGAAATGTCACATTTTGAACCACTAGTGCGTGGCACAGTGGTAAGAAAGGGGCAGCGCCTCTATGCAATTGTTCATGACCTGGATCAGGAGCCTGCCTGCGATAAACAATCAGTGAGGCAGGCGCTTGATGAAATAATGCGCATTTGTATTGAAACTAAAGTCCGGAGTATTGCCATTGAACCACTTGGCTGTGTTCATGGTCATCTTGACAGGGATTGGTTTCTGCAACAGCTGGAGGAAAGCGCTGCCGCCAGTTCGCTGCAGCGCATCTGGGTTTCCCTTCCCCCAGCGGTTTAGTTTCCCATGGCTTATTCGAACTCGCGTTCTTTCCACCAGGGATAGTACTCCGGCATATCGGTACTAACTTTGCCGGGAAAAACCGCGTCCCTCTTTTCAAGAAAAGACTGCACACCTTCCTGGGCATCAGCAGACTGCCCCCGGTAGAAAATACCCCGAGAATCGATGTTATGCGCCTCTACTGGGTGGTCTGCACCCAGCATTTTCCACATCATATGGCGAATCAGGGCGACTGAAACGGATGAGGTCTGCTGGGCAAACTCGCGGGCAAGCTGCCGGGCAGCTGGCATCAGGTCGTCTGGCTTGTGGATACTTCGTACCAGACCTCGCTCGCAAGCTTCTGCAGCCTCGAATACGCGGCCCGAGTATGTCCACTCAAGTGCAGTCTGGATACCAACAAGCCTGGGCAGGAACCAGCTTGAGCAGGCTTCAGGAACAAGTCCCCTGCGGGCAAAGACGAATCCATAGCGGGCCGTCTCCGATGCCAGGCGAATGTCCATGGCGCATTGCATCGTGACGCCAACACCTACTGCAGGTCCGTTGCAGGCGGAGATAATGGGTTTTAGACATTTATACATGCGTAGTGTCAGCACGCCGCCGCCGTCAGCGCCTAGACCTCGCCCATCGGCCTCGCGGTTGAATGTATTTGCTCCGCCCGACAGATCTGCGCCAGCACAGAATCCGCGGCCAGCACCGGTAAAGATGATCGCCTTTACTTCATCGTCAGCATCAGCGCGGTCCAGTGCGTCAATGATTTCAGTGCACATCACGCCGGTGAAGGCATTGAGCTTTTCCGGGCGGTTCAGGGTGATGGTCAGTATGTTTTCCTCTACCTCGTAGAGAATCTGTTCGTAGTCCATTGCGTGGTCCTTAGTTTGGAGTTGATTGAAAAAGACGAGAAATTTGTGTCTTTGTGCCTGAGTCTCGTGAATAAGGCAATAGCTCATCGCATATTCCGCGGTTGTCTGCGCCGGTTTTACTGGCCGTATTTTTTACTGTTTTCCTCCAGGTATTGCGCTTCCTTAAGGGTGGACTGCCTGCCCAGGGTCTTGTTTCTATGAGGAAATCTGCCAAACCTGCTAACAATATCCCTGTGGCCACGACTGAATTCAGCGAAGCCTTTTAAAGATGTCTGCCACTCAGGCGGTGCCTCGTCATGTAATTCATCGAACAGGTCAACTGCCCGCTCCTGTGCAGCAATTGATTCTGCGTGATGAAAAGGGTGGTAGAGGAATACGCGGCCAAAATATGAGAGCGACAGGTGGTCTCCTTTGTCGATGCAGCTTGTTGCGATGTTTAGTGCCATCGCATCATTTTTCCAGGCGTCACTGCTGCCACGATTAATGTTCCGGGTAAACTGGTCAAGCAGTATGACCATCGCCAGGTGACCTTCTGGTGAGTCAAGCCAATCGTTAAGTTTGGATTGTTCTGCAAGCTCGAGTATTTTGCCAAATCGATCCCTGATCTGGTTGTCGGTCTGGCTGCTTACGCGATACCAGAGTTTTGACCGGGCCTTTGCTGTCGACAGATCACGCTGGGCTTCACCGAGCCAGTAGTCGATAACATCGCGGTGGTTAGCTTGCATACTGGTTGACCTCTTCGTCCGTCAGTACAAGAAACACTCTTTCCCTGAGTTCTCTTTTTTTATCCTTGGTTGCATAGGGCATTCCCAGCTTCAGGGCTCAACTGATCCAGGGGTTTTTATGAAATTTCCCAGCTGCTACAGCCTGTCTGCCCAGGGCTGGAAGACACTTTTAGCGTCATCCGTGTGATACCGCGGCCGCTTAGATCAGGGTGCTTCAGTACTCGATGCAGGAAATAGTTAGAAAATTCTTCCACGGTTGTATTGGCGACGGGTAACACGGTGACATCGCGCTTCAAGAAAGGGATTCGCTCGCCGTTGAAAAGCGCGATTGTATGGTTGGTCTCATACTCAAGTTTCAGGTGTGGAGACTTCCCCGGCAGTACTACATGCTCATCGATTTCATCACAGATACTGCGGATGACTGATTTAATAATGTTGTAGTCAAATATCAGGCCGTTTTCGTCGACTGGAGCGGTCAGTTCACAGGTGACTTGAAAATTGTGGCCATGGATATTTTCCCGTTCGCTTTTGCTGAAAATCGTAAAATGTGCGATTGAAAAATTAAGCGCGTGTTTAGCGATCTCAATGCTGCTATATCGCTTGTTGTCAGTGTTGCCCAAAGGATCTGTCCGAAACAAAAAGAAGCCATAGTAGCCTAGCAGGCTGGTTGAATATAGGGCGCTCTATTGCCTGCGGCGGCAAGGCAAGTCATGATAACGGTCAGTTCCCAAAAACAAGGAAGAAAAAATGCCGTTATCCAGTTTGAGCCGCTCTATCGCGGGAGAAGTTGCCATTGTAACCGGTGCCGCCAGCGGTATGGGAAGAGCAACTGCACATTTGTTTGGCGATGAGGGTGCTCGCGTTGCGCTCATTGATATCAATGAGGAACCGCTGCTTAAAGTTTGCAAGGAGATGACGGATGAAGGGTACGATGCTAAAGCCTGGGTCCTTGACCTTTCTGACCGGGATGCCATTACAGGCGTCATCACAGATATAGGAAACCATTTTGGTGGTATCGATATCCTGGTTAACAATGCAGGTATATCCATACCGTCACCCATTGACAGTGATGAATATCCGGAAGCCTGGGACAAGGTGCTATCCGTTTTGCTGACAGCACAGGTCATTACCATTCGTGCTGCGCTACCTTTTATACGAAAGTCGCCGCATGGGAGAATCGTTAATATTGCCTCAACCGAAGGGTTGGGGGCGACCAAGTTTGGAAGCCCTTATACAGCTGCAAAAACGGGCGTGATTGGACTCACACGATCCATGGCAGTTGAACTGGGTCCGGAACGCATTACCTGTAACTGTATATGTCCGGGACCGATCAACACGGGAATGACGGCAGCAATCCTGCCAGAGCACAAGGCGATATTTGCCAGAAGGAGAACCGCTCTGAAGCGCTACGCGGAACCGGAAGAAGTTGCCCACGGGACCCTCAGCCTGGTATTGCCGGCTTCCCAGTATATTACTGGTGTCACCCTGCCGGTTGATGGTGGTCTTACTATTAAGAACGCTTAGGTAATCGCTCTCTTTTTAAGAACCAGGCTGCCTATTGAGTAGCCTGCGCCGAAGGAGCAAATGACACCCAGGTCACCTTGCTGCAAATCCTTATGATAGAGGTTGAACGCTATCAGTGACCCGGCTGATGCTGTATTCGCGTATTCATCCAGGACTATAGGGGCTTCCTCGGCAGTTGCCTGCCTACCTAGCAAGCGTTTACTGATCAGCAGGTTCATATTCAGGTTAGCCTGGTGCAGCCACCAGCGTTTCAGATCCTGGGGTGTCAGGTCGAGTTTTTCCAGGTGATCAGTGATGTGCTTTGCAGCCAGTGGGCAGACTTCCTTGAACACGCTTCGGCCCTGTTGATGAAATAACTTATCAGTACCATATGGGTCATCATCGGTTGCATAGGTGATATAGCCAAAGTTAGAGCGGATATTGTTGGAGAACACTGTTTCGGCGCTGGTGCCCAGGATCTCGTAGCTATGTTCTGACTTGCAGGTCTGATCGGATTCGATAATGGTAGCGGTTGAAATGTCGCCAAAAATAAAATGGCTGTCCCTGTCGCGGTAGTTGACCTGTGGCGAAGTCAGCTCTGGATTGATGACCAGGACGCAGTCAGCAGTACCGGCGCTCACCATTTCATACGCCCGTTGCAGGGCAAAGGTAGCAGCCGAACAGGCGACCAGCATGTCGAATCCGAAACCTTTGATGCCGAGCGCATCCTGAACCTCGATGGCGATAGCGGGGTATGATCGCTCTGTATAGGCGCAGCTGACGATAACAGCATCGACTTCTGATGCATCTTTGTTGGCGTCATTGAGGGCTAAGCCGGCGGCATTTAGCGCGATCTCAGCCTGATGGGACAGTTCGTGTTCGGGTCGGGGCGGTATCTTCGGCCGCATGCGGTCAACATCCAGAATGCCGTCCTTTATATAGGCGTAACGCGCCTTGATCCCGGAAGCTTTTTCTATGAACTCAGCCGATGACAGCGCTTTTGCTTCGATCTTGCCATTTTCGATTTCTTTGCTGTTTTCCTGATTGAATTTTTCAGCATAGGCGTTGTATGCGACAACCAATTCCTCATTGGTAATGACGTGTTGTGGTTTCCACAGGCCGGAACCACTCAAGACTGGTTTTCTTGTCAATGTATATCTCGGAAGTACTTCGGAGTGGCTATGGTATAAGAATTCGAGGACATCCAACAGAGGGTATAAGAAGAGGAATTCTAGGACACCCAACAGGTCGTTTTCGCTTACAGGGTAGGCAGTAGAAAGCGCACAATCGGATCAAGATACTGGGTGTTTTGAGATTCTGGATGTCCTGAACTTTCCTCCTCCCGACTATGGATTAATGAAAGTGTGTCGAATTCTCCAGGCGCGGAGTTTGTTATTGACCAGCTTGCCTACGTTGTGTTTGTTCATATGCTGAGGGAGCAGATTTCTTCAGGGAGCCTTGAAGGCCCCCTTGGCGCTCTTTCTGATCCAAGGCTTGGAGTGTACGTCGTCAGCCCATATGGGACCACTGGCACTAAATTCTAAGAGACACTTTTCTGCATATGGTTACTCCAGTCTAGCCTGCTAATCGCAGGTTTTGTACCTTTCTCTGGTTCATGGTGCGAGACTTAATGATTGCCCGCTGA
>PBRP01000030.1 GCA_002726655.1 Gammaproteobacteria bacterium
ACACCACCCCGCTTGACCAGGTGAAGGTGGTCATACTCGGGCAGGACCCATATCATGGGCCTGGTCAGGCTCACGGTTTGTGTTTCTCTGTTCGTGATGGCATTCCGCCACCGCCCTCACTGGTAAACATTTTTAAGGAAATCACCGCAGATCTTAATCTGCCTGAGAAAACATTTGTTACGGGCGATTTGACGGCCTGGGCCAGGCAGGGGGTCCTGCTGTTGAACAGTGTGCTTACGGTTGAACGTCACAAGGCAGCTTCTCACCAGGGGAAAGGCTGGGAAACTTTCACCGATCAAGTAGTACGAACGCTATCGGAGAAACGGGAGTCCTGTGTGTTTCTGCTCTGGGGTAGCTACGCGCAGAAAAAGGGCGCCGTTATTGATACCAGTAAACATCTTGTTTTGAAATCGCCCCATCCATCACCACTTTCTGCACACCGTGGCTTTTTTGGTTGCAGGCATTTCTCCCAGTGCAATGCGTATCTGAAAGAGACAGGGCGAACGCCTATTGAATGGGCATCCCTGTGATTCCAGGATCAGACTAACTATTGACCCGCAGCCAGACTAACCGGTTTTGTCACCCAGGTATTCCTGTAGGGATGACACATCCAGTTCATCTGCCTGTACCAGGCTCTCGAGATGTTCCCTGCTGTTGACGAGCCCCCGGGCGCGCAATATACCTTCCTCGTTGATCAAAACGGCGAACGGCAGCTTGTTTACGCCCATACGCATGCCGAGAGGCTGGGAAATCACATAGGGGTATTGCAGCAGATTATGCTCGTCTGCATAGCTTCTATGTACCTCAAGATCATCACCATCACTGGCCAGTATCAGTTGCAGCGATTCTCCTTCATCAGCGACCATACTTAGGACCGTTGGCAGCAGGGATTTGCAGATTGGGCAGGTCGGTGAGAGAAAATAGATAAGCGTCCTGTACTTCTTGACTCCGCCTACCAGCAGGTGCTCACCACTCAGTTCAGGGACATCCAGTGGTTCCACCAGTTCTCCTATTTTTGGACCGGCCGTTGGCATTAGTGCGCCAACGGGAGCGACCCGCTCGTGCAGTACGCCAATCTGACGTGCTAGAGCGAAGACAGCCAGCAGCAATACTATCAGCGAAATCCACAGGAGCAGGTTGGATACTATGAGTGCCGTCTGCATATTTGTTATGCCCACCATGTTTTGCTGCGAAGGTTTGCAGCAAGCAGTGTATTTAGTCCCAGGTAACCCGTTGAAGTTGCGATGACCACTGAAACAATCGTCCAGTAGTCAAGCCACAGCAGCGGTCGTCCGGTAACAGGTATGACCGCAACAAGAAGAACTGTCAGCAGGATTAGATTCCGAAAAGCCAGCCAATAACTGAGCCCCTCACCCTCTGTGCCGAGGCAGCCGCAGTCTATCCAAGCTCTGTCGCGAAGCAGGTTGACCAGCATAGCGCCAAGGTAAACACCCAGCAGCAGGACCCCGAGCAATACGGCATGAAAGAACAGTGGAGTGACCATCAAAGTGGCGACTCCCAATTCGATCAGAACGATTGATACAGCGGATATCCTCAGCCACTTATCTGGCAGTAACTGGTATTGCTCCAGCTGGAAAACGAACAAACTTGGATTCCGGATTTTCTTTATTGCTGCCGCTGCAAATAGCAGCACAAAGGCGCAACGGATAGAAAGGCTGATAACGGGATCTACCACTCTTGCGAACTCTGTGAGGCACGGGTCGGTATGACAAGGGGCATGAGCATAATTCGAGACGCCAGTTTCCGGTGAAAGCCAGTTTCAACGATACCACGTACCACCATACCCGGCATCTTAGGTGTGGTGTAGCTTCCGGGTGTATGTCGGTGGCATTTCGTGAAGATCATCAGCCTGCTTTCCTATATACTCCGCAATCGCAAATTTTCATCTAGTGCTGTGTATTAGCAGGCCAGGTCAAATCAGGTCAAAAAAGGAGGGTTGGGAAGATGGCTAGCGTTATGGATATCTATGTAGATGGCGAATTCCGTCAAAGCAGTACCACCGAGACCATAGCGGTCACGAATCCAGCGAGTCAGGAAATACTGGCGGTTGCTCCCTATGCAACCATGGAAGAAGTTGACCGGGCCGTTGCCGCGGGGAAAGCAGCTTTTGAGGAATGGCGCTCAGTTCCGGCTCCGCAGCGGGCAAGACTGATGATGCTCTACCAGGCCAAACTGAAGGAGAATCAGGATGATATTGCGAAGATACTGTGCCAGGAGCTTGGCAAGACTTTTGCCGATGCCCAGGGGGAAGTGTGGCGTGGAATAGAAGTGGCGGAACAGGCCTGTAATATCAGTTCAGACATGTTGGGCGCGACTTCAGAAAATGTAGCCCGGGGGATCGATACTTACAGCCTTATCCAGCCACTTGGTGTCTGCGTTGGAATCACACCGTTCAATTTTCCAGCGATGATCCCGCTGTGGATGTTTCCCCTTGCCATCGCCTGTGGCAACACCTTTATTCTAAAACCTTCTGAACAGGATCCAATGACGCCAAACAAGTTGACTGAGCTGTTTTATGAGTGCGGTTTTCCTAAGAATGTTCTGCAACTTGTTCACGGTGGCAAGGAGCAGGTTGATGCGCTTATTACTCACCAGGACACAAAAGCAATCTCATTTGTTGGTTCGGTTGGTGTTGGTCAGCATGTTTATCGCCTGGGTACTCAAAACCTGAAACGCGTACAGAGCATGACTGGCGCGAAGAATCACATGGTCGTTATGCCAGATGCAAATAAGGCGCAGGTGATAAATGCACTGGTGGGTGCCTCCCTGGGTGCGGCGGGACAACGTTGCATGGCAATTTCGGTTGCTGTCTTTGTTGGGGAAGCAAAAGGCTGGATTCCGGATCTGAAGGATGCCCTGGCTGCAGTGAAGCCCGGTGCCTGGGATGACGACGAGGCAGCTTATGGGCCACAAATTAGCGTTGCTGCCAGGGACAGGATCCTTGGGTGTATCGATAAAGGCAAGGAAGAAGGTGCCAAGTGCTTGCTGGACGGCTCGAACTGTTCGGTAGAAGGATTACCAGATGGTAACTGGGTCGGCCCAACCCTGTTCAGTGAGGTCACGCCTGAAATGAGTATCTATAAGGATGAAATTTTTGGGCCTGTACTTGCTGCGAGCAATGTTGAGTCCCTGGACGAAGCCCTGGAACTGATTAACAGCAACCCCTTTGGTAACGGTGTTTCAATTTTCACATCTTCTGGTGGTGCAGCAAGGCGATTTCAAAGTGAGATTCAGGTTGGGCAGGTTGGTATTAATATTCCCATTCCCGTCCCTTTGCCATTTTTCTCTTTTACCGGCTGGAAGAATTCTTTCTATGGTGACCACCATGCCTACGGCAAGGAGGCGGTGCGTTTTTATACCCAGACCAAAACAATCACGGCTCGATGGTTTGAAAGGGATGCGAACGTTGATGCAAATATGACCATCGCCCTGAAATAGTAAGTCACCCAATGGCAAATGGTGGCAGCGGGACCGAACAACGGGCCTTGATTCTGGTCTTTGATTCGCTGGGCATTGGAGCCAGCCCTGATGCAGAGGCTTTTGGGGACGAGGGTGCCAATACACTTGGACGAATCCTGGATACCTGTGCCAGTGGCAATGCAGATGTTCCTGGATTGCGACAGGGACCTCTGGAGATTCCCTTTCTTGAACGGCATGGCCTGCTGCATGCCCTTGCAGCCAGTGATAACAGGTACAAGCCGCCGGCGTTCGGAGCCGGAGCTGCCTGGGGTTATGCCGAGGAAAAGGGAGTGGGCAAAGATACGCCCAGTGGGCACTGGGAAATTGCAGGTGTTCCCGTGATGGAAGAATGGGGTGTTTTCCCGGAGAAGGTACCCTGTTTTCCACAGCACCTGGTTGCAGACCTGGTGTCAGCAGCAGGGCTTCCCGGGATCCTGGGAAATTGCCACGCCTCAGGAACAGAAATTATCAGGCGACTTGGTGCGGAGCATATCAGCAGCGGTCAACCCATCTGTTACACGTCCGTTGATTCGGTGTTTCAAATCGCTGCCCATGAACAGCACTTCGGTCTAGAGCGTCTTTATCAAGTTTGTGAAATTGCCAAGCAGTTGACCGAGCCTCTTAATATAGCGCGGGTCATAGGGCGACCATTTACTGGAGATGGCCCCGACAATTTCACACGTACAAGTAATCGTCGTGACTTCACGACGCCACCGCCTGCAGACACGCTACTGGACAAGGTGGTCGCTGCTGGTGGCGAGGTGATTTCTATTGGCAAGATTGCTGACATATTTGCCCATCGTGGAATCACTCGCATTGTAAAGGGTAAAGACAATATGGCGCTGTTCGATCAATTGCTGGAACAGATGGCAGTCGCCCCATCCGGTAGTCTTTTGTTTGTTAATTTCGTCGACTTTGACATGTTGTACGGCCATCGTCGCGATATTCCTGGTTATGCGGCTGCCCTTGAAGCTATCGACAAGCGAATGCCTGAGCTTGTGTCCCGCCTTTTGCCGGGAGACCTCGCTTTAATCACTGCTGATCATGGGTGTGACCCAGGTTGGCCTGGTACTGATCACACGAGGGAAAATGTTCCTGTAATTTTCCTGAGCGAGGGAGGTGAGTCTCGTGCCCTCGGCAAGCTGGATGGTTTTGCCCGGATGGGCAACATCCTTGCAGAACATCTATCCATCCAGTAGCTAAAGACAGGCTGTTCGCGAATGACGCCTTTAGGCACATTTTACAAGCTGGCAGAAGATAAGCAGGAAGCCATTATCAGAGAATTTGGTGATAGTGGCGAACGCTGGGTTAACACCTACCCGGAATTGCTTGAGAACTGCGTACAGCGTTGGCGACTAAAGTTGATCAGCGCAGCATCCGCCGGGTTGCCGATCAATGTAATTTTTTACGCTGAGACTGAAGCAGGTGATCCGGTCGTTCTGAAAATTGGCCACCCTCACCGCGAACAGGAAACAGAAATTTCGGCTTTGCGTGCATATGATGGTAGATATGCCGTACGCATTATCGAATGGGATGACGAAACCGGTGCGTTTTTTATGGAGCGAGTTGTACCGGGCAGGAAGTTGCGTGACCTGTCATCTGGTATTGAACGCTCTCGCATCAGGATTGACCTGGTTAGTGACTTGCCCATACCTGCATCCGATGTTCAGGATTTTCCAACTTTCGGTAACTGGATTGAGCGTGCCTTCGCCCTGTTTCGTGATGGGGTATTGCTACATGGCACAGGTGGAGAAAAGCAGGAATTTCTACTTTATATGGAATTGGCGGAACAGGTCTACGCAAGGTTGCTGCAATGCTATCCAGAGCCATATCTACTGCATGGTGATTTGCATCACGAGAATATTCTCCTCGATGAAGAACGAGGTTGGCTCGCGATTGATCCAAAGGGTGTTATCGGACCCAAGATCATGGAGTGTGGCCGATATTTACACAACTTTATCGAGGATGAGATTCCTGGAGTTGAGAACCTGGAAGATGCAGACGATCAGCAGATCCTGCACGTACTGGAAGAACGCTTTGCCACTTTCTCGGACATGCTTGAACTCGACCAGGCCGATATTGTGTCCACGGCCTATGTTGACCTGGTACTCAGCAGCTGCTGGTCGCTAAATTCAAATCAGCAGGTAGAATTCAAGAAGCTTAGGGTGCTGTATGCGCTCTTGAAGAATCAGGGACCAGCGCAATGACCTGTTCATTTTTTGCTTCAAGGCAACAGCTAAGCAAGATTTGACGAGAAGGTTCTTTAGTTGATCGATTTGATGTTGGAACGAATCAGCGAATTGTAACTAACCTACGCAACCCAACATCTGGTGATGTTAACAATAGACATTAGTTGCTCACCGGATTGAATGGCCCGGCACCTAATCTTCTGTGGCACCGGCCATCCATGGCCTTGTCCCGCGTCTCGGCGACCCCGTCCATCCCTGGCGCTAGCCACGTCAGATCAGGTACCAGACCATCCAATCCTAACTACTAAATCTCATCAAATTAATAGCAGATCAAGGCCCGTTCTTAGGATTGAGGAACCAGATACCTGATTTGTAGAGACTAGCGCCAGGGACGGACGCGGGATGGGACATGGATGTCCCTCGGAACGGAAAATCAGGTATCTGGTTCCTTAATCCGTAGATTCGCGAAGCACTAAAGCAACAGGTGGCTTGGTCAGATCAGGGCGGAATCAACAGGGTTAAATTGGACCGGCTCACTACCTTCGATTGTAGCCTGTACAGGATCGTCTCNTGGATTCTGCAATACTGCCAGGATTGAATAGCCGTTGCCCCTATGGGCTACATTTACCACTGACCCAATGGCTTTCCCATCCTCAGAAAGAAGTTCATCCCCGCTCGATACCTGATCGCTCGACTCGCCCCGGTGTAATTTTTGCTTCAGCTTTCCCCGGTACTCAAGACGGGCAATGATTTCCTGTCCGAGGTAGCATCCTTTCTCAAAGTCGATGCCGCCAATATTGTGGTAGTTAAACATTTGTGGAATATATTCTTCAGTGTTGGATGCACCGACCCACGCATAGCCGTCATTAATTTCAGCCTGCTGCCAGGCGTCTGTCTCTAAACCTTCGTCTGTAATTTCCAGGGCCTGTGTTGCCCAGATTTCATAGCGCGGACTTGATGCTGAAACTTTCACAACGATATTGGCATCCTGGAGTTCAACATCATTGATGTTCTCAGGTAGTACTCCAGGGATTACACCGGTAGCGCCATAACAGGTATAAGTTTCGGACATATCTGACATTTCGGCTTTTGAAAATACAATATACTTGCCGAGGAAACTCAGGGTTTTGTCCACCAGATCGCGATGCATTCTCAGCAGCAGTCCATCATCGAGTTTTACTATTCTGAAACTTGTGACCATGCGGCCCTGGATATTGCAGATCGCACCGAACCCGGCCTGATGACCAGTCAGCCGATTCACATCGCAGGTGGTGTAGCCTTGCAGGAACTTCATGGCGTCTTTCCCGGTAATCGAGAGGAAGCCAAAGTGATTGAGGTGAGTGGTGGTCATATATCGAATTAGCCTGGTTAGATATGGTCATTCTACATCGTCTGGTGAATCCATCGTTACCATTTTGAGATACACTGACAGTTGATGCGGTTATTAAGGGGAATATGTGTATTCGGAGGCAGAGTTAAACAAGTTCAGGTGGCGATCCCGAAGAGGCATGCTGGAACTTGATCTGTTGCTATTGCCATTTTTTGAAGAGGAATTTTTGAACCTGCCTGATGAAATGCAGAACACCTTTGTCAAATTGTTGGAGCAGGATGACCCTGACTTACTGATGTGGTTTAGCAGGAAAGGAGAGCCTGAAGATGCGGGGCTTGCAGCATTAGTGAATTTGATACTGGATCGAGTCCAGCCTTGAAGGGTGAAGTGACGCCGGAGGGACGCCTTGAAATTCGTATAGCGCCTTCCTCATCCATGTGTATGTTGCTTGTTCTTGCACATGGTCTCGCGATTTCTGGAGTCCTGCTGTCGGCGGTAGAGGTTTACATTAAGGTCGCCTTCATCCTGACGGTCATCCTGTCCCTTATTTTTTGCATCCGCAGATATGGAGTGCTTCGTCATCCGCTCTCAGTTGTCAGCGTGTTGTTCCATGATGGTGTCTGGTTGCTGACCTGCAGGAATGGTCAGGAAGTGCCTGCACGTCTTGAGTTGCCAGTCTTTGTGGTAAGTTTCCTGGTGGCAATGAATTTCAGGGATGGTCGGGGTCGGAAGTTTTCCGTCGCAATATTCCCTGATGCTGCAAACGAAACGCAGCTGAGGCAATGCAGGGTATTTCTAAAGTATCACCCAAACCTTGGTGGCACTAAAATGGTATCTGAAGGCTCATCCAGTAGTTCCGGGTAATCCAGTGTGTAGTGCAGGCCTCTGCTTTCCTTGCGTCTGATGGCACTCTGTATGATCAGGTCCGCAACGAGAATCAGGTTTCTCAGTTCCAGGAGGTCGTTGCTTATACGGTAATTGCTGTAGTACTCGGTTACTTCCTGCTGAAGCAGTTGCACACGCCTGCGAGCTCGCTGGAGCCTTTTGTCGGTCCTGACTATACCCACGTAGTCCCACATGAATCTGCGTAGTTCGTCCCAGTTGTGAGAAATAATGACGTCTTCATCAGAGTTGGTCACCTGGCTTTCATCCCATGGAGGGACAGATGCATGCCAATGTTCAACTCGTTTTTGCTGTTCGATATGTTCCGCCGCTGAGATTGCAAACACCATGCATTCAAGCAGTGAGTTACTTGCCATGCGATTAGCGCCATGCAGACCGGTAAAACTGGATTCACCAACGGCATATAGGTTTGGCAGGTCGGTCAGGCCGTTCAGGTCTGTGAGAATCCCGCCACAGGTATAGTGTGCTGCGGGAACGATGGGTATAGGGGAGCGGGTGATATCAATGCCTAGTTCAGCGCAGCGATCATAAATGTTGGGAAAATGAGACTTGACGAATGCGGGATCCTTGTAACTGATGTCAAGGTAGACACAGTCGCATCCAAGGCGTTTCATTTCGTGATCAATGGCACGTGCAACAATATCCCTGGGAGCCAGTTCTTCCCGGTCATCGAATTTCTTCATAAATGAACTGCCGTCCGGCAGCAGCAGCTTCGCACCCTCACCGCGTAATGCTTCACTAATGAGAAATGATTTGGAATCAGGGTGATAAAGGCAAGTGGGGTGAAACTGGTTAAACTCAAGATTGCCAACCCTGCAACCCGCCCTCCAGGCCATGGCGATACCGTCACCAGAAGCTGTATCGGGGTTGCTGGTATAGAGGTAAACCTTGCTTGCGCCACCGGTAGCCAGAACAACAAACTGGGACCGAAAAAGTTCTACCTTGCCGGTTTCACGATTCAGCGCGTATGCACCAAGGCAACTGTTGCCCTTGTGGCCGATTTTGTCTTCTGTAATCAGGTCGACTGCAACATATTTCTGGTAGATTTCCACATTGTCGTGAGCTTGCAGTTGTTGGCTCAGGGTTAGTGAAATCTCCTTGCCCGTGGCATCGGCCGCATGGATCACGCGACGATGGCTGTGCCCACCTTCCTTGGTCAGGTGGAATTCGGTACTGCCATCCGGTTGGGTATGGGTATCAAAATTCACCCCCAGCTCAATGAGCCAGTCGATAACATCTGCGCTGTGCCCGACGGTGAACTGGACCGCGTCCCGGTGGCATAGCCCCGCACCTGCGATCAGGGTGTCTTCAAGATGTGACTGGACGCTGTCGTACTCATTGAGCACCGCGGCAACGCCACCCTGGGCATAGTAGGTAGCGCCTTCATTTTGGACATCCTTACAAAGCATCGCCACGTCATACTGCTTGCCCAGCTTTAATGCGAGGGTCATGCCGGCGGCTCCGCTGCCGATGATGAGCACGTCGTGGATGTGAGTTGGCGTATTCAATGGGTTTCCTGTCCGGGGACGAACAGGTTACCTAACGGGCGGCAGGAAAACTATTTTGTTTTAGTCTGTCAGTTGTAATTTTTTGCGGAACTGGCTTTTGCTATCATGCATTCACCGTGAGGCTGCATGAGATGGTTTTGGGCAGCCTTACTGACAGGACAAGGAGTTAGCGTTGAAATCCCAGGAGACAGCAGATCAGCAACTGGTCGAGCGTGTCAAACGCGGCGACAAGCATGCCTTCGATCTGCTGGTATTGAAATACCAGCACAAGATTGTGGGCCTGGTAGGCCGTTATCTCCGTGACCAGGATGAAGTGCTGGATGTCACGCAGGAGGCATTTATAAAGGCTTACAGAGCATTGCCCAGGTTTCGTGGTGATAGCCAGTTCTACACCTGGCTATACCGAATTGCCATCAATACCGCCAAAAATTACCTTGTTTCCAGGTCAAGACGCCCACCTGATACGGATATTGATGCCCATGAAGGGGAATTTCAGGACAATTCTGCTGTCCTAAGAGATATTGAAAGTCCGGAAAGTGCCCTGGCCACAGAACAACTTGAACAGGTCATTTTCCAGGCAATTGAAGATTTGCCTGATGAACTGAAGGTAGCAGTGACGCTTCGAGAATTTGAGGGTCTCAGCTATGAAGAAATAGCGGAGGTCATGGAGTGCCCCGTGGGGACCGTGAGGTCACGTATTTTCAGGGCCAGGGAAGCAATAGAAAAAAGGATTGCAGCGATTGGGTAACTGGGAATATATTGGCAACATGAGCATAGCAGTCTGCTCAAAAAGTGCAGGAAAGCGAAAAAGTGCAGGAAAGCACTTTTTCAGCAACCTACTAGAGGTAGTGTGGTGACTGATAAGACCAAAGAAATACTGTCGGCATTAATAGATGGTGAAGCCAGCGAGATTGAAATCCATCGATTGCTGCGGCATATGGGAGAGGATGAACTTCTTGTCGATTCGTGGGTTTCCTTCCAGGAGACCCGCCGGGTGCTGCGGTCACCTGCAGGTAAGAGGGCAGAATCTGCTGTCATACTCAGTAGTTATCAGCATCGGGCACTCAACCGCAGAATCAGTGCGGCGATTCAGGAAGATACATCTTTAGGCGAAGCTTCAGATAATAGCGGTGGCGCTGCTTCTTACGCTAAAGCAGCCACGGCATCCTATTCCAGAGCCGCCGCGGTATTTGCCCTGGCAGCATCACTCGTGGCAGCCGTGTTCATTGGGATACAGCTCAATGGGCCGGAAGGCAGTGATATTGCCGGTGAATCCACGCTAGTTGATACTCAAATTGCCCAGGAAAATGCTGCCCAGACAAGTATTGCCCAGACAAGTGTTGCCCAGACAAAACAGGCACCAGCACTCCTATCTGATGATGTAGCGAGAGGCGGTAAACCTGACGCTGCTGATATGGAACTAAGGGAATTAGATGAAGAAGGTCAGAGGCGTCTGCGAACCTATCTGAGCCAACATGATCGTATGGCGAGATTAAGACCAAACACTTCACTTGTAACCTATAAAAACCAACCAAAAAAATAGCCGTTTAATGGAATGATTCATCCTCAGAAAATAGCAGCCTCACTGATACTCGCGATGGTCTGGATGCCCGTGGCATTTTCCAGTACAGAGGGATCTGAAGCCGGTGTATGGCTCGCCAGAATGGCAACTGCACTGCATGAGCAGAACTATGAAGGTGTATTCACTTATGTACGTGGTGGAAAGTTTAATACCATGAAGATCGTGCATAAGTTTGAAGGCGGGAAAGAGCTGGAGAGGCTTCTTCAATTGAACGGCGAGAAGCTGGAAATATTGAGAATAAATGATGATCTGGTATGCCACCACGAGAAATCCGATCAGATAGATCTGGAACACCAGGTTCCTATGGGGCCGTTCAGCAGCGCATTCAACGAAAACCTGGCTGCATATCAGGATCAGTATAGGTTTTCTCTTCATGGCGATGACCGGATTGCAGGTCGTGCGGTCGTGAAACTGGGAATTTCTCCTCGGCTTAATGATCGATACGGCTATCGATTATGGTTGGATAAAGAAACTGGGCTGTTGCTGCAGTCTCACATGCTGGATGTTGACCGAAAACGAGTGCGTGAAATTTTCCAATTTTCAACTGTAAGTATCGGTGGTGACTTTGATGAATCCATGTTGCTGTCTTCCCTGTCTGAAGACGCAGTATCGCACCGCCTGACAAGCGCACTGGTCGCTTTTAAGAAAGAAAAAGCCAGTCGACCCCAGTGGCGAGTATCCTGGCTGCCAAATGGATTCCGACCTGTACGTGTTCCGAGTTCTGATCGTCTGCATTTTACTGATGGGCTTGCAACGTTTTCGGTATTTATAGAGCGATCAGGGAAATCGATTCTTCCGGAATTGGCGACTCATGTGGGCGGCACCGTTGTGATTAGCCAACGAGTCAAAGGAGCCACGGGGCAGATCACAGTGGTAGGTGAAGTGCCAATAGCCACTGCACGCAAGGTGGCTGAGTCAGTCGAACCGGTTATCTACTAATTTGTAATAACGTTCATCGTTAGGGTCATGCATCCGAATGCCCGGACTGTTTTCATTGAAATGAAGCTGCCGGTCGTGTCAGCCTTGTCCCCGATAGATTGAAGCTGTTTGAGGTAAGAAGAAATGAGTAAATCCAGTTGGTTAGTTGCAGCAGTCTGCCTCTCCTTCAGTGCCATTAATGCCAGTGGCCAGCTGCCACAATTTGTAAAATTGGTTGAGCGAGCTTCCCCTTCAGTGGTCAATATCAGTGCGACGAGAAGCACTCCCCGGCATGGTGATCAGTTCAACAATGAACAGTTACCGGACTTCTTTCGCCGCTTTATCCCACCACAGCAGGCACCGAGACCAGCGATGGGTTCGGGTTTCATTATTTCCAGTGACGGGTACATATTAACCAACAACCATGTGGTTGAAGGAGCTGACGAGATTATAGTGGCGCTGAGTGACAGGCGTGAAAGGGAAGCTGAGCTTATTGGTGCCGACCCCTTGTCAGATCTGGCGCTACTGAAAATAGATGCTGAAAATCTGCCAACCGTTGAGATTGGCAGCTCAGAGGAACTCAAAGTGGGAGAGTGGGTCGTTGCCATCGGTTCTCCATTTGGATTTGAACTTTCCGTTACCCAGGGAATCGTCAGCGCTAAAGGCAGGAGCCTGCATTACGAGAGAGACAACTATGTACCATTCATCCAGACCGATGTGGCGATAAACCCGGGCAATTCAGGTGGCCCCCTGTTCAATCTTGACGGGGATGTTGTAGGTATTAATTCACAGATATTCACCCGTTCGGGTGGGTATATGGGCTTGTCCTTTGCCATACCCATCGATGTAGCTATGGAAGTTGTGCAGCAACTGAAGGACAAGGGCTCCGTTTCCCGTGGCTGGCTGGGAGTAGGTATTCAGAGAGTCGACCGGGACCTTGCCGAGGCATATGGACTGGATCGACCCTCGGGTGCTCTTGTTAGCGAGGTTTTCACAGATAGCCCGGCTGAGTCTGCAGGGCTTCAGGTTGGAGACATTATTGTTGAATTTGATGGAAAGCTGATTGATCTGTCATCAGATTTACCCCATGTCGTCGGACGAACCAGGGCTGAAACTGAGGTCAAGGTGCTGATCGTTCGTGACAGTAAGAGAAAGACCCTGTTAGTTAAGGTAGGTGCCCGGGATGAGGATGATGTAGCCGTTCGCAGCAGCTCATCGGTGCCTGGTAACTTGATAGGAATTGAGGTGCAGGATCTGGCTCTCGAGGACCGGAATCGACTTGGAGTTGATAAGGGAGTACTGGTCCGGCGAGTATCGGCAGGTCCTGGCCGGGAAGCAGGGATCCGGCAGGGCGATGTGATTACCACAATCGACAGCCAGTGGGTTAACAACAGTGATGAATTTGAAACCCTGATTGTGGGGCTTGAGGAAAATGTAGCAGTTCCAATAAGAATTGTCCGCAATCAACGGCCTCAGTTCCTGGTGATCAAGATTATCCGCTAAAACTTGTCCACAATAGACCGAGGACTGTCGAGGCCGTTGTTTGGCATGGCTTCTGGCGGCCTATTCCTTTAGACTTCACCGCCTTTGCAGGCAACTGCCGGTAGGTCTCAGCAAGGTGAACTGGCCAGTTGGCAGTTCCATCAAATCCAGTCAAACGAAAACGTTGTGTCAGTCAGCCCCGAATACATTAGAAACTTTTCAATAATCGCCCATATTGACCACGGGAAATCGACCCTTGCCGATCGTTTTATTCAGATATGTGGTGGTCTGACCGAAAGAGAAATGGATAACCAGGTCCTTGATTCGATGGATATCGAGCGCGAGCGCGGGATTACCATCAAGGCTCAGAGCGTCACCCTGATGTACAAGGCTGATGACGGACATACTTACCAGCTCAACATCATTGATACCCCCGGTCATGTGGATTTTAGCTATGAGGTTTCACGTTCCATGGCCGCATGTGAAGGGGCATTGCTGGTTGTTGATGCTGCCCAGGGTGTTGAAGCGCAATCGGTTGCCAATTGTTATACGGCAATTGAACAGGGCCTGGAAGTAATGCCTGTGCTTAACAAGATAGACCTGCCCCAGGCCGACCCTGACCGGGTATGCCAGGAAATCGAGGAGATCATTGGTATCGACGCTACCGGAGCAGTTCAGGTTAGCGCCAAGAGCGGGCAGGGTGTGAGGGAACTGCTGGAGGAACTGATCAGAGTAATTCCACCACCCGAAGGTCTATCGAACGAACGGTTACAGGCCTTGATTATTGACTCCTGGTTTGACAATTATCTGGGTGTTGTTTCCCTGGTGCGTGTAGTGGCTGGCAGAATAGAGGTTAAAGACAAGATCGTTGCCAAATCAATCGGCAAGGTGCAGCAGGTTGATTCAGTTGGGGTTTTTACTCCCCATAGAACCGAAACGGGCGTATTGCGAGCGGGTGAAGTGGGATTTGTGGTTGCTGGTATCAAGGATGTAAAAGGAGCGCCCGTGGGTGACACCCTTGCCCTTGCGAAAGATTCTGTGTCTTCACTGCCAGGATTTGAAAAGGCTAACCCGCAGGTGTTTGCCGGCATGTTCACAGTCAGCACAGATGACTTCAATAATTTCCGTGATGCGTTGGAAAAACTCACGCTTAATGATGCAGCGCTCGTGTATGAGCCTGAGAGTTCTGACGCCCTAGGAAGCGGCTTCCGTTGTGGGTTCCTCGGCATGTTACACATGGAAATAGTGCAGGAGCGACTGGAGAGAGAGTATAACCTCGACCTGATAACTTCGGCGCCAACGGTTGTGTATGAGGTGGTCGACAAGAAAGGAGAGGTATCAAGAGTAGATAACCCATCTCAGCTACCGGATGTGTCAAGTATCGCGGAAATGCGTGAACCGATTGTTCAGGCAAACATACTCGTTCCAGCTCAACACCTGGGGAGTGTGATAACACTAAGTGTTGACAGAAGAGGCGTACAAAAGGATATGCAGTTTGTCGGCAATCAGGTTTCTATAACTTACGATATACCCATGAATGAAGTAGTGTTGGACTTCTTTGACAAATTGAAATCCGTTTCCAGGGGATATGCGTCGCTGGATTATAGTTTTTCGCGATTCGAAGCCTCGAAACTGGTTAGGCTCGATGTATTGATCAATGGTGATCGTGTTGATGCGCTGGCGGTAATCGTTCATGCTGAAGACGCCAGGAGCAAAGGATTCGCGCTCACAAAAAAGATGAAGGAACTGATTCCCAGGCAGATGTTCGATGTTGCCATACAGGCCGCCATTGGTGGTCAAATCATTGCGAGGCAAACGGTTAAGGCATTGCGTAAGAATGTCACAGCCAAATGTTATGGTGGTGATATCACGCGTAAAAAGAAGCTGCTGGAGAAACAAAAAGCCGGTAAGAAACGCATGAAACAATTGGGTAGTGTCGAGATTCCACAGGAAGCTTTCCTGGCGGTCCTCAAGGTTGAGAAATAACCATCTTGCTACTTGAATCAAGGAACCAAAACAGTGAGCATTAACTTTCCCCTGATCCTTGTATTAGGCACAGGCATTACCGGACTTGTCTGGTTGCTTGATGCCCTGCTACTGAAACACCGACGTAAAGCTGCAGCTGAACTGGCGGGGCAGAAACTGGCGGACGGAAAAGCCAAGGATGATGCGCTGCAAAATATCCTGAAAGAACCACTGGTGGTTGAATACTCCATATCATTTTTCCCGGTACTCGCTATTGTGCTTGTGCTCAGGTCTTTCCTGTTTGAGCCATTTCAGATTCCCACTGGCTCAATGATTCCTACCCTTCTGGTCGGTGACTTCATCCTGGTTAACAAGTATGCCTACGGTGTCAGGTTACCGGTTATTGGTACGAAAATTATGGACGTGGGTGAACCGAAAAACGGTGATGTTATGGTGTTCGTACCACCTCACGAAGATGAATATTTTATAAAACGGGTAGTGGGAATTCCCGGTGACAGGGTAAGATACCAGGATAAGACTATTTACATTAATGATGAGAAGCAGACTCAGGTCTTTGTTGCGCAAATACCACCGGATAAACCGCAGTATCTTGTCTACAGGGAAATGCTTGCTGGAGTGGAACACTTGATTCATCGTGATCCATATAGAGATACTCGCACACTGGAGTGGGTAATCCCAGAGGGTTACTATTTCATGATGGGTGACAACAGGGACCAGAGCAGTGATAGCAGGTATTGGGGCAATGTCTCTCAGGACATGATAGTTGGCAAGGCTATTGCGGTTTGGCTGCACAAGGAACCAGGGCTGAGGCTACCAGGATTTTCACGAAATGACTGGATTCAATAATCAGGAGCAAAAAAATGAAAATACATTTTCCTAAACAGCAGGCTGGAATGGGTGCGGCGGGTTGGATGCTGATGATCGCAGTATTTGGTTCAGTTTTGACCGTTGGGTTCAAGCTGGTTCCACTGTATCTTGACCACAATACCATGTCGAAAATTCTTGATCGCCTGGCTGAAGAGGATGGGGTTTCTCAGAAACGTGATGGTGCTATTAGCAAGATGATCACGAAGCGGTTCAAGCTGAATAATATTCGGGACTTTAAGGTTCACGAAAATGTGGAGATAAATCGAAGTAGAGATGGTGTGGAGATCGTTATGGATTACGAGGTCCGCATGAACATTGCTGGTAATGTCGACCTGATCGCCGCCTTTGACAAGTCAGTAAACCTGAAAAACTAGGACCCCACCTGACGAAAGGCACAGGTTCAAGTGGTTCAGGACACTCCTTCATTTTCAACTCTCGAAAAAGATCTGGGTTACCAGTTTCAAGAAAGGGGGTTGCTCGAGCAGGCTTTGACCCATCGCAGTTATGGTGCACAAAATAATGAGCGCCTTGAGTTCCTCGGTGATGCAATTCTGAATTTTGTTATTGCCCATGCATTATATGAGCGGTTTGTAAGTGCCCATGAGGGACAACTGAGCAGGTTGCGTGCACGTCTGGTCCGCCGTCAGACACTGGCCGAAATGGCGCGAGAAATCTCCCTTGGCAAATACCTCATTATGGGTACAGGCGAGCTGAAAAGTGGTGGATTTAGCAGGGATTCAATTCTTTCTGACGCCCTTGAAGGCATTATCGGTGCTATCTATATCGATGGTGGTCTGGAAAGCGCCCAGTCAAATATTCTAGTCTGGTTTCGGTCTCGGATCGAAGGCCTGTCACTTGACGATTCACAGAAAGATTCAAAAACTCGACTCCAGGAATTCCTGCAGTCACAGGGGGCTATGCTTCCTGAGTATGTTGTTACCGCGATGATTGGTAAAGCTCCAGACCAGGAGTTCACGGTGGAGTGCCGTTCTGAGGTATTAACCGGCATGGCTCAGGGCAAGGGTGGAAACAGGCGGATAGCGGAGCAGATGGCAGCGACAAATGCGCTGCACCTGTTGGGCGTTGCTTCAGAGGGTTCAGGTGAAGGATAGCAAACGCTGTGGATATGCGGCCATACTTGGGCGACCCAATGTTGGGAAATCAACTTTGCTAAATATGATGCTGGCTCAAAAAGTCAGCATAACGTCAAGCAAACCTCAGACTACAAGGCATCGACTACTTGGAATAAAAACCGCGGATCAGGTGCAGGTTCTGTATGTTGATACCCCTGGAATTCACGGCGATGAACCCAGGGCCATCAATAGATACATGAATCGAAGCGCCAGGAGTGCCATCAGGGATGTTGATGCCATCGTATTTCTGGTTGATCGAACCGAATGGAATAGTGATGACCAGCTAGTTGCAGATTCCATTGCCAACAGCAAGGCAAGGATTTTTATTGCTGTGAACAAGATTGATCGGATTAAGAACAAGCGAGAGCTCCTGCCACAACTGTCGCGTATTCAGGAGTTGGTGCCAGAGGCTGAAATAGTCCCCATTTCAGCCGCCACTGGGGAGAATGTACAGGAACTGGAATCGCTGGTTGAGGCTACTATGCCCACCAGCCCGTTTTTTTACCCGGACCATCAGCTTACGGATCGCAGCGAGCGATTCATGGTAGCTGAAATTATTCGTGAAAAATTAATGCGCCAGTTGGGTGATGAGATTCCCTATGCCCTTACCATCCAGATTGACAACTTCAAGCGAAGAAAAGCAACGACTCATATTGATGCAACAATATTCGTCGAGAGAGAGGGCCAGAAGGCAATTCTCATAGGGCACAAGGGTGAAAAGCTTAAGCAAATTGGTAGTGAAGCCCGGTCTGACATGGAAGAATTGCTGGAAACCAAAGTTATGCTAACGACCTGGGTCAAGGTGAAGGCAGGATGGTCAAATGATGACCGGGCTCTAAAAAGCCTTGGTTATGATGATGCCTGAACTTGTCTCACATCATGTTTACATTTTGCATAGTCGAAACTATCGGGAAACCAGCCTGCTGGCGGACATCTTCTCGGAAGAGGAGGGCAGGTACTCACTGATAGTTCGTGGCGCAAAAGGGAAGAAGTCCAAATATCAGGGGCAGATTCAACCCTTCTCACCACTACTTGTTACCAGTTACGGTAAGGGGGAGTTGAAAACCTCGGGCACGCTGGATTTTCCCCGTAGACCATGGCGGCTCAAGGGCGAGAACCTGCTAATCGGAATGTATGTTAACGAGCTGCTCTATCGCCTTTTGGGAAAGTTCGATCAGTTGCCAGCCTTGTATGCAGACTATGAAAATTTGTTGGCTGAGCTTGAGAAAGATGTTTTTGAGATCATACGGCTGCGGGAATTTGAGCTTTCGTTGCTCGCAAATCTCGGTTACGGAATTACTTTTGATTTTGATGTACGAACAGGTGATGGCATCAGGCCGCAAAAGAAGTATCGATTCGTCGCGGAAGAGGGGTTTCATTCTCTTGACCGGGAAGAGCAATCAGGAAACAGCATCTCCGGTGAAAACCTGCTGGCAATTGTTAACGGTGATCATTTACCTGATGTGGGGAGGGTCTTGAAGCAGGTAGTCAGGGAATCTCTGCAATCACTACTAGGTGCAAAACCGCTAAAATCCAGAAGTCTTTTTGAGGGCCGGGATTAAGGCGTTCTGGTTCATTATCAAACTGCTATGATCTTTCTGCTGTCGCCGAATCCACTGCCTCAAAAGGGTCTGGATTGTCCTGTTGCCATGCATGAAGGGCGCTGATCTCGTCGTTAACGATATCCAGTGCACCGCTTACATTGTCATCTGAACCGGTTTTGACGAGCGATTCCAGCTTATTGATCGCGACTGCCAGCCTTGGTACGCCGCAATAACGAATAGCTCCATGTAGCTTATGTACGGCTGCTGCAAGGGCCTGATGATCCCTGTTGCCAAATGCGATGTTGATTTGTTCCTGGTCCTCAGGGAGCGCACTTATCAGAAGTTCAAACAATTCGCGGGCTATCTCAGGCCGATCGTGGACAGTTGATAAAGACAGTTCACGATCAAATATCGGTTCTTCGGCTATTTGACCGGTGACGGCTGGAACATTTACCTCGACATATTCGATGTAACGTCGCAATACAGACTTCAGGTTATCATTCCGGATGGGCTTCACAAGTACCTGCGACATACCGCTTTTCAGGTACGATTCTCGTTCTTCGTCGGTTACATGTGCTGTCAGACCGATAATAGGAGGGGCGTCGAAATCAGATAATTTCTCGGCGACCTCAACACCGCTCATGCCAGGCATCTGGATATCCAGGAACATGAGGTTGAAATGGTTCTGACAGCAAAGGTCTAGTGCATCCGTGCCGTTACTGGCTGTAGTAACACGATGGCCAAGCTGCGTCAGCTGTAGCTTAAGCAGGTTAAGGTTAGCTGCGTTGTCATCCACCGCCAGAATACTGTATGCGGGGAGTTTGTCCCTGCCTGCCTGGAGTCTGGCCAGCAATTGTCGTATCTCTCTTTGATTCACAGGGTTGTGCAACTGGTACCAGTTGCTCCGCTGGTACAGGGTATTGTTGTTCAGCAACAAGATACTCACCCTGGCGCCAAGGAGAGGATAGATTTCATCAAATACGGGGCCTGTTTCGTCTCCAACCAGGCAGAAGTTAATCTCAGGTGATCGAAAATCGTTTGTGAACTGAACTCCCAGTTGTGTGAGCCTCTCATACAGGGCATGCCATTGCAGTTTCCGTTCACAGATAATAACCCCGGTTAAACCTTCCCCTGGCCTGATCTCATCCGTGGCACTGGCTACGGCCGGCAGGTAGAGCAACCCGTCTTCAAAGGTTATGTTCTGGTTAATAAGGTTTTGAAAGCGGCTGCAAGGTGCAGCAGCAGGGTAGTTCTCTTCGTCCAGTGAGAAAACTAACTCCTCGTTCTCTACAAAACTTATGTCGAGTGTTAGGTCAAGGTTGTTCTGCCCGGAATGCTGCAAATAGTGAAAAAGGAATTGGAACAGCAGTGATTTTGACTGTTCCAACTCAACGTTCAATCTTGCTGGGCATGACCGGCCCACCTTCAAGTTGACGCTGATTCCACGGCGAGACAATATTGGACTCAGCATGCCGAGGGCGTCATCCGCCATCTGCCATGGGTCAATTTCTACAATTCTCTGTGTTAATGGGGAATCCTGGGTTTCCCTGAGAAGAAACTGTAGATTTTTGGCAGCAGCGGCAATTTCGCTTTTGTAAAAATCGACATCCACAACATTGGGCTGACTAAGATGATTGGACATGCCTATGATGGTTTTGATGGGTTTGTGGCATAGACCCAACAGGACGATATCATCTTGTCTTTCTGATCCTGTATCCTGCCCTGATAAATTACAGACTCGAAGAATGCCGGCATTGAGTTTTGAGAGAAGATTGTGCTCATCCTGCTGGTCGGCAATGTCGCGACCAGAGCCAGCTAATTCATGCTCTTTTTCCAGTTGTGAGATATAGGAGTCGACTGTGACGGAAAGCAGGTTGAGATTGTCTTCCCCTGTGTCCGAATGCAAGCCATGAACTGGTCTGTTGATAGTCTTGTTTCGAATCTTAATCACGGATCCTCTTCTGCAATTTCTGCCTGTGGAAAGGACCCCTTAGTCCTTATGGGGCAGTGTTCCGCTGGTCTTCGTTGCTGTCCGCTATATTAGAACGGAATTTGTATATATGATCCTGATATTATATGAATTCCCGCTGATCTCCTATCATTGCGCTTTTCCTATCAAGCGCCATTGCATGAGCACGACCCATGAATAATCAGTATCCGACGATCGAAGATTGTGTCGGTAAGACACCGCTGGTGAGGTTGCAGAGACTCCCTGGTGAGACAAGCAATAGGGTGTTAGTCAAACTTGAGGGTAATAACCCCGCAGGGTCAGTGAAGGATAGGCCTGCGATGAGTATGATTACTGCTGCTGAGAGCCGGGGAGACATAGCCCCCGGGGATACGCTCATAGAGGCCACCAGTGGCAATACAGGTATTGCACTGGCAATGGCAGCAGCGATTAAGGGGTACCGAATGCTGCTTGTTATGCCATCGCACATGAGTGAAGAGCGGAGAAGAGCCATGAGTGCCTACGGCGCGGAATTGATCATGGTAAGCAAGGAAGAGGGAATGGAAGGTGCGCGGGACCTGGCAGAGGAGATGCAGCGTGAAGGAAAAGGCAAGGTGTTGGATCAATTCGCTAATCCGGATAATCCTCTCGCCCACTACCTGGGAACAGGGCCGGAAATACTAGAGCAGACAGGCGGCGCCATCACACATTTTGTGAGTTCCATGGGGACAACGGGAACTATCATGGGGGTGTCGCAATATTTCAGGGAAGTTAAACCGGAGGTTGAAATCGTCGGGTTGCAACCAGTAGAAGGGTCCGCAATTCCGGGTATTCGTCGCTGGCCAAAAGCATATCTGCCAAAAATATTTGATTCGTCCCATGTTGATCGAGTGATGGATATTGAGCAATCTGTCGCGGAGAAAATGATGCGCCGTCTTGCCAGTGAGGAGGGAATTTTTGCAGGTGTTTCTTCTGGTGGCGCTGTTGCAGGAGCACTGTTGCTGAGTGACGAGGTTGAGAATGCGACCATAGTCGCTATTATTTGTGATCGAGGAGATCGATACCTTTCCACGGGTGTGTTCTCGGGCTAGCCCGGATATTCAATCAAATTCTCGGCCGGTATAATATTGAAAAGTAAGGAAGCTTCAAGGATCGAAATCGTATCCCTGCACGATGACGGATATGGATTGTCAGCTGATGGCAGGCATGGCGTATTTGGTTCCCTGCCCGGGGAAACTGTGCTGGCTCTACCGATTACCAGACGCAAGAAGCGCCTTCTCTGTCGCGCTGTCGAAGTTGAAATCGCGGCTGAGGACAGGGTTGAGCCACGATGCAATGCTGCGAGCTATTGTGGTGGCTGTAGTTTGCAGCACATGTCTCAAGAATCCCAGATTGCATTTAAACAGGAGCAGCTTCGTCATGAGTTTGCTCTTTGTCAGCCCCAGGAATGGCTGCCACCCCTTCTTGAAAACCCGTTTAACTATCGAAGTAAAGCTCGGCTAGGGGTCAAGTTTGTAGACAAAAAAAATAGAGTGCTTGTTGGCTTTCGGGAAAAGATGAAACCCTATATAGCAGATATAGAAGCCTGCCCCATACTGCGGGAACCGGTAGCAGAGCTACTACAGCCCCTATCGAACCTGGTTGAAAAATTACATGACCCGCGGTCTCTTCCTCAAATTGAGGTTGCCATTGGTGAATCTGAAACAGCCTTGATTTTCAGGCATCTTGAACCTCTGGGCGCGGACGAATTAGAACTGTTCAGGGTGTTCGGGCAGCAATGGAAGGTCGACATCTATCTGCAACCTGGCAACCTGGAGACTGTACATAAACTTTCTCCGAAGAATGGTGACGAGCGACTGCACTACGATTTGCCTGGGAATGACCTTACCTTTGCATTTCACCCGCTGGATTTCACACAAATAAACTCTGCAGTGAATAGAAAAATGGTTAGTCTCGGCCTTGAATTGCTGGAGACTGGTGAGGGGGACAGTGTTTTGGATGCCTTTAGCGGCATTGGTAATTTCAGCCTTGCTATCGCTGGGGTTGCAAGGGAGGTTGTTGGCTTTGAATCGGTGTCAACATGTGTCGAAAGAGCAAGAGAGAATGCGGTCAATAACCAGGTCACCAATGTGCGCTTCGAGAGGGTCGACCTGTTAGCCGAAGCAGACCAGCTACCTGGCCTTGATGCCTTCAACAAAGCCCTCCTGGACCCGCCCAGGTCGGGGGCTCTGGAGCTTTGTAAAAAACTTGCAAGCAGCGGTACTGAAAGGGTAGTGTACGTGTCCTGCAATCCAAAGACACTTGCCAGAGACGCGTCGTTACTTGTTGAGAAAGGTTATCAATTGCGGAAGTTGGGCATTATCGATATGTTTCCCCACACCACTCACGTTGAATCCATCGCGTTATTCATCCGCTTATAACCTAGTCAAATAGGCCAGCCAGAGGCTATTCAAACTGCATGGTTAAAGTCAGAGAGGATCAACCACTTTTCATAGATGGAACCGTCGATCTTGAACGGTGGCTGGGTAAACTCGCTGAGAAAAATCCGCGGGTTGACCTTTCACGTTTAAAAGAAGTCTGCGAACTATCTGAGCAAGCGGAAGAAAAAGCTATTCAGACGAATACAGTCTGGTCTGAAGGTCAAAGCAGCTATCGGATAGGGCTGGAAATGGCCGATATACTGAGCGACCTGAAGGTCGATGGAGATGGGCTGGTTGCTGCCATTATTTATCGTGCAGTACGCGAGAACCAGATAACGCTAACTCATGTTCGTAAGCAGTTTGGGGATGATGTCGCGAATCTGGTTGAAGGTGTGCTGAAGATGGCTGCCATCAGCAATATTCAGTTTGGAGTCCGAAAGCCTGTTTTGGGAGCAAAAACCGATCAAGTAGAACAAGCTAAACGCATGCTGGTAGCACTTGTTGATGACATTAGGGTTGCGCTGATCAAACTGGCTGAAAGGACATGTGCCATTAGGGCAGTAGCAAAGAGTAATGAAGCGAAGCGTATCAAGCTTGCAAGGGAGATATTTGAGATCTACGCCCCTCTGGCACACCGGCTGGGAATCGGTCACCTGAAGTGGGAGTTGGAAGATCTTTCGCTACGCTATATAGAGCCTCACTCCTACAAGCAAATAGCCAAACAATTGGATGAGAAACGGACTGCCAGGCAGGCCTACATCGATGAAGTAATCGTTGAATTGGAAGATAAGCTTAAACAGAACAATCTTGAGGTTAAACTCGAAGGTCGAGTAAAGCACATTTATAGCATCTGGCGAAAAATGCAGCGGAAGGGAATCGCATTTTCTGAAGTTTATGACGTTCGTGCTGTAAGACTGTTGGTGCCGGAAATAGACGACTGTTACCGTGTGCTGGGTGTTGTGCACAATATCTGGCGGAATATACCGCACGAGTTTGATGATTACATTGCCAACCCAAAAGAGAATGGCTACAAGTCTCTTCACACAGCGGTTATCGGCCCACATGGAAAAGTTCTGGAAGTCCAGATAAGAACGGAAGACATGCATGAGGAGGCTGAGTTTGGTGTCTGCTCCCACTGGCAATACAAGGATGCCAAGCCGGAATCTAAATCATATGAAGAACGCATTGAGTGGTTAAGGCAAATCCTCGACTGGCAGGATGAGCTGGAAGAAGTGCCTGAACTGGCGAGGGAAATACTCACGGATGTTAACCTTGATCGTATCTACATGTTTACTCCGGATGGTCATGTGGTTGATATGACTCCGGGAGCAACACCCGTTGATTTTGCCTATAGGGTGCACACAGAAGTAGGTCACAAATGCCGTGGAGCCAAATTGAACGGTCGTGTTGTGCCATTGAACACGCCACTAAAATCAGGTGATCATGTTGAAATTATTGTTGGCGATGAAGTCGAGCCAAGGCGAGAGTGGTTGCATGAACATCTGGGTTATGTCACCACTGCAAGGGCAAGAGCAAAGATACAGGCGTGGTTCAGCCACCGTGTGAAGCAGAAGAACAATGAAGCGGGTAAGAAAATGCTGCTGAACGAACTTTCACACCTCGGTATTGATCAACTTGATTTTTCGGAGTTAGCCCAGCGTCTCGAGTTTGATACCAGTAATGACCTGTTTTACGCAATTGCCCTCGGTGAGATTAATATCGCTGATGCGGCTGAACAGGCAGCTGAAATTGCTGAACTTGAGATCCGGGATTCCCAGTTGAACCTGGGCTTATCCGGACTGGATTCTGAGCAAAGTGAACTGTTGGTTTCAGGACTTGGGGACCTTAACTACCTGATATCTGCATGCTGCGGTCCGGTTCCGGGAGATTCTATCGTTGGAGTGATAGATGACGACCATACCGTACATGTTCACCTGCAAGATTGCCTGCAAGCTCTAACGGCAGATGTTTACGGTCGGATAATGCGCCTCGACTGGGAGACGGAAGTAAGCGCAACTTTCCCGGTTTGTATTGAAGTTCAAGCCTATGATCGGGCAGGTTTGCTCTATGACATCACTGGAATCTTCATGAAGGAAACAACCAACGTGGTGTCGATTAACATGGATGCTGATAAGCAGAACAATAAAGTGGGACTGAAAATGTTAATTGAAGTATCAAAACTTACCAAATTGCTTCATATGCTGGAAATGATTGAGCAGCTGCCAAATGTCATAACAGCCAGAAGATCCACCTTATAAACAGTTCGATAATTAACAGGAGTCGTGTAGTGAAGATGATCCTTTTAGGAGCCCCCGGTGTTGGCAAAGGCACTCAGGCAAAATTCATCTGTGAGAAATATTCTATTCCACAGATTTCAACCGGGGACATGCTGCGTGAGGCAGTAAAAGCAGGGACACCTCTAGGGGGAAGAGTTAAATCTGTAATGGACAGTGGTGCACTCGTGACAGATGAAATAATTATTGAACTGGTTAAGGAGCGCATAACACTGGGCGATTGTAAGAATGGATATCTTTTTGATGGCTTTCCGCGAACGATACCACAAGCCCAGGCTCTCATAGACGAGGCAATTGATATTCAGTGTGTAGTTGAAATTGCGGTGCCAGACAAAGATATCGTAAACAGGCTCAGTGGAAGAAGGGTTCATGTTGGTTCCGGTCGTGTTTATCACGTTACCTTTAGCCCTCCTAAGGTTGAAGGTATAGACGACGAAACAGGAGAAGAACTCATTCAGCGAGATGATGATAAAGAAGATACAGTCCTTGAAAGGTTGTCTGTTTACCACAATCAAACAGAACCACTTGTTTTGTTTTATCAAAATTTGAGTAATGAAGAAAACAGTAAACTTCATTACGATACTGTAGATGGAACGGGGAACACTAACTCAATTTGTCAGAATATTTTTAGCATTCTTGACGTCTTCTTACCTCAAACTGATTCATTATCGAGTTGATGAACTAAATTGTTGGCGAATTATCCGGCTGATCAAAGAAAAGGGTAAAAATTATTTTCACCTTTTTCTAAAAAAAAGGTGTCAAAAGTAATTTTTTTTTTCTAAACTTTGCAACGTATTTACATCTGTATGTGTATTGTTGTCCCTTTTCGGAAACACGGTTACGAAAAGTAACAATCAGGGAGATACAGTTTAGCTGTAAACACAAAAGTGTTAACGAACTTTTCAACGTAAAACAGGAGCGATGAAAGTGGTTGCCAAAAAGAAAACGGCTGCAAAGAAGAAACCAGCGAAGCGTAAAGTTGCAAAGAAGAAACCTGCGACTAAACGAAAAGCTGCTGCGAAAAAACCGGCTAAGAGAAAAGTAGCAAAGAAAAAACCGGCTAAGAGAAAAGTAGCAAAGAAAAAACCTGCTAAAAG
>PBRP01000031.1 GCA_002726655.1 Gammaproteobacteria bacterium
AGGTTGCTCTGGCGTGTATTGGGCATGATAATGATCACCTGGCACTTTACGACGAAAATCTGAAGCCGGAGTGGCAGGAAACGCTGAAGACGTACCATGGTTTTTTTAGGCAGATGGTAGCGGCGACTGTGCCCATGGAACACTTCAGCTACCATCCGAAGTTTGATTACTACGAGTCTGTCGCCAAATTAGCGGCGGAAAACCCGGACCTGACGGACCTGATCAATCTCTACATGGTCAGTGGTTCCAATTATGGGTTGCATCTGGATGAGAAGCTTCTCAGTGTCAGCAGGAACGTTAACTCGAAGGTTCATTTTGCGGAAAACGCGCCAGGATACGGGATAGCTACACCTGACACGCTGGTCTGTACGAAGGCTGAATTGACAGGAAACAGAGTGAAGGCATTTTTCGCGAGGCATGATAATCGGGTCATGCTGAAACTACTTGGGTTGGCGGGTGCAAGGAACGTCACTGCTGTCAAAAGTATTGAGGACAGCCTTGCTTATGTAGCTGAATATGATGATGACATGATCATCATACTGCAGCAGCAGCTGCCTCTTGATCTCTTTATTGAAATGACCGTTGATCTGTTTGTTTCGGATACTGAAATTCGCATCGCAAACATCAGGAAAATACTATTTGCAGAAGGACTGTGGGTTGGCAACCTGATAGGCGAAGGCGTTGTACTAACCGCTGAGCAGGAGTCCATCTTGATCAAAGTTGGGGAATACGCCCGGTCACACGGTTACACTTCTGCCGAGGGTAGTAACTGTGGGATAGATTTTTTTCTCAAAGACGATGGCAGTGTGATCGTCACCGAAATTAATGCCAGGTGGACAGGAGGGCTGTTCCCGGCTGAAATTTTGGAGCAGGTCGAAACAAAGGGCAGGGATGCGGTCGCTTTCTTTGACCTCGTGTCTATTGAAAAGCGTGAGGCCTACCTGGAATTCCTGGAACGTTATCTTGTCGGCAGCTACGAAGGCGAGTTCGCCATGATTCCCATAGGGTTCGGCTGCTTCGAAATTGATATGGAAGGCACGCCCTTCTTCTACACCTGGCAAATTGTATTGGGCGATCTCGAGGTTTTTAAGGCGACGAAATCTGCAGAATTAGGTGATGGTGCTATGCCTACCGCGGATATCATCACGCTTAACTAGCCTTGATTTGACACTAATTCGAAAGAATTCAGTAGTTAGGATTGAATAGTCTGGTGCCTGATCTGGCGTGGCTAGCGCCAGGGACGGACGGGGTCGCCTAGACGCGGGAATGGCGGGGGCGCCGAGCCAACGGCCACAGAAGATTAGGTGCCGGACTATTTAATCCGGTGTTCAACTAAGAAGCATTGTAATCATCACAGATGATTTAGTTTTATGGGCTAGTTCAGATTCACATATTCACAACAACTCACGGCCTCGCTGGAGGCAATGAGGGAATCTTGTTGTCAGGTCAAGGCTAGTTTAGGTGCTACGACGGTACTGGCCACCGACCTCAAAGAATGCATCTGTCATCTGACCGAGAGAACAATGTCGCACGGCTTCCATTAAGGCCTCAAAGCCGTTTCCGCCTTCACTGACGGTTTGCTTGAGGTTATCTAGTGCCTTGGAACTCACATCGCTGTGTTCTGCCTGGAAGTCCTGTAATCGCTTGATCTGGCTCTGCTTTTCCTCTTCAGTTGATCTTGCCAGTGTAATAGTGGTTTCGGCGGGCTCACCTTCAGGCTGAAATGTATTGACACCAATAATGGGAAGTTCGCCATTGTGCTTGAGGGTTTCATATTTCATTGACTCTTCCTGGATCTTGCCACGCTGATAGCCTGTCTCCATGGCACCAAGAACGCCGCCTCTATCCGAGATTTTCTCAAATTCTCTCAACACGGCTTCTTCCACCAGGCCTGTTAACTCCTCCATGATGAATGAACCCTGTCCCGGGTTTTCAGTACTGGTTACACCAAACTCTCGGTTGATGATCAACTGAATGGCGAGTGCGCGGCGAACTGACTCTTCACTCGGCGTTGTTATGGCTTCATCATAGGCGTTGGTATGAAGGCTATTGCAGTTGTCATTGATCGCGAGCAGTGCCTGCAGTGTTGTTCGAATATCGTTGAACTGCATTTCCTGGGCGTGAAGAGAGCGGCCGGATGTTTGAATGTGATATTTAAGTTTTTGGCTCTTTTCGTTTGCTCCATATTTGTCACGCATGGCTATGGCCCAGATTCTTCGGGCGACACGGCCGATCACAGTGTACTCTGGGTCCATTCCGTTGGAGAAAAAGAACGACAGGTTGGATGCGAAGTCATCGATATTCATGCCGCGTGCCAGGTAGGTCTCAACAAAGGTAAACCCGTTGGCAAGTGTGAAGGCAAGCTGGCTGATTGGATTCGCACCTGCTTCCGCAATGTGGTATCCGGATATGGATACGGAATAGAAATTGCGAACATCATTCTCAATGAAATACTGCTGTATGTCGCCCATCATGCGCAGGCTGAATTCCGTAGAAAAGATACAGGTATTCTGACCCTGGTCTTCCTTCAGGATATCGGCCTGGACTGTACCGCGTACATTGGATAGCGCAAACTGGCGCAGCTCAGCATATTCGTTATCATTTGGTTCCCGACCTTCTTTGTCACGAAACTGATCCGCCTGCTGATCAATAGCAGTATTCAGGAACATGGCTAGAATTGCGGGGGCTGGGCCGTTAATCGTCATTGAGACGGATGTCATGGGGTTACACAGGTCAAAACCACCATACAGAACTTTCATATCATCCAGTGTTGCGATGGATACGCCCGAGTTGCCGACCTTACCGTAAATATCAGGCCGTGTGGCAGGATCGAACCCATACAGGGTAACGCTGTCAAATGCCGTGGACAGCCTTTTTGCCTCGGAATGCTCGGACAGTTTCTTGAATCGCCGGTTAGTCCTGGCGGCATCTCCTTCCCCGGCGAACATTCGCGCAGGATCTTCACCTTCCCGTTTGAATGGAAATACTCCGGCAGTGAACGGGAATATGCCGGGTAGATTTTCGCGTTTCAGGAATCTAAGAATTTCACCCTCATCCTTGTAAGCAGGCATTGCAACCCTATGCACCCAGCTTCCCGAAAGCGTCTCACTGCCCAGGCGCGTTCGGATCTCTTTGCCCGATGGCGTTGTGTCGATTCTCTCCTCGCCGATATAGCCTTCTTTTACTGCAGGCCATTCACTCAGCAACTTCTTGTTTTCACTGGTGAGCTTGCCCTCACGCTGGTCAACCAGGTCCGTTATCCTGTCTAGGTTTTCCCCTAGCATCCGCTGGGTGCCAATCAACTGCTGACGTTCCGTAGCGAGGGTAGATTGGGTTTCAGACTCAGCATGGTAGGCGCGAACAGCTTCGGAGATTTCTGCCAGGTATCGCTGCCTTGCGGAAGGGACGATAACCGACCTTTCCGACGGCAGTCGGTTATTACTGAATGGAAGCTTTGAATCCCAGTCCCTCAGCCCCTTCTCCCGCAGGATTTTCAGCAGGCCGTGGTATGCAGCAGATACACCATCATCACCAAATCGCGAGGCGATGGTGCCATAAACGGGCAGTTCTTCTGGTGATTCATCCCATGCCTCACGATTCCTCTGAACCTGTTTCGCGACATCCCGCAATGCATCTTCAGCGCCCTTGCGATCGAATTTGTTGATTAAAACAAGGTCAGCGAAGTCGAGCATGTCTATCTTCTCGAGTTGGCTCTGGGCTCCAAATTCTGGTGTCATCACATACATCGAAGCGTCGACAAATGGAACTATGCCGGCATCGCCCTGGCCTATACCTGGTGTTTCAACGACAATCAGATCGAAGTCAAACTGACGTACTGCTGCAATAATGTCGGCAAGATAGTCAGGAACTTCACCAGTCGAATGTCTGGTAGCAATAGAGCGCATGAAGATATTGGGTGCATATATGGAGTTCATTCGGATTCGGTCTCCGAGGAGTGCACCGCCAGTCTTTCTCCGCGTTGGGTCAATAGCCAGCACTGCAATGCGAACTGAGTCACCTGAATCAGTTCGAAACCTGCGAATGATCTCATCGGACAGTGATGATTTGCCGGCACCACCTGTTCCCGTAATGCCGAGAATAGGGGTCGAGCGATCCGATCCGAGCTTGAGTGCCGCCAGGTCTCCAGCGGTGATGTCACGTCGTTCTATTGCTGTAATGAGTGCAGAGAGGGCCAGGTAGTCTGTGGGTTCTGCATTTTCTATTGGTCTGGCAGAATCCGAGGCCTCTCCACAGCGATCCACCATATCCTGAATCATCCCAACCAGCCCCATCGCCATACCATCCTGGGGTGAATAGATCCTGGCAATGCCGTAATCGTGCAGTTCCTGAATTTCTTCCGGAAGGATAACACCGCCGCCGCCACCGAAAACCTTTATATGGCCAGCATTGTTTTGCCTGAGCATATCGACAATGTACTTGAAGTACTCCAGGTGACCGCCCTGATATGAACTGACGGCGATTCCCTGGACATCTTCCTGAAGGGCGGCCTGTACAATCTCTGTAACGGATCGATTGTGCGCCAGATGAATAACCTCGACGCCAAGGGATTGCAAGATACGCCTCATGATGTTGATTGCGGCATCATGGCCATCAAAGAGGCTTGTCGCCGTGACAAATCTAAGTGGTGGCTCCTGGCGTTGTTCCTGGCTACCTTTGTCGACAGATCTGATTTTTACTTCTGACATTAGATGTTCCTCTGTTTAACTATGTTCTTTTCTGGCTAGCGAATGAGTAGCGTCATGGTGTTCTTAAGGCTTTCGTGCAAGTCTCTGGTCTCGTTAGTTGCATCAGGGTTCGCCAGCCAGTAGTAGACGATTCCAATAATCGATGCACAAAATTGTGCAGCGATCGTATCAGCATCCTTTTTGCTGGCCTCAGAAATTTCCAAGTCTGCTGTAATCCAACTGACCATGTCCTGGTGACGGCGATTGTGAATATTCTTGATGATAGCTGCGAGCTCGGACCCGGCATTTACGGATTCAAACCAAAGGGTATAAAAGGCCCTGACCTGGTCTGGAGCCTCCACACAAAATTTATAGTGTTCATCCAAAGCGTGGTGGATAGCCTTTAGCCCGGTCTGTGATTCGGTTGCACGCTTTAATTGATCCAGCCACGAATCTCCAACCTGCCTGAGTACGAATGCAAAGAGCTTGTCCTTTGAACCAAACCTTTGCCCGGCCAATCCCCGGCTGTAGCCAGCCAGCAGCCCGACTTCCTTAAGGCTCGTTGCCGCGGGGCCGTGATCCACGATCAGCTTAACAACTGCTCCCAGCATGCGCTTGTCGGAGATTTCTGCTCTCTCAGCCTGGGTTAAACGTCCACCATTCTTAAGTGCCATGACAATTCCAGAAAAGTTTCAGAAGCTTTCTTCAGTTAAAGACACACCCAGCTCTGCGCCCTGTATAACCGCGTCCCGATAGCCGAGGTGGCGTGGCAGTAGCTGTGAGAAATAAAAATTCACAGATATCATTTTCTTCCTGTAGAAATCATTGTCTGAACCCTCGTTCATTTTATCCGCGGCAAGCCCCGCCGAACGTGCCATATACCAGCCACCGGCAACATAGCCCATCATCATCAGAAAATTGTAGGAGACGGCACCAACAAACTTCTGGCTGCCCTTTGCATTTCCAACAATAAACCGAGACGCTGACGCTAGATTTTCCAGCGCGTCCTTCAGTTGCTTTGCGATTCGTTTCAGTTCAGGGTCCTCGGCATTGTTCAGTATTGTCACAGTCTTGGAGATTTCCTCCATATAGGATTCGAGTGCTGCGCCCTGATCTCGCAGCAATTTTCTACCAACAAGATCGTTAGCCTGGATACCAGTCGTACCCTCATAGATTGAAGTGATTCGTGCATCGCGATAGTGCTGGGCTACACCGGTCTCTTCGATAAAACCCATACCACCATGAACCTGAATGCCCATGGAAGTTACTTCATTAACCAGTTCCGTTGACCAGGCTTTGATAACAGGTGTGAGAAGGGCAAACCTCTCGTCAGCCTGCCGTTTCTTCTCAACATCTCCCTCGTGTCCGCGCAGGTCATAGTAGAAGCCACCATCGTAGGCTAACGCACGCATTGCCTCAGTCATGGACTTCATGTGCATAAGCATTCGCTGGACGTCCGCATGCTGGATAATCGTGGCAATGTTCCCGGTTTCAACGTTTCGCCCCTGGATGCGCTCGCGCGCGTAGCTGAGCGCATCTTGGTATGCCCGTTCGGCAATGGCAACTCCCTGCAAACCCACCTCAACCCTTGCATGATTCATCAGGGTGAACATGCAGGCCAGCCCATCACCGGGTTCACCGATCATGTAGCCGACCGCACCTTCATTTTCACCAAAGCTCATCACGCAGGTTGGACTGGCGTGAATACCAAGTTTGCCTTCGGTTGAAACGACTCGTAAGTCATTCCTGTCGGACAGGGAACCATCTTCGTTAACCAGGTATTTTGGTACCAGGAACAGTGAAAGTCCCTTGTTGCCTGGTGGTGCGTCAACGAGGGGCGCTAAAACAATATGAATGATATTTTCCGCCATATCATGCTCGCCCCAGGTTATGAATGTCTTCTGGCCACGAATCAGATAGTGATCGCCTTCTGGTGTCGCACGTGTTTTCAGTGTGGATAAATCTGAACCTGCATGGGATTCCGTCAGGTTCATCGTACCCGTCCATTTTCCCGAAACCATGTTTGGCAGATAAATCTGCTTTAGTTGCTCACTGGCATGTGCAGACATGGTGTCTATGGCGCCGGCAGTCAGCATGGGGCAGAGCGCGAATGAGGTACAGGTGCTGTGCCACATTTCGCAGGCCGCCAGGTGAATCAGGAAGGGTAGACCCTGGCCCCCGTATACGGGGTTCTGGGCGAGGCTCAACCATTGGTTGTCGACAAACATCTGGTAGGCCTCTGCAAAACCATCGGCAGAGATCACCTTATCATCGTCTTGCCTGGTTCCCTGCTCGTCACCAGTTCTGTTAAGGGGCCCCAGTACTTGTGCAGCAAACTTGCCGGCTTCATCAAGAATTGCAGCGGTCAGATCCGGCGTAGCATCGGTGAAGTCGTCCAGTGAATTGATGTAGGAATAATCCAGCAATTCATTTACTACGAATCCAATTTCACGACCAGGTGCAACATAGTCAGCCATCTTTGCCACTCAAGTTTTGATATACAGCAGCAAGATACTTGCTTGAAGCAAGCAAGTCAATGTCGTATTTACCTCGAGAATTTCTTCTAAGTGGTTGAAATATAAAGAATTACATTTTTCGCCAGAAATGTGCCCTGATCTAAATAATAAATTGCAGTCTGGGCAGGAGGATCATGGGATACTCCATCCACAATGGTTTCTCGAACCAGGAAAAAAGCAGAAGAAGTATCAGTTGAGCGACACAGACAATAATTTCTGGCGAAACCAACAATTCCGCGCCTATCTGGGTGCAACCGCCTTCACCGGTACAGCGCTTTCCATGCAGCAGTTGCTCATCAGCTGGCTACTCGTTGGAATACTGCTGTTGCCTGCGGATCAGGTGGGATTGATTCAGGGAATGATCGGCATACCGGGGATTGTACTAATGCTCTGGGGTGGTGCCAGGGCAGACAAAACAGACGCAAGGGATCTGTTGATTAGAGTTTATGGTATTGCCTGGCTTATACCGCTTGCTCTGTATGCCTGTATCGATTCCGGATTGCTCAATATCTGGACAGTTTCCCTGTTTGGTCTTGCCATGAGTACGGCATTCGCGTTTTCAAGCCCTGCCCAGCAGGCGATATTAAACCGGGTGGCCGGTGAAGACGTGCAGCGAGCGGTGACTGTTGCGACAGCCATAGGATTTGTGGTCCAGATGGGCGGATTAGCCCTCGCCGGGCAAATGGAGATCGTCGGGATTGATAAGGTTCTTATGGTGCAGGCGGCAAGCCTGATATTGGGTGCTTTAGCTGTTCGCCGGATCGCCCCCAGAGAAAGCGGCTACGAGTCCAGTGATGAATCAATCTGGCAGTCTGTCCTGGGAGGTTTGCGTGCAACTTACAGCAATAGGATCATTTTTCAGACGATGCTTATCAATTTTGTCTCGAGCATTTTTAATTTTGGTGCCTTTTCGATGGTCGTCCCCTTCATTGTTAAGCGTATCTATGAGGGTGATGCTGTTAGCCTCGCTACTATACTGATCGTGTTCTATGCCGGAGCGACCGTATCCAACATGATCCAGTTCAAAATCATGCCCATTGCCCGGCCAGGACTCTGGTTCCTGCTGATGCAACTTACACGGGTGCTCATACTTGGATTTCTGTGGTTTACGCCCGACTGGTGGTTGCTCATGGTGGTGTTATTTTTTTGGGGAACCAACATGGGGGTGACATCAACACTGTCCCGCGCCATTGTCCAGGAGTCAGCAGAACAACAGCACCTGGCAAGAATACTGAGTGTATTCAGCCTGGGCCTGCTGGGGGCAATGCCCCTTGGTGCACTGGTCCTTGGATTTATCATCGAGGCATTTGGTACGATGAACGGGCTTGTTCCAGCAATGATTACCTCGGTAGTGCTCTGCGCCTATGGGTTTCTTTTTACAGATGTCTGGCGCTACAGGTCTCCTGGTTTTTAGCTGGTTCCTGTCCTATTTCCCTCTTGCACGGCGAAAGTCCGGCTCTCGTTTTTCGATAAATGCCTGAATGGCCTCCTTGTGTTCCGGTGATTCAAAACACTGTGCCAAGGCTGCCAGTTCACGAGCCTGTACATCATCAATATTGGTTTCAGCCATGTTTTGAGTAATCAGTGTCTTTACCATATTTAGTGCGGCTTGCGGATTCTCTCCCATTGATCTGGCTTTTTCATGGGCTGTATCGAGGAGGTCTGAACCATCCACCAGTGTGTCGATAAGCCGAATGTCCATAGCCTCGGCGGCACTGATGATCTTACCAGACAACATTAGGTCACTGGCCTGGCCAAATCCGCAGCGTGCAACGAGGTAGTGAGAGCTCGCGAGCTCAGGTACGAGCCCCATCTTGATAAATCGGCAACTGAATTTTGCATCACGGGAGGCGACGATGTGATCCATTGGCAATATCTGTGTCAGGCCGATGCCGACGGCGACCCCGTTTACGGCCCCCACCATAGGTTTGGACTCCCGCATAAGTCGGACCCAGTTCCCGGGTTCAGAATTTCCGCGGCGGACATCGCCTGATTCGACTTGCGTCTGAAACAGATCTTTGACATCGGCACCGGCGCAAAAACCGCGGCCTTCACCGGTGAGAATGAAAGCTTCTATTTCGTCATTTGCGTTACCTTCTGTAATCACCTGCTGCATCTCATCGCCCATCTGGTAGGTCCAGGCATTGAGACGCTCGGGTCTGTTCATGGTGATGGTCATCACTGAATCTGTAACGTCTAGTTTGATGGTTTCATAGTTCATGTTTTCTACCTGTGTTCACCGTTTGACTCAATTCTGGCAAGAAGACCCGGGTTTCACAAACTAAATCTGCAGACCTATCCTGCTTGGCCTGTACCGCCAGCAGGTGCCGCGTGATTCCCATGATTGGCCCTGATATGCTCGAACAGAAGTTGAATCACTAGGAAGGAAACAATGTCACTGGTTGAAGAAATAGCTGCGATGGAGAATGAAATCACCGATTGGCGCAGGGATATCCATGCGCATCCGGAGCTTGGCTTTGAAGAGACTCGCACCGCCGACTTTGTCGCCAATAAACTGGAAGAATTTGGCATCCAGGTACATCGTGGTGTTGGAAAGACGGGAGTAGTAGGTGTGTTGAAGGTAGGCAATGAAACCAGATCTGTGGGATTGCGCGCGGATATGGATGCACTACCGATTCAGGAAAATAATACGTTTGGTCATTGCTCCACCAATGGCGGTGCAATGCACGCCTGTGGCCACGACGGGCATACGGTCATGTTGTTGGCCGCAGCAAAGTACCTGGTTGAGAGTAAAGATTTCCGTGGGCAGGTGAATTTCATATTTCAACCGGCGGAAGAGGGATTGGGCGGTGCACAAGCCATGCTTGCAGATGGGCTGCTGGAACAGTTTCCCTGCGATAGTCTCTATGCAGTACATAATGCACCCGGGTTGCCCCTAGGTAAGTTTGCGGCAGCACCCGGCGTTAGGACTGCTGCCGGTGCTTTCTTTGACATTAAAATTTCGGGAAAGGGCTCCCATGGTGCTTTCCCTGACCAGGGTGTTGACCCGGTCGTGATAGCAGGTGAGTTGATCCTGGCATTACAGTCAGTTGTTTCACGCAATACAAGTCCAACACAAACTGCGGTTCTGTCGATTACGCAGGTTCATGCCGGTGATGCATACAATGTCATTCCAGGAAGTGCCCATCTCGCCGGGACGGCGCGTGCTTTTTCAATGCAGGTGATGGAACACATTGAACAGCGAATAGATGATCTGGTAAAAGGCATATGTGCTGCTCATGGCGCGACCGGGCACCTGGATTTTCGCACCATCTTTCATCCGGTAGTAAATGAACCAGCCGTTACTGAACTGGCAGCAGAGGCGTGCGAGGAGTTGGTGGGTGCGGGAAATGTCATCAGGAGTAGTGAGCCCGGTACAGGATCAGAAGACTTTTCCTTTATGACAGAACGGGTACCGGCATGCTATCTGATCATGGGCAATGGGGAAGACAGCTCACCACTTCACAATCATGATTATGATTTCAACGATAAGGCGCTCGTTTATGGGGCTAGCTTTTTTGCCCGGGTAGTGGAGGCGTCCTTAGGGATCGAGTCCTGAAAGCTAGTTTGTTTGGACCGTATCCTTGGCGGCATGCAGTCCTGCTCCCTCACGGAAAAGGTGTGCTGCGCTGGTGTAGTTTGACAGCGCATCCGCGGCTAACATCACGGCACCGGCTGTCCAGGTAGGTTTCTCCAGGGGCCAGAGGACCTTGTCCTGGAGGGCGTAGCCTGTCCAGTAGGAGCCGTCATCATCCCGGAACTGATGCAGCCAGCCAAACAGCTCAGTAGCCCTGGTACTCTCGCCTGCAGCCAGAAGTGCCATCACTAGTTCACAGGATTCTGCTACTGTAACCCAGGGTTCATCATTTACGCAGCGACTGCCCATCTCACGAATTACAAATTCATCCCACCTTGAGAGAAGGTGTTGTTTTCCCTGTCGCCCCTTTATGACACCCGTCAGTACCGGGTAAAACCAGTCCATGGCGAAGCGGCTTTTGCTATCCCAGGTTCTGTCAAAACAATCCGGATGTGTTGTCAGGGCATTGCCGAGCTTGGTGCGCGCCAGGGCCCAGTCACTTACGCCGATATTCAGTTTTGTAGCAATATTGAGAGCACATTCCAAGCTCTTATATATACTGCTGCAGCCTGTTATCAGTGAGTCTTCGCGGATACCCAGGGTAGTATCTTCCGCCCAGTAGACCTGTCCGTGGCTACCCTGGAGCCGAAGCACAAATTCCATTGCTGATTCGACAACGGGCCACATGGATTGAAGGAAGTCCCGTTCGCCAGTAACAAGATAGTAGTGCCAGACGCCGGTCGCCACATAGGCAACAAAATTGCTTTCGGCCCGAGTGCCATCTTCGACCTTTCCATCTTTGTAAGCAGCCAGCCAACTGCCATTAGGTAGCTGATTGTTCTTTAACCAGTAGTAAGCCTGTTTAGCCTCATCGTAGCGACCACCGATGGTCAGCCCCATTGCCGCCTCGATATGATCCCAGGGGTCGAAACAGGAGCCCTCGAACCATGGGATTGATCCGTCGTGCTGTTGAATGCGAGCGATGTAGTCTACGGTATCCCTAAAATACGCTTTAGGGAAAAACCCCTTCGACACATAAACCTTAGTCATACTTGATCCCCGGTTTTAACAAAGTACATCACTACACTCTTACCCATAATCGGATTTAACAGCAGGTCCAGCCAGTAGGTCAGTTTTGGTTGACTCATCAGGTCCCAGATAAGGAACTTGTGATAAGTTTCAACTGCTTTGGCTTCACTCCCATTTTCTTCTCTCCAGAACAGGCACTTAAGCCACCAGTAGGGCACGTGCAGTGAATGTGCGTGATGGTGTTTATAGTGAACGAATCCTGAACTTTCAATGTCACGCCGCAGGTGCCCAGCAGTAAATATTCTAATATGGCCCCCGTCATCCGCATGATATTCATCGCTCAGTTGCCAGCATACCCATTCAGGGAAAAATCTCGGTACGCTGACAGCAAATATTCCTCCCGGTTTGAGTACCCGGTTTATCTCGGTTATGACAGATCTGTAGTCCGGAATATGTTCCAGTACCTCTGAACATATTACCTTGTCAAATGATTGCTCACAAAATGGCAGCTGGCTTCCATTTGCAATAGATATAACCAGACTCTTTTCTGTTTTTTGCTGGTCTTCAAATTCAGCAAATCGCGATTTCGTAGTCTGCAGGTCTTTGAGTGAAAGGTCGATGCCCACGGACTCGACATTCTTCTCCAAGTATGCGGTTATGGCATGACGACCCTCACCACAGCCAAGATCCAGGATGCGATCATTGTCCTGCAATCGCAGGTGTTCGAAGTTAATTGTTTGTAACGACACTTCTTTCCTCTCTAACGCCAGGAAGACTGGAATAAAATTTCACCAACTCCTGTGCCGCCGATTGCCAGCTGAACAACTCGACTATTCTTGCCCTGGCCTTCCTACTGAGTTGTCCCTGCTTTTCTGTATCAGCCAACAATTCCACTATAGCCTCGGCGATAGCCCGGTCATCCTGAACTGGCACGATGATGCCGCTGTTACCAACGACTTCAGGCAGGGCCCCACCATCCGTTGAAATTACGGGTAAACCACAGGCCATTGCTTCTCCAGCGGGCAAGCCAAAGCCTTCATAAATTGATGGAACAATGACCAGCGTGGCTTCTGCGTATAACTTTACGAGTTCCTGGGTTGTGACGCCGGAGACAAAACGAAGGTGTTTTTCGATCTTGAGCCTGCCGATAAGTTTCTTTGTCTGTCCATCCTCTTTAAGTTTGCCAAGAACAACCAGTTCCAACTGAGGAAGGTCAGGGACAAGCAATGCAACTGCCTTGAGCAGGTAATCAAGTCCTTTCAGTGGTATGTCGGCACTGGCGGTCGCCATAATCCGGAACGGTTTTTTTTCTACTTCCGGCTGAGGCATGAACACATCAGTGTCGATACCGTTGTGGATTACCTTGATTTTTTTTGTGCTGATAGAAAAAGCGTCTGCAATGTCCTGTCGAGACGCCTTGGAAACAGTAGTGAGGTAATCGAGTTTTGGCACGACCTTTTTTTGCATTTGCAGAAACCAATGCCAGCGCCAGATCAGAAACTTTGCCCGCCAACTCTTAGTATTCTTGAGGGCGATGGCGAGGTCACTGGTGATTGGGTGATGAATGGTAGTAACAACTGGGATGCCCTTCTCCTGTAGTTGCAGTACGCCATAGCACAAGCTCTGGTTGTCATGGACGATGTCGTAGTCGGGGTTTTCCCTGTCAAAATACTGAACCAGCCTTCTGCCGAATGTATAGGGTTCTGGAAATCCTCCCGTCAGCATACTGAACCATTCGAAAAAGTCAGTGAATGACAGGAGGTGTCTGGGACGAAGCTCAAGGGCATGGTGTTTTGACTCAAACAGGTTGAGGCTGGGTAATTTGATAAGGTTTACCCGTTCATCCAGTTGTGGGTAAGGTTGGCCAGATATGACGTCAACCTTGTGTCCCGCCTCAACCAGCGCCTTACTCAAATAGTGAATATAAATACCTTGCCCACCACTGTAGGGATTACAGCGATAACCCAGCAGGCAGATTTTCAACTTACGATTGAAATCCGGAGCGGGTATGGGATCTGAATTTTCGGCGCTGATAAGCATGCGTTTCCTGTCTCATAACAACTGTCCTGTACGAGACAGTGAAATTGCGCCATCAAGCTAGCCTGAGGTGCAAAAGAGCAGGGATTTTACGGATTTCGCCGGATAATTGCCAATTCGAGAGATCTGCTGATGGTTGGTTCCAACCAGCAAAAGCTATGGAGTGTCCTGTCTGGGCGTTCTAGGCGTCGTCCGTCCGGCGAAGGTCTCGTCGCTTGTCACTATCAGTGACCTCCTTCACCTTGAACAGGGATTCCGCCTCTAGCCGGCGTTCATCGGTTTCGCGCCTCTCAGGTCCGTAGGCGGGCGCTTCGTGTTTTTCTGTGAATACATTCGCATAGAGATTAGCCACCCATTTTTGCCCTTCCTGCGTGCGGCGCAGGAAACGAATACCTTCAGTGATGAAGGGCGTGACGACTTCCCAGAAAAACTTTGGATAGCCAGCACGCAGGTCAGCGGCGGTTGTATAGCCCATCTTAGCTGCCTGCCCGGTTTCCTTAAACTCTGCAAACAGCGCTGAAATCTTGCGAATATAGGACGGATCTGCCAGCTGCCCAATAAGATCTGCTGCTCTGATCAGCCCTGCAAAATCAATTGAGTCCTGTTGATCACCATCGGTGGGTACGGGAAAACGAGTTCGCTCAATATTCTCGCATATCACGTAAACATCAACTGCTTCTTCCTTCTCAAAGCGTTCCGTAATATACATCTTGGCCCGATCAACATGGTACGGTGTCAGGAATGCATCTGTTGAACCCGGGGGAGGAGCGATCGTTTCATATTCGGTGTTAATCGCATAGCATCCATTACGATCGGCACGACAGATTCCACGTATGTAACCGATATCGTGGTTTAGCAGTGATATAACAAAGTGAACCCAGTCGGTCGCTGAGATACCACCTTCGATCAGGATCTTGCCACGAAGTATTTCCATGCCGACGGCGGTAACCATCATCGTATGATTTGCGTCGTGATAGGGTGCGTCGCTGTTGGCGATTATCTCAAGGGCGTTACGCGTATTTGAAATCAGCAGGTGAAGGTCAGTGTCGTTCTCACCATACACATTGACATAGTGCTCAACAATTTCATCCAGGAATGCTTCAATGACGACCGATGAGGAGTTAAACATTGGCAGGGTTCATCTTTTTTTGGCTTTAAGCGGGTATTGTGTCTTGTCGTCTGGCTGAGTCAAGCCATATTTAGGTCTGGGTGCAAATTATAAGCGCTGAATCTAAATGAACAATTCTGTTGCAGGGTTAAGTATACTTGAATAGCACTCACTTAATAGGTCGACCCGGTGATTGAACTAAGGCACTTGAGAACACTAATGGCGCTTCGCGATACGGGCAGTCTTGTTGAGGCCGCCGACCGGCTTTTCCTGACCCAATCAGCATTGTCACATCAGATAAAGGATCTCGAAGAAAGGCTGGAATGTACACTGTTCCAGCGCAAAACCAGACCGCCAAGATTCACCAGCGCCGGTCGCAATCTACTGAACCTTGCTGATGAGATCATACCCATGGTTCGTGCAGCGGAAAGGGATATCGCAAGGCTTGCAGGGGGTGAGGCGGGTCGACTGCATATCTGTATTGAGTGCCACAGTTGTTTTCAATGGCTGATCCCCTGCATCGATCGCTATCGGGGTGACTGGCCTGAAGTTGAGCTGGATCTGACTGGTGGTTTCAGTTTTGCTCCCCTGCCAGCCCTGGTGCGAGGTGACCTTGATCTGGTCATTACTTCCGACCCGGTCGAATTGCCTGGTATTCACTATGTGCCCCTGTTTCGTTATGAAGCCATGATGGCGCTGGGGAAGAATCACCGTCTTGCCGTCAGACCTTTTCTGGTGCCGGAAGACCTGATGTCGGAGACGCTGATTACTTACCCGGTGGATCGCAACAGGCTTGATGTGTTCACGAAATTTCTTGACCCCCAGGACCTGGAACCTGCATCAGTCAGGACCGCGGAACTCACTCCCATGATGGTGCAACTGGTGGCAAGTGGTCGCGGAATAGCCTGCCTGCCAAACTGGGCTTTGACGGAGTATCTTGAGAGCGAGACTATTGTTGCCACCAAACTGGGTGAGTCCGGTCTTTGGGGGACGCTGTTCGCTGCGATCAGGGAAGATCAGAGGAACTCACCTTTTATGGAGGATTTCCTGAGTACAGCTGTGGAGACCTGCTTCTCCAATTTGAGTGATATCCGCACCGCCGTGAGTGAACCCTAGGAAAAGAAAAAGCCCCAGGATGCATGCACCCTGGGGCCGCGTCTTACGTAGTGGGAGCAAGCTCCGAGTTAAAACAACCCGGAGGCTCCCCTAATAGACTGACTATTGATGGGATCACCTCCTTTTACATCAGGGAGCCAATAGGCATGTTCGACGGTTCCCCCTGGTTAGAACGATCGACACGATGGATATGATCCGTATCCTGGAAGCTAATTTATAGACAGGCAGGGTCACTGTCAAAGATCCGGCACCGGATTCAGTGCTTCTCCATTATTGTGCGGTCGAATGATTGTGCCACCGAAGGGAAGCTATGGAATCAGAACCTGTGTGGTCCAGGTTCCACCGTCATAAGTGTAGAGCTGGCGGTCATGGATTCGATCCTGATGATTGAGATCCAATACGTCGATCCTGTCTGCGGTAAGCTTCAGACCAGAAACCGCAGCGGGTGCCTGCATCGTCTCCAGGTCCATGCTCTGCTTCAACTGGCTGATCTTATCAGTGAGGATATGACGGGAATCTATCGGTGAACTCTGGTTTCCAAGTTCCTCGTAGACAGAATCAAGATACTTGCTGCCATCGGGTCGGTTTTTCCAGTTTTGACTCACGATTGATTGGTCAAGTTCCTCTAGTTTCCCCGAGACCCTGTACTGGCGCAGTACACTGGCGTACCAGATCAGCATTTCATGCCCCGTCCCTTCTTCAAACGCGGTCCACTTGGGGCTGGTTTTGTTTAAAAACAGCGTGAAATAGTTATCTGAGATATCTCTTAATACCAGGGTCCTGACAGATGCCCTGCCATTGGCATCTGCAAGTGCGAGAAAACAGATATCAGCGTTGGTATCAGCTAGTTTCCTGGCCTGGTCGCGGTCTGAGGAGATAGCTTTTACGGGGTCCATGTAGATGTTTCCTAATTTTGGTCTAGCTGTTTGCAGTCACTCGAATGAGTCAGGATCAAAGTCGTATTTGCCGTACGTAAATCCGCCTGGGGGCGAATCTCTAAAGGTCGTCATTTTGTCGTAGATAAAGCCGTGTGCACTGCCCAAAAGCGAATCGCGAATCATACCGTCATCATCGCATTCATCTGCGGCCCTGATCAGTCGCTCCATATTGAATATAAAATTCTCACTATGGCGGGTCCTGATGGCCGTGCCGTAGAAAAGCTTGTAGGCATAGTTCTCACCGTTCAGAAAATGGATCTGCATCATGGAACGGGAGAAGACTTCAGGATCATTCTGGTTCATGGCTGTCCAGAGGTCGGAAATCTTGTCCTGGGAGACGATGCCGCCACCTCCGGATGCCTGGCTGGAAAGGTACAAGAAGNCCACGATGGCCCCAAGCTGTTGTTTGACGCTTTCGGCGATGCGAAGGAAAGATTCCTTCCTGGCATGAAGCTCTGACGCCTTGATGGCCTGTGACTGAATTTCAGCCTGCGCTGCGGACTTTTGAATTTCAATATATTGCATCTTGATGGCATTCGTATTTTGCATCAGTTCCTTCTTCTGCAAAAAGTATCCAATCACGAGCCATAAAAAAGCCAGGGGAGCAAATGCGCCTTCAAGGAAACTGCCGGCCGCTCGATTGGTGCCCGGCCGATATTTGTCCAACCGATGGTACCTGTTATGTAGGCAGAGAGCATGATCAGCCAAAAGGCAGTGAGACTTACTCCAAACCAAATACGCCAATCTGGCATATTTGCTTCATATACGGTGAAAGGTGCTTCGTGGTTTTGTATTTCTGATTGAGTGGCTTCTTCGGAATTACCTTGACTGTCCATTTGTTTGATCGTGATGAGGTGAATTATCAGTTTAACCTGGATAANTCATGAAGGGCCATTTTGATTCTCCGCTAAACTAGTCTGGAGTTTTGGCAGCAAGTTCCTGAGCGTATCAATAAAAGCCAGTGGCTGGNCAAGGAATACATGGTGATGTGAGTCAGGGACACATTGAATCAAATCTTCTCCTACCAAATCCTTGAGAATGGTTGCTGATTCAGCTGTAAGAATGCGGCTGTTTTGACCGTAGATGATACCAATCGGACACTGTGATTCTGTAATCATTGTCAGCGCATCAGGTAACTCATCGCCAGTATCTCCACGCATCTTTGAGAACAGGGCCTGGTCTAGCTTGAAGGAATATCCCTTTTTCCCCCGTGCGAGTGAGTGGCGAGCAATGTAGTTCAGGATGTACCGGTTGGCGCAGGGTTGGGCAGGTCGGAGACGGAATCGTTTCGCACCTTCAGCCAGCGAGTCGTAGTAACGAATACGGGTGCGTGGACCTGATTTTGTGTATGCCACAGGTGTGCGTTGGCGACCCTCGCGAGACAACATGGTATCGACCAGAACTGCCCCCGCAAGTTCACCACCGTTCGCCCAGGCTGCCACCCGTGTCATGGCACCGCCGAAGCTGTGTCCGATGATGACGGGGGACCGTAGCCCAGCATCTTTACAAACCCCGATAATTTCTGTCGCAAAGATGCGAGCCTGGTAGAGATCCCTATGTGCACTGTCGCCTGCGCCGCTCATGTCCATAGCGACGACATCAAAGTTCTCAATAAAGGCGGGCGCTATAAAGTCCCACCAGTGTGAATGCGCACCATAGCCGTGAACAAAAAGTAGACCTGGGTTGTCCTGCGTGGACCACCTTCGATAGTGGATATCCTTGCCGAAGACTTTGACCCTGTGGTTCGAGGAGCTGGCAGATATGTAGCGCTGAAACCAGGCTGGTGGCATGTGACCTAAGCAGACGGATTTCATCCTAGTATACGGCAAAAACCAGGATCAGCTCACCAGCCTGATCCTTTTTGGTAGATGGACCGGATATGGCGCTGCATTATGGAGCGCCGGAATTCGCCGGCGCATCAAAAGAGTGCGCTCGAATGGTGCGTCTGGAAGACCTTGTGTCCCTGTATGTCCCATATGTGGGGCATATCCATAACTTCTGAGAAAATGGTCGTTCTGGCATCAACCTTGCTCAACTGTTCGTCGATGAAGTCCTGCACGCCGATACAAGGTGTGACAAGGCTATTTAAAAGAGCAAAACTTGGAGGAGTCGTAAGTGGAAGAGAATTTGCAAAAAATTGTATCTCAAGCCAGAGGGAGCCTGATAACAAGGTCACTCGTTGGTTTGTTGATGTTAACCGTTGCGCCCGTTGCCTTTGCTGACGAGATCAGCTCAGGTGATACAGCCTGGATGCTTACCGCTACGCTGCTGGTGTTGTTTATGACGATTCCTGGCCTGTCGTTGTTTTATGCAGGTATGGTCAGGGTCAAGAATGTGCTGTCGGTCCTTATGCAGTGTTTCTCAATTACCTGCCTGGTGACTGTCATCTGGGTTCTATGGGGATACAGCATCGCATTTGGTGGGGAAGGGGAATACTGGGGCGGCCTTGGCATGATGTTCCTGGCCGGCGTAGGGACCGAATCTGTTTCGGGGACTATTCCTGAAACCCTCTTCATTACCTTCCAGATGACCTTCGCGATTATTACCCCGGCACTTATGGTCGGTGCATTCGTGGACAGAATGAAATTTTCAGCACTACTTGTCTTTGTTGGAGTATGGGTCACCTTTGTTTATGCGCCTATCACTCACTGGGTATGGGGTAGTGGTGGCTGGTTGGGGTCGATGGGTATTCTCGATTTTGCAGGCGGAACCGTCGTTCACATCAATGCGGGGATTGCAGGCCTTGTAACTGCCCTTGTTCTCGGTAATCGAAAAGGTTATCCCAGGACGCCAATGCCACCACACAACCTGACCTTGTCAGTTATCGGCGCTGCAATGTTGTGGGTCGGCTGGTTTGGTTTTAACGCTGGAAGTGAATTGGCGGCAGATGGCACGGCAGCAATGGCAATGCTGGTTACACAGGTGGCAGCTGCCTGTGCTGCGCTTGGCTGGATGATGACGGAATGGGTCCTGTACAAGAAAGCCAGTGTGCTTGGCATTATTACTGGTGCCGTGGCTGGGTTGGTTGCTATTACACCCGCCTCCGGTTACGTTGGCCCACTGGGTGCCATGGCGATTGGCTTATCTGCCGGGGTTATTTGTTTCTTTGCGTCTACAACGCTAAAGCGGGCACTGGGCTACGATGATTCGCTGGACGTCTTTGGTGTGCACTGTGTGGGAGGAATAGTTGGCGCGGTACTCACCGGTGTATTTTGTGCGGAAAGTCTTGGTGGCGCTGGATTCGGTGTTGAATCCGGATCAATGGGCAGTCAGCTTCTTGTGCAGATTGAAGGTATTGTGGCGACATTGATTTACAGCTCTATAGGGACCTTTATTATTCTGAAACTGGTTGATCTCACCATTGGTTTGCGAGTCAGCGAAGAGGATGAATCAACTGGTTTGGACCTGGCACAGCACAATGAAACTGGCTACAACCTGTAGTGGGATTGTCAAAAGTCGGGACAGCGATAGGGTGTTTGAGCTTTCTCAATCACCCTGATGTCCTTCACTAAGCGATAAGGTTATTGATCAGGTTGATGACAGGTGCAGGGTAAATGCCAAACAGCAACATTGCAGCACTAATTGCTGCCACCGCGCAGCCACCTGCGAGTGGGATTTCAATTTCACTCACACTGGCGTCAGTTCTCTTGGTCATGGCAAAGATGATCCGCAGGTAGTAGAAAAGTCCTATGCCACTACCTGCGATTACCGTCAGCAGAAGTAACCAGAGTGTTGTTGTCACACCGGCGGTGAAGATATAAAACTTGCCAATAAATCCAACCGTAAGCGGAATACCTGCGAGGGACAGTAGTGTCAGCGTAAACATAATTGCCAAAAGGGGGCGGTGCCAGAATAAGCCCTCGTAGTTGGAGATATCGCCAGCGTCTTTCTCATGATCACGCAGGGATACGATTGTCACCACACCAAAAGCGCCCAGAGTGGTAATGAAGTAGGCAAAAAGGAAGTAGCTGGATGCTTCGAATGCCAATACTTTACCGCCAACCATGCCACCGCCAACCATGCCAGCGGCGATAAAAGCCACCATCAGGTAACCCAGGTGCGCAATGGAAGAGTAAGCGAGGATACGTTTTACATTGTCCTGCTTGAGGGCGAGCAGGTTTCCTGCCAGCATCGAAAGGATGGCGACAATAGAGAGGCCGGTGAGAATTGAGCTGGTCTCAATCAAACCTGAGGAAGTAAAGAGCCGCAGGCTTATGGCAAATATCGCGCCTTTGGAAACCGTGGCAACGAATGCCGTCACCGGAGCTGGAGCACCCTCATAAACGTCGGGGGTCCACATATGGAATGGTGTCAGAGATAGTTTGAACATGATACCGCCGAAAATCAGCGCACTGCCAGCTGTCAGGAACAATTCACCTGTGCCGTTCTCCGCCGAACCGATGGTGGCGAGTTCTGCAAAGCCCAGACTGCCACTGATAGCGTAGATGAGGGCAGCCCCGAATAGAATAAAGGTGGAGGATACTCCGGAAAGTATTAGGTACTTCAGGGCGGCCTCCAGGGTCAGCAATCCTTTCCGTGGATAACTAATCATGGTGTAGAGGGAAACCCCCAGCAACTCCAGCCCAAGAATCAGGGATGCGAAGTGCGAGCTGCATACCAGGATAAGGGCACCAAGTGTTGCCAGCAGCAACAGCATGAAAAACTCATCCTGTCTCTCCTCACGATCTTTGAAATAGTCGTACGCCATAAGTGTTACGGCGGTGGCGCTCATCAGGATCAGCCCTGAGTAGAATATGGCATATCCGTCGAGGACAATCAGGGGCGTCACCACGATAGGAATCAGGGAATGTACCGGTATAAAGGCAAGCCCGGTCAGCACCAGTGCGATGATTGATATAACGACCGTTGTCACCAGATTCCTGGCGAAGGCGATGACCATCATCTGGATGAGGATCAATGCACTGAGGAGGATGTGGGGCAGTATGGCAACTAGTTGTTGATCACTCATCTTGCTGCTCCCACCCATTCGTGCATCGGACCGGTTAGTTGATACAGGCTAGTCAAGGCGGGCTCCACCATATCGAATACCGGTTGTGGATGAACACCCAGATAGACCAGGCCCAACATCATTAGCACCATGGTGGCAACTTCCCGTAAATCAAAGTCCTGAAGATTCCTGTCTGCTGTGGGTGCGCCCTGGAATACTCTCTGCATTGCGACGAGGGAGTAAACGGCTGCGACTATTAGTCCCAGAGAAGCAAATACTGTAATAGGTACATTCACCTGGAATGTCCCCATCAGGATCATGAATTCTCCTACGAAATTACCGAGGCCCGGCATGCCCAAAGAGGCAATGATGAAAAACATGGCTATGGCACCCATCCGCGGCATGTCTTTCCAAAGCCCGCCCATTTCTGATACATCTCTCGTGTGCAGCCTGTGTTGCAGTGCACCGGCGATCATAAATAGTGCCGCCGTGCTGAGCCCATGGGCAACCATCTGCATAACAGATCCCTGCAGCGTTAGTTCCCGCCAGGCAAAGATACCAATCAGCACGAAACCCATATGGCTGACACTGGAATAGGCGACCAGTCGTTTAAAATCATCCTGGGCGAACGCCATTATGGCGCCGTATACAACACCGATTGCACCGAGGAGCATGGCTACCTGGGCAATTTCCATCGCAGCTTCGGGGAATAGTGGCACGGTAAATCGGATCAGGCCGTACGCTCCGGTTTTCAGCAAAATCCCGGCAAGAAGCACGCTCGCGGCCGTTGGCGCCTGGGTGTGCGCATCAGGCAGCCACGTATGAAAAGGAAATCCCGGCAGCTTGACCACAAAGGCGACGAAGAACCCGAGCATCAGCCACCAGGCGAGATCAGGATCAAGGTTCAAACCAACGAGATCGAAATAGTTGAAGGTGAAATTACCGGTTAGGTCTGCTGCGGCAAACACGAAGGCCAGAATGGACAGCAGCATAAACAGGCCGCTGATCTGCGTGAACAGGAAGAACTTCATGGAGGCATAAGCCTTGTTTTCGTGCCCCCAGATTGCGATCAGGAAATACATAGGAATCAGCATGACTTCCCAGAAAAAGAAGAACAGGAACAGATCGAGGGCAACAAAAACACCGGTAACGCCGGCAAGTGTCCACATCAGGTTGAACTGGAAAAACCCGGGCTGATGATCAATTTCGTTCCAGGATGAAGCCAGTGCAACCAGCCCCAGAAAGAGGGTCAGGGCTACCATCAGCAGCGACAGACCATCCATTCCCAGCAGGAAGCTAATGCCAAATCTTGGGATCCAGGGTGCCTCATAGACCAGCAACCATTGTGAAGTGGCTGCACCCAGCGGCACGCTGGTAGGCTCGAGCGAAAACAGCGGTATCATCAGCAGGGCGCTGAGTAAAATGGTGATCAGTGACACCCATTTGGGCCAGTCATGATTACGTCTTTCTGCCAGCCAGGCTACCAGGCCACCTATGAATAAAACACTAATTAGGGCAACGAGCTGCATTCAGATAATCCCCAACATGATGACCAGAATAAATACCAGACCTGCAACCATCGAAAAGGCGTACCAGCGCAGCTGGCCCGTTTGTGTGGAGGACGTCAGGTAGTGGAAGATAGATGTGATATTGGCGATACCTTCATAGACCATATCGACAATATCGGACTGATTCACACGTGCTATCGTTTTATAGGGCATGACAAAAACTTTGTCGTACAGCCAGTCCATCGCCCAGTGGCTGAAAAAGAATTTTCGCAGATTACTACCCAGGGGAGATTCCAGCAGGGAAGTAAAATCCAGGCTCTTCCTGAGGAACATCAGGTAGGCAAGTATTACACCTAGTATTGGTACAAGCGGAGTAATGATTGCAATCGTCTGGTCGTGATGTGATTCAGCAACAACCGGGAAGACTGCATCCACCGGAATATGGAACCAGCCGCCAATAATTGATAGCACGCAGAGTATGATCAAGGGCACCGCCATTCTTGGGCCAGCAGGAGCGGAGGGCTCTGTTTTTGCTTCACCGAAAAAGACGACGAACACAAGTCGGAAACTATAGACGGAGGTGAGAAAAGCTCCTAGCAGTCCACCGGCCCAGAACCAGGGATTCACTTCATAGGCAGCGAGAAGAATTTCATCCTTGCTGAAGAAACCGGAGGTCAGGGGCAGGGCGGTGAGCGCTGCGCTGCCAATCAGGAAACTCCAGAAAGCAACGGGCAGTTTCTTTCTCAGGCCACCCATCTTGAAGATATTGTGCTCGTGGTGGAGGCTGTAGATTACGGCACCTGCACCAAGGAACAGGAGCGCCTTGAAAAAGGCGTGTGTCATCAAGTGGAAGATACCGGATGCCCAGGCACCAACGCCGAGCGCCAGGAACATGTAGCCGATCTGGCTGATCGTTGAATACGCCAGGATTCGCTTAATATCAGTCTGGGTGAGGGCAGTAAACGCTGCCATCAGCAGAGTGGCGAGACCCACCACTGCGACAGCTGTCTGTGCCATCGGAGCCAGCAGATACAGCCCATGTGTTCTGGCTATGAGGTAAACGCCAGCGGTTACCATGGTAGCCGCGTGGATCAAGGCGCTGACCGGGGTCGGTCCCGCCATGGCATCCGGCAACCATGTCTGCAACGGCAACTGTGCGGATTTTCCAACGGCACCACCGAGCAGCAGCAGCGCGGCTATTGTGGGAATCGTGTCACCCGCCACCCAGGTTTGGGTAGCGGCCTCTATCATTGGCTGTATCTGTAATGTACCCAGGTGCATAAACAACAGGAATAAACCCAGTGCCATGGCTGTATCGCCGACTCTTGTGACGACAAATGCTTTTCGGGCCGCGGCACAGTTATTTAGGTCCTCATGCCAGAAGCCGACCAGCAGGTAACTACACAGTCCCACACCTTCCCAGCCCAGGTACAGGAGTAGCATGTTGTCGGCCAGTACAAGAATAAGCATGGCGCAAACAAACAGGTTCATGTAAGAGAAAAAGCGGCTGTAATCCTCATCATCTTCCATAAACAGGGAGGAGTAGACGTGAATCAGAAAGCCAACACCCGTAACAACAGACATCATGGTTAGTGACAGGCCGTCCAGGTGGAAACTTATTTTCGGGTTAAACCCACCAACATTGATCCATGAGGCAACGGTGTAGATATAGGGTGCCTGTGGACCTGAATTCATCCAGCTAAAGACGATACTGAAGACGATCAACGCCGACAGTCCTACAGAACCAACCCCGAGAATAGCGACAGGGGTTTTCCCCAGTTTACCCTGGGTCGCAAACATTATGGTGAAGCTAATTAGTGGAGCGAGGGGTACTAACCAAATTAATTCGTTCATGGACTAGCCCCTTAACCTGCTGGTCTCGTCAATATCGATAGATCCGACTCGACGATTTATCTGCAGCAGCAATCCCAGGCCGACGGCAACTTCTGCGGCTGCGACTGACAGGATCAACATGAACATGATTTGTCCATCAGCCTCCCCCCATTTGGCTCCTGCAACGATGAATGCCAGGGCGCAGGCGTTAAGCATGACCTCTACAGACATCAGGATGATAATTATATTCCGTCGAACCATGACACCAGTCAGTCCGATTGAGAACAATATGGCGGCAAGAGCCAGTCCTTGTTCAACTGGTACAGCAACTGGGTCCATTAGCTTTGCCCCCTTGCATCAGATAGATAGCGTCTTCCCAGGTGATAGGCGCCTACCAGCCCCGCCAGTAGCAACATTGATGCGATCTCTACGGCGAGAACATAGGGTCCAAAAAGCTGAATGCCCACTTCCTTGGGTGAAACGGCGGTACCGGTAATGGGATGAGATGGTCCGGAAAGTACATAAACAAGCTCAAAGAAGAGAATGAGGCAAAGAACAGAAGGCATGACCCACATTTTGGGTTTAAGCCACTGGTGTTCCAGCTCATCTCCGCGTGAACCCAGGTTAAGCATCATAACCACAAACAAAAACAGCACCACGATTGCGCCGGCATAGATCATTATTTCGAGCACTGCAGCAAAAGGTGCGCCAAGAAGGAAGAAAATGACCGCAGTTGCAAGCAGAGAAATGATGAAATATATCAGAGCATGCGTCGGGTTATATCGCGTTACCGCCAGTAGGGTTGAAACCAGCGCAACTGTTGCAGCCAAGTAAAAAGGAAACAGTTCGGTACTCATGGCAGCAAACTCCTGACATCTGCGGGTGGTGCTTCATTCTCTGCTTCACCCTTGCCCTTACCACCAATAGCCATGCCAGAGATGCGGTAGAAGCTGTAATCTGGGTATTTACCCGGCCCATCGATCAGCAGGTTGTCTTTCTCGTAAACCAGATTCTGCCGGTCGTATTCACACATCTCAAAATCTGGTGTGAGCTGGATAGAGTAAGTAGGGCAGGCTTCTTCACAGAATCCGCACATAATGCACCGTGAAAAATTGATGCGGAAAAATTCCGGGTACCAGCGCCCATTTTCATCTTCTGTTTTTTGTAGCGCAATGCAGTCAGCAGGGCAGACAACAGCGCAGAGATTACAGGCGACGCATCGTTCAACGCCATCAGGGTCCCGTGTCAGAACGATCCGGCCGCGATATCTTGGCGCCAGGTATGGCCCCACCTTGGTGGAGTTCTTGGTAACGCCAAACCATCCAGGCTTGGCGGGGTACTCAACGGTATCCGCAGGTGTAAATGTATGCTGCAGCACAGTCCATAGGGTTCTGATCTGGCTAATTAGTGCTCCAATCATGGTTGATACCCCGTCAAGAGGACAATGCCACCAGTTACCAGCAGGTTGGCCAGCGTCAGTGGCAGCATGATTTTCCACCCCAGGGACATGAGCTGATCAAAGCGAGGCCTGGGTATTGCGGCACGCAATAAGACAAAAAAGCAAATCAGGGTGAAAATCTTAATGGCGAGCCAGAAAAAGGGAGGCAGGAAATCAGGGCCAAGCCAGCCGCCGAAAAATACTGTGGCCATTATCGATGAGATCAGGATGACACCCAGGTACTCGCCCAGCATGAACATACCAAACTTCATGCCTGAGTATTCAGTGTGGAACCCGGCTACCAGCTCATGCTCTGCTTCCGGCAGGTCAAATGGCAGGCGGTGACTTTCGGCAATACCTGCGATCAGGAAGACAAAAAATCCGAGGGGCTGGCTGACAACAAACCAGAGATCCTGCTGGGCATTGACGATATCAACGAGGCTGAAGGAACCGGCCAACATCACTACACCCATCAGCGACAGACCCATAAATACTTCATAACTGACCATCTGTGCTCCGGCACGTAAAGCACCGAGCAGGGAATACTTGTTGTGAGAGGCCAGACCCCCCAACAATACGCTGTAGACGGCAAGGGAAGTCATACCGAGGAAAAACAGCAGTCCGATATTGAGATCCACTATCTGGACCCCTGGTGCCCAGGGAATTACGGTGAACCCCATGAACATGGCAATCAGTACCGCTGTTGGGGCAAAGATAAAAACGATCCGGTCGGCAAATGGCGGTATCCAGTCTTCCTTGGTCAAGAGTTTAAGGATGTCGGCCAGTGCAAGGCCGATACCAAAAGGTCCAACCCTGTTAGGGCCGAGGCGGTCCTGCCAGAGTCCCAGCAGTCGGCGTTCAAACCAGACGAGCACGGCAGCAAATGTAAGCGTACCTAGCAGGGTGCCAAAAACGATCACATAGATGAAAACTTCATCTGGCATCAAGAACTCCTGTCACTCGAGATGATATTTTCTGCATCGGCTGGTGGTGTCCAGGACTCATCTTTGACTAGTAGGCCATCGCCTGCAGTCGGCAAGTGAAGATAAGCACGTGTTTCTTCCAGTACCGGGCATATCACGCAGCCTTCAGCAATACTGTCATCCAGCATCACTGCCAGTGAAGGTGCTTCGCCAGCGGCAAGTTTTAATGCATCACCCGCCTTAACCCCCAGTTTACTGGCAGTAGCTGAATTCAGCAGCGCATAGGGGGAAGGAGCAAGGCTATGAATGGCTTCACACCTGTTAGTAAGTTCATCGCTGCCGAAGATGTGCCAGTTTGGTACGACGCTGACAGCACTACTGTTCCCACCGGGACTAGTCTCGAGGGCAGCAAGTTGGGAAGATGAGTCTACAAATAATTTCACACCGCGGGTGCCTTCTCCTGCACTTCCCGATATTTCATTTTGATATTTACTGATGGACTGGTTTGAATTCCAACCCGGTGACCAGGTATAGGCTTTCATTCCGCCGGGTGAATCCTGATTGGTTCCTTCCATACTATAGGTGAGGGCAGAATTATTATCCTCAGGCTGCTTGGGTTCATGCAGGCTAACATCGGCCACTATGGCGGTACGTCCACTGGAACGGTGGGTCATTCTTGAAATCTTTTGGCCATGAACCCTGAATGCGGCATTGGGTGCAGCATCAACGGCTCCAGCCAGGTCTTCGTTAGCGCTGGCTATGCTGCCCAGCAGGTCATCAAACTGTTCCACTCCGGTGAGAAGATTCTGGTCGTGGCAAATACGCAGCAGCCAGTCCCAGGCGGGAGCAATATCACCTTTTGGCTTGAATGCACCGAAGGATCGCTGTGCACGCCCCTCGTTGTTAATGTAGGTGCCTTCTGCTTCGGCGAAGGTCGCTGCCGGTAACACCAGGCTGGACCTTGAGCTGATACTGTTATCCAGGCTGTCGATGACCACCAGGCTGGTTACTTGAGCCAGCCAGTCATCAAGGGTGGCCCCAGCTACCCGCAATGACAGGTCATTCTCGAGAACAATAGCGACATCCGCACCAGTTGTGGGGAAAGGCTTCTCACTCAATCTAGCCGCGGCAAGGGTATTGGCTTCATCTGTGCAGATGAGCAGTCCGGTTTCAGCATTGCGTTTGCTCAGTGCAGTTGCAATGTTAACTGCCGCTTTTACAATTTCCGGGCAAGCGCTGCTGCTGCCGGTGACAATCAAGGGTTTGCTGGCATTTGTCAGCGCCTCGACGATTGATTGGATGTCTGCGTCGTCTTCAGCGGTACCATCAATACCGTTTGCGATATTGATACCTGCCAGGGCGATATCTTCTGAACTGAGCCTGATACCTGTGCCAATGCCATCCAGGCGATCCGCTGATGACGTGAGGACAAATAATGGGCTTTTTGCATCCTGGGCCAGCTTTCGCACGGCTGCATCCTGCCATAGTGGTATGCGCGCTTCTTTCGCCAGGTCTTTTGCTTCATTTCGCACTGCCTGGCGAATTGACAAGGCCAGTCTGGGTGCATGATTGGTGGTGTCTTCTCCGAGAATCAGTACTGCATCACAGTCTTCGACTTCCGCGAGAGACGGCGTTTTGAGGTCGCTGTTCAGGACCTGCAGCTGCAGGCTGGCAATTTCGGCTTCGACAGCGGAAAGGCCGGAATAGAAATTGTCCTCACCAACCAGCGTTTGCAACGCGAAGTTAGCTTCCAGTGATGATCTTGGTGAACCGATGCCAACGACTGATTTGGCATCACTCAGCAGTGTCTTAAGGTGTGAGAGGATATCTTCGGCTGAAGTAGCCTCGTAGACGCCGTTAGCATCACGAATTCCGCAATAGGGGATTCGATCATCACTGTTGACATAGCCTGCGCCAAATCGGCCCCGGTCACAAAGGAAGTATCCATTGACTTCGCTGTTGTAACGGTTGTGTACGCGACGTACTTCACCGTAGCGTTCAGATACGGTGATATTGCAGCCCAGGGAGCAGCCTGTACAAACGGCCGGTGCCGATTGAAGATCCCATTTTCGGGTGTAGTGAGCGCTCAACGTCTTGTCAGTGAAAACACCTGTTGGGCACACTTCTACAAGGTTGCCCGCAAATTCATTCTCCAGTACACCATCCTCGGTACGGCCAAAGAATACTCTGCCTCGTGAACCGAATGCGGCCAGATCGTCGCCGCCTGAATAGTCACCGTAAAACCGTACACAGCGATAACAGGTGATGCAGCGGTTCATTTCGTGACCAATAAAAGGCCCGAGATCCTGATTGTTAAAGGTTGTCTTCTGATACTTGTATTGCCTGTCCTTATGGCCGCTCATGACGGTCATATCCTGCAGGTGGCACTCGCCTCCCTCTTCGCACACTGGACAGTCGTGGGGGTGGTTGAGCATCAGGTTTTCGATATTTGATTCTCTAAAATCACTGGCCTTTTCACCCTGTACGGAAAGGATTGCACCGTCAGTAACGGGCGTCATACAGGACATCACGACCCTGCCTCGTTCGTCGTTTTCATCCATGTATTGGACTACAGCACATTGCCGGCATGAACCAAGCGAACCCATTTCAGGGTGCCAGCAGAAATAAGGCAGATCTTCACCCAGGCCGAGGAGTGCCTCCAGCAGGTTGTCTGAATCATCAACTTCGAATGTGCGACCATCAACGGTAATTTTTGCCATGCTAGTTGGCCCCATTCTTATTGGAATAGGGGCATCGTTTTTCCTCAATATGCTGATTGAATTCGTCGCCGAAATATTTCATGGCACTCGCCAGTGGCTCGATTGCACCAGGAGCAAGGGCACAATTGGTGTGGCCGATAGCTCCCAAAAATGCTGCTTGCCTGTTTAAAATATCCATGCCCTGGGGTTCGCCACGTCCATTCTCGATGCTATCGAGTATCTTGTGCACCCAGGGCAGGCCGTCGCGGCAAGGTGTACAGAAACCGCAGGATTCGCGAGCGAAGAACTCTATTATATTTCGCACCATTGCGACCGGGCAGACCTGGTCATCCAAAATGATCATGGTGCCTGTGCCCATGCGGCTGCCAGCCTTCATGATCACGTCATAGTCCATGGCCAGATCGAGGTGTTCAGGCAGGAGGAAGTCTGTGGATGCGCCACCCGGCAGGAAACCTTTGAGCTCGTAGCCATCAGCCATGCCGCCCGCGTGATCTTCGATAATTTCTCTGATGGGTGTTCCCATTGGCAGTTCCCAGCAACCCGGGCTCTTTACCCGTCCACTGACACCAAATAGCTTTGTACCCGAGTCTTCACCCAGCCCAAGATCCTTGAACCAGTCCGCACCGTTGGCAACGATGTGAGTTATGTTGCAGAGCGTTTCAACATTATTGACGATCGTGGGTCGACCCCAGAGACCGCTAACCTGTGGAAAAGGTGGTTTGGCCCGGGGGTTTGCTCTTTTCCCTTCCAGGGAATTCAGCAGCGCAGTTTCTTCGCCGCAAATATATCGACCCGCACTGCTGTGTACATGGAGTTCAAAATTGTACCCAGTCCCGAGTATGTTTTCCCCGAGGTAACCTTTCTCTTTGGCCGCATTGATAGCTTCACGCAGGCGCCGTGCAGCTGCATGGTATTCGGCACGGATGAAAATATAGCCGATGTCGGCATCGATCGTATATGCTGAGAGTATCATTCCCTCGACCAGTTGGTGCGGATCCTTCTCCATGATCACGCGATCTTTGAATGTGCCTGGTTCCATTTCATCCGCATTACAGACGAGGTATTTATGTCCTTCTGTTTTGTCCATCGGCACAAAGCTCCACTTCATACCGGTTGGGAATCCTGCACCACCGCGGCCTCTCAAGTTGGAATCCTTGATTATATCCAGCAGATCGGAGGATGATTTTTTGCCGATCGTATCGCGAACTGCCACGTAGCCACCGTTCGCTTCATAGGCCGCGAGGTCTGCGGGCTTATCGCCCTTGATGTTTTTCGTTAGCGGTTTATCTGTCACGACGCATCATCCCCGGAACGCTTGCTAGCATCATCGAAAAGCTTGCCGACGGTTTCTGGCTTCAGATCATGGTGCTCCTCATCCCCAATCATCATCGCCGGAGCGTGGTCACAGTCACCAAGGCAGGTCACAGGCAGCAGCGTGTACTTGCCGTCGCTGGTGGTTTCGCCAAAATCAATACCAAGTTTTTCTTTGATGCTTTTGCTAACCGTCTCACCGTCCATTAAAAAGCAGGATACGCTGTCACAGACCATCACCACCTTTTCGCCAACAGGCTGACGAAATATCAGGCTGTAAAATGTGGCGATTCCGTCTAATTCTGCAGTGCTCATTTGCAGCAAATTTGCGATAGCACCAAGACTTTCATCTGAGATCCAGCCGCGGTGGCCCTGTACTATTTTCAAGGCATCAATAGCTGCAGCCTGCCGGTTGGGCAGGTGACTGATTTCAGCTTCAATTTCCTCGATTTCCTGCTCGGATAAGGCTGATACCATTTTGTCCTGTGCCATGCTCATTAAGTTAACCTGGTTACCGATCCACGTCAGCCATGACAAAATCGACCCCTGCCAGGATTGCGATTAGATCGGAAATAAGAAGGCCGCGACTGATCAATGGGATCTGTTGTAAGTGGGGGAATGAGGGCACCCGTATTCGTGTTCTATAAGACATGCTGCCACCGTCACTGGTGAGGTAGTACATGTTGTTGCCCTTGGTTGCTTCAATGGTGACGCTGCACTCCCCTGGTGGAATAACAGGTCCCCAGCTCACATTCGTGAAATGATGGATCAGGGTTTCAATGTCATGCGTTGTTTTGTCTTTGACCGGCGGCGTGGTCACAGGATGATCCGATTTGTAGGCGCCGGCTGGCATATTATCCAGGCACTGTTTGATAATCCGTACGCTCTGGCGCATTTCTTCAATACGCACCAGCGCCCTGTCGTAGATATCACCCTTGTGGAAGACGGGCACCTCGAAATCGAACTGATCATAGCCGCCATAAGGGCGGTTCTTTCTCCAGTCGAAGTCTACGCCCGTCGCACGAAGTCCAGGACCAGTGACACCCCAATCGAGTGCCTCTTCTTTGGTAAAGACGCCAATATCAACACAACGATTCTTTAGGATGCTATTTTGCATGCACATCTTGTCGTAGTGATCCAGGCGCTTGGGCATGAAATCAACAAAGTCCTGAACCATTTTTTCCCAGCCTTCGGGTAAGTCATGGGCGACACCGCCGATTCGGAACCAGGCGGGATGCATGCGCCCGCCTGTTATGGCCTCAATGATACGAAATAATTTTTCCCGGTCGGAAAACGTAAAAAATACTGGGGACATCTGGCCGACGTCCTGGACAAAGGTGCCGTAGAACACCAGGTGGCTGATAATCCTGAACATTTCTGCCAGCATGATACGGATAACTTTGGCCCGGTCCGGTACTTTAATACCCGCCATCTTCTCCAAAGCCATTACATAGGGCAGGTTGTTCATCACACCGCCCAGGTAATCAATACGGTCGGTATAAGGTATATAGGTGTGCCAGGTTTGCCTTTCAGCCATCTTTTCGGCGCCACGATGGTGAAAACCAATTTCTGGTACGGCGTCAACAATCACCTCGCCATCTAACTGCAGGACGATGCGGAATGCACCGTGAACCGAGGGGTGGTTTGGCCCAAGATTCAGGAACATGAACTCCGTGTGTTCGTTCTTTCGTTGCATTCCCCAGTCTTCAGGAACAAATCGCATTGCTTCCTGCTCTTTGTCCTGGCGCTCCTTCGTCATACGGAAGGGTTCCAATTCTGTCGCGCGCGCCGGGTGGTCTTTCCTTAGGGGGTGACCTTCCCAGGTGGCAGGTAACAGGATTCGAGATAAATTTGGGTGGCCTGTGAAGACAATACCGAACATGTCCCAGGCTTCTCTCTCATACCAGTTGGCATTGGGCCAGACGGGGATGGCAGTGGGCAGCTTACAGTCAGCTTCCTTCAGGGCTACCTTTATGCGGATATCCCGGTATTGTGAGAAGGAAACAAGGTGATAAACAACGGAAAAGTCGCTTTCCGGCAAATTTTCCGTATGTACCCGCGTTCTTTCATCAACGCCACACAGGTCAAATAGCATCTCAAAGGCACAATCACGCTTCAGGTAGCCGAGTACAGACAAGAGTTTGTCACGGGGGACCCAAAGGGTAGTAATATTGTCGAAAGTCTGTTGCTCAATAAATGAGGTGCCTGGAAACTGGTTACTAAGTTCCCCCACAAGCTCATTGTCAGCAGCATCCATTACCGCAGCCACGTTGTTCCTCTCTTTATACTTGGTTCGGTTCCCTGAGTAAGGTCGCCTTCATTCGCTCATCGTTATGGAGGTCGCGCTGGCTTACTTTTTCAGGTTTGATCACACCCTGGTCGCCAACGACCCAGCTTAATGGTCTTCTTTCCTGGCCGACAGCATCCTGGAGCAATGTCAGACCTTGCAGAAACGCGTCAGGGCGTGGAGGACACCCTGGGATATAGACGTCGACCGGTATGAACTTGTCTACTCCCTGAACGACGCTATAAATGTCATACATTCCGCCCGAGTTTGCACAGGAGCCAATGGATATTACCCACTTCGGTTCCAGCAACTGTTCGTACAGTCGCTGAACAACTGGCGCCATTTTCAAGAAGCAGGTTCCTGAGATTACTATCAGGTCAGCTTGCCTAGGCGTTGCGCGGATAACTTCTGAGCCGAATCTCGCCATATCGAAGCGGCTGGTAAATGCTGTCGCCATTTCCACGTAGCAACAGGATAAACCAAAGTTAAAGGGCCAGATGGAGTGTTTCCTGCCCCATGCAAGCAGGTCTTCCAGTTTCGCCAGGGCAATATTCTTCTGGATATGCTCTTCAAACGACTTATCTACCTGCGGCAGTCGTTGTGAATCATCTATTTTGTCGAGGCTCCATTCCATTTGATTATTCTCTAGTATCAGCCGCTGAAGGCTCTTTATTAGGAACCGCTGAAGGCTCTTCAATAACAACCGCTGAAGGCTCTTTATTAAGAACCGCTGAAGGCTCTTTATTAAGAACCGCTGAAGGCTCTCTATTAAGACCTGTTCTCGTTTTAATGCCCCAGTCGAGGGCTCCGGATTTCCATTCAAAAATGAGTGCCACAACCAGGACCAGTATAAATACTGATACTGCAAGGTAGCCAAACAGTCCAAGTTCGTAAAAAGCGACCGCCCAGGCAAAAATGAAGACGGTTTCAAGGTCGAAAATTACAAAAAATATGGCTACCAGGTAGAACTCAATCGATAGGGGCACCTTTGAGGACCCAATCGTGACGATTCCTGACTCAAAGGGCTCTATCGTTGCCCCGGACATTTCTGAACGTCCGCCTATGACGAAGGACAAGGCCAGAATAATCATAACCAGTGAAATGACTGCAAGGAAATATACAACCAGGGGCAAGAGAGGAGATTCAATCAATTGTGTTTCCCCACCACTACCGCACAGCCAACGGGTCGCTTCAAGGAAGAGCGTATTGTCTTTTTTAGTACCAAATCATTCACCGGAACGCTTCGCTGGATTGCGTGGCTCACACTCATATTGCGTCAACTTCCTTGCATCTGCTACTGAATATGCTACGTCATGGAGTGTCGGGGTTTGAGCGTCTCAAATCACCAGTCGCAGCCCGATGGGGAATGTACACCTGTTCGCTGAAACACGCAACCGACTCGAGGGATAATGTAGCGCCAAAGTAGTAATGTCCGGTTTCTCCAAAGTTAAAGTGTCCTCTTTTGTTTTAGAGGAAACTTACTTTGACAGAGGAGATTTACAACATGAGCCGCAAAGA
>PBRP01000032.1 GCA_002726655.1 Gammaproteobacteria bacterium
GGGAAATATTCTCACGGGCGTTGCAGCCAGTCCGGGAAAAACCACTGGTCGCGCCAGGGTCTTGTACAGTCTTCGAGCTCTTAGCAGGGTCGAACCCGGCGACATACTGGTAACTAATTCCACGGATCCCGGCTGGACACCAGTATTCCTGCTAATCAAGGGTCTGGTATTGGAAACGGGAGGTATCCTCGCCCATGGCACAGTTCTCTCACGAGAGTATGGCCTGCCCGCAGTAACGTCCCTGCACAACGCTACCTCGCTGATCAGGGATGGTGAGATGATTACAATCGATGGTTCAGCAGGGACAGTTCACCTGCAGGCGGACACAGATAACGAGCCTTGATCTGACATAAAGCTCACAGCACTAGACCGAAAAACATTAAAGATACGGGAGGCTGGAAAGGTAATGAAAAAATACAGAGTAATTCAGATGGGATTGGGCGCCGTTGGCAGGAGAAGCGCCAAACTGATTGCTGAAAAAGAATCGGTGGAACTGGTAGGGGCCATCGACATCGATGAGCAGCTAGTTGGCAGGGATGTCAGTGATGTAGTTGGCCTGAATGACAGGACCGGAGTCACAATTTCAAACAACATCGATGAGGTGCTCTCGACGCCCGCCGACCTGGTCCTGCACATGACTCCTACCAGCATGGCCTATGATGACGACAACTGGCAGGGAAACCTGGATGAAATTATTCGCTGCCTGCAAGCGGGCAAGAACGTGATCACCCTCACGGGATTCAACTATCCTTATATACGTTCCCCTGAGCAGGCGAGTCTGCTAGACAAGGTTGCCAAAGAAAACAACGTCACCATTCATGGAACGGGCGTTAATCCCACCTATATCAGTGAACTACTGCCCCTGGCGTTGACAGGAAGCATGCAGCGTGTCGATGGACTCAGGTTTTCACGAACCGCGGACCACAGCGAATATGATTCCGTCAAAATAGCAAGGGACATGCTCGGCTATGGGCTCAGCCTTGAAGAATTTGACCTGATGATTGGACGTTTCAAGAAGTTTATGCATTTCTACTTCCTGGAGTCCATCCACGCGGTCGCGGCCGGGCTGGATTGGGAGCCCCCCGATGATATCAAGTCGACTATCACCCGGTACCCGGCAAAGACAGCACTGAAAACGAGTGTAATTGACTGCCCGCCTGGCCATGTTTGCGCCCTGACCATCAGCGTTGAAGGGTTCAGGGATGGTACACCGGTGATTACCATGGAGTGGACCGGCGTTATCTGCCCGAACGAATGCCCTTCTGACTACCCGAAACCAGGCGAATCCATCTGGATAGACGGCGAGCCATCAACAGGCGTGGAATTCACCGGTAAGCATCCGCACGATGCCCTCGGCGTATCTGTAGCGATCACGACCAACTATGTACCCGTGGTTGTGGAGGCAGAACCGGGATTGAAATGGTTTGGAGAAATGCCAACACCCGTCTGTATAAAATAAGCGCCTCCAAAATCAAGGCAAACCTAACGGGAGTTCAACGTCTCAAACGGGCCAGTGAATGTCACCTCAACCATAGGACCTTCTGAAATCAGTTCCTAAATACTATGGCCCTGCTCGCGGTACCAGCATGTTCATCGTTAGATACCTAGGCAACGAAATCCCACTGCCTGATTGACGGCTTGCCGACGCCATCATAGGCAAGTGCTGCGACACACCCTGGAGCTGCGTCAATGGCAAAAATCTGCCAGCCATCAATAGCGCCAGGACACTTGTCATCTGCGACAAGCCCCATACGGCTACCTGGATCGATAGCTACCGTTATATTTTGAAACCCATAAGAAAAACCGTCACCAATAGCCTTGGTATAGGCCTCCTTCTGGCTCCAGACAGAGTAGAAAATCCTTTCCTGTTCACTCTCGGAATAGGATGCAAATGACGCCTGTTCTGCATCAGAGAAAGTCCGCTTAGCGACAGCTTTCCACCCAGTGGTACGGCCCAGATGATTAACATCAATGCCCGTGTGCCGACCTTTGCTCACACATATCAGGGCGATCTCTCCACTGTGGGACAAATTGAAATGAATATCGTCATGGATTGGATAAGCCAGCTCCGGCTTGTCATGGTCGTTGTAGCGGAATTCAATTTTGTCCGGTGGACAGCCGAGGCACAGGGAAAGTATTCGCCGCAGGGAGCAGCGAGATCTGACAAATGTACTTCGACCTGCTTCAAACGCAAACTTCTCAACTCGCCGGCACTCATCTTCAGACAGGATATCTTCACACTCGAGATTGGAATCAGTCAGGCCGATTCGCCAAACATCAATGAATTCATTTCCTGGTACAACGACACTGCTTGCCGTTAACCAGTGACCTGACTCACTGTTGTTAATTGCTGTGCCCTATCATTCTCGCCATGATCAACTCTGAAGGTGATAAGTCTGCAGCAGGACTATCTGACCTGATCTTCTGCAGCAAATTTTGCATGCGCTCACCGGGTTCCGGCATGTCCTCGATAACTGCCCTCAGCACCCGTTCTACCTCGACCGGTTCAGATATCAGCGCCGCAAACTCCGGGTCACCTGGTGATGGGACATCAGCCCGACCGACGGGGCCAAGACTATTAATACCATCAAGTATCAGTGCCGTTCTTTCCTTGTAGGCCAGCGCTTCAAGCTCACTAGCTTCAATTCCTCTGCCTATATAGTGATCCTGTCCACCAAAGCCAATGGGGAAATCGAATGATGCTCCCGTATTCTCAAGAGGTAAACCGCCGGCAAAACGTACCGGCACAATCGGAATTCCATTGCTTGTAGACAGGTCCACAAGTACTGAGCTTATCTTCTCGGTCAGCTGCCCCGCTTGCTTTGCGCGCGTACCCTCCACATGCACCAGAAGGGAACGGGGTCTGTCCGCCAGGGTCGAGCTAAAGTCATCCAGTATTCGTAACAGATCGCTGGGGTCTTCCCGGTCAAGGAACAGCATTTGCATTGGATTATTATCAACCATTTCAGCTTCAGCTAGGCGGTAGGTCTCCCCAACCCAGGTGCCCTGGTGCTGTTTCTTGGCGATGGCCTCTACCGGCAGGTCCGTCAGTGCAGTTATGACGCTCAGAAACAGGAAAGACTCGACATACAGTTGATGATTTGCCAGGTAGATAGCAGGCTGATTGATCCTCGCCTCAAAATCATCCGGGTCTGCCAGCACAAAGCGGCGAATAAATTTACGTATCAGGGCAGATCCAAAATCATGCACAAGATAGTGCTCCCCGGAGCGCTCAACCCAGTAGTCGCGAATGCGTTGCCAGTCTAACGCTTCCACAATGTCGATATTCTGTTCGGGCGAAAACGAATTAAGCGGCACATTGCGGCACAAGCCAGCTTCATCAAGCTGAATCTGCGATGGCAACAGGCGCAAGGCCTTAGCAATGTATTCATGCCCCCTGAGCCCACCTTCTTCCTCAAGAATGCGCATACCAATCCTGGGCGCATGATAAATCTTCAGCTTATCGCCCCACAGCCTGGCTTCACCAATAACCCAACAGGAACCTTCCGCCTCACCAAGCTCGGTAACTTCAAAATCTATGGTGATAAGGTCCTTTTCAGGCGTAATCTGTCCGCGGTAGTGCCACTCTGTCTCGTCAGCTATGAGGATTGGCTCAAACCGTGGGTTCTTAAAGCCCCTATGCATATCCTGGCTGATCATAAAGGCCTGCATCAACTGCAGCATTGCCTCAATTCCCAGCGATCCAGGCTGAACGGGATCCTGGAAAAAGTGTGCCTTGAAGAACCACTCGGTGAGATCAACGTCCTTTTCACCACGAATCGAGCCCACTCCTGCTACTCCACCCTCGGCATCAAGGAAAGTAATCCTCTCCACCATCAGCAATTTGGAATCCGGCAGGGTCAGTGAAGACTGATCAAAATATGGGGCCGGTCGACCGCTAAAATCTACCAGGTGATTACCCGGCTGATCAAAGATCGTGCGCTCATGGTCACTGATTGGCAGACCTTTCTGGTTCGCCATCGCATCAGGAGGGAAGAAACCGAACACGGTCTGCATAGTGAAAACCGTCTCATCACCAATGGTGCAGGTGACATCAAAGTTTTCTATGATCAGCTCACCAATACGAGAAATCGATGTTAACTTCGAGCTGGTTTTTAGCTCACCATCGACCGGGGCAATTTCACGATGCTGGACAGCCTTGCCATCCAGGTTACGGAACAGCAAATCACTGTTCGCATAATCACGGCCCAGGGTATAGGACGCCAGCCAGCCACAGGGTTGTAAGGCTATTTCCATCAGCACACAGTATGGCATCGTCACTGAACTGTTTTCCGCAAAGTACCAGGCATCTTCAGGAATATCGTACAGAGCCTCCACGTAACCACCCGACTTCATGCTGGCCATCTCACCCTCGAGAGCAACGATGCGGGTCATAAAATGATAGGGCGGTCCCGGCAGGCGCGGACTACGCAGTGGTCCATCGTAATGGGCAAAACCTTCCCCGAAAGCAAGCGAGGGCTTACCCCAGGCACAACTGATCAGGGAACGATAGTCCAGTGGAAAGTCCCCTATGTGCGCCAGGGGCCGCGCATCATCAACCGACTTTAACAACTCTGGCATACTGCTGAGAGGCCAGTCTGGAACCAGCTCCAGGCCAAGGCGCTCACACAGAAATGCCTTACGCCCATCAACACTGCACATGACATGGGCAAACAGCTGGGGCTGATTATCGAATATCTCTTCATCGATAAATATCTCGTATACCAGTTGTTTTGAGTCTGGCAAGACCTGCCCACGGCAGACAAACTTGTAATTTACGCCGCGCACCGGCTGAAAGCGCCAGCCATCTCGATAAAGACTGTGCCCGCGGGCACTCATATAAAACGCCATCGCCTGCAGGCAGGCGTCAGCCATCAGGGTCCCGGGCATACAGGGGTCGTTCTTGAAATGCCCATCAAAGAACCAGTCGTTAGTATGGATATCCTCAACTACCCGCAGGTAACCGCGACCGGCTGGTCCCCCGGCAGAATCAAAATGTGTCACTTCACCAAGGAAATTATACTTGCCAGACGGCGAGGCTGGTGTTCTGGTATGGGTGTGAGCACGGGCAAACTCATCGCCAAAACAGCGCTGAAGATCACCATCCAGGTAGGCGCTTATATCGGCACGGCTGAAATTCTGCTTCTCGCAGACTGCGACAGGCTCGCAGGGTTTAACGCCGACCGTGAAGTCGGCTGTTTCCGCTTCCCAGAGCACGCCTGCAGACTCCGCCAATTCCTTTTCGTTAAAAAATCCCGCCTGGCCGCTTCGTACCGAAATCCGTTTTTCACCGTTAATATGACAGTCATAGTGAAAGAAGAACAGGCGGACATCGCCCTGCTGCGCATGCCCGTCAACCTTTATCTCATACTCAAGCGTTTCCCCTGGCCGTGGCAGCTCACCATGAAACACAAGTTCACAGCCAAGCAGCCGATAGGCGCGGGTGCCTTTATTATGAAAATCAATACCAAGCCAGGAAATCAACAGCAGGTCAGCCTGCCCTGACTCGATGAATATGCCAGGCGGCATGCGACCACGATGCAGGTACCAGCTGTCCGCACGAACATCAGTTTCTGTCCAGATGGTGCCTGTTCCCATTGAACCCGGTTCACCTTCTATGCCCAGGACACGATCACAAAGCAATAAGGGGGGTTCCGGCATTCGCACCTGGACCGAAAACTCGTCCTGCTTTTCAAACAGGGGACCAAATACAGAAGAGATTTTACCGCCCGCGAGAACTTCCAGTTGCTGCCGCGAAAAAGAAGGTCCTGGCTTGACCTCGACTTTCTTCGCAGGCTCCTCAACCGGGGGCAGGGGTGTCTTCAGCTTCTCTTTAACTGAACTGGATGGCACGGGTTCTGTAGTTTTCACAACCTCTGGAGATGTAGGTCTTGGCATGTCAGGGGCTTGGGATACACCACCGAACAGAGCGGACTGCATACGCGCCATTGTTTGCTCAAATGCACGCTGCCCTTCCAGTTGAGTCGCCAGGAAAGCCTGGTGAGCCTGCAGCATTCGCTGGTGTGCTTCAAGCAGCAGTTGCTGCTCGGGAACCTGTGATGTTGCAGCGGTGGCGACCGGTTTTTCTACCAGGGCCAGTGGCGCCGCATGCTTCACTTGCCGCACTTCTGCATCGGCTTCTGCTGGCCGGGTCACCTGCCCGACCTCTTCGGCAATTGCAGGCTTTTCAGCCACTGCAATACTAATGCTATAGGCCAGCGCTGGCGCGGCAGGTATGAGCTGACCTTCAGCCGGACCGGCAGTACTAACCGGTGGGTAATAGGCTGATGTAATAACGCCTGAAGCGGACCCGTTCTGCAACGCAGCCTGTGCCCCAATGGCGGGTAGTCGCAGGTCAAACTGAATGGAAGGCGGCGCTGGTGTCTGCGCTTCGGCCATATCAATCGAGGATAAATCGACTTCCACTCCCGCACACCAGAGTGCCGCCACTGCCCTGTACAGCTGAGTCATGGAGGGAACGGCCGAATGATCCAGAGATACTGCCAGGTGTTCTCGCTCCCCCAGGATTTCTCCAATTGCAGCAGTGAGACTGTTACGCGGCCCATGCTCAATGAATATGCGAACACCATCATTCCATGCGGCTTCTATAATCGGTGGAAAATCGATGGTCTGTAGCGCCTGTCCTGTCAGGGCATCAGCTACTTTCTTTTTGCTGATCTTATAGGCACCACCCAGAAAGTTAGAGTAGAAGCGGATGCCAGCTGGTACTTTAGTCGGCCTTGTATGTAACTTTCTCCAGGATGGCTCAAACGGTTCAACAACCGGGCAATGCACCGCCAGGTCATGTCCCAGTGAAATTGTCTCCGGGTTTCCAAGGCGCTTGAGTACCGCTTCACAGGCGGATTGCTTGCCACCAATAACGGTATCCCGCTCTGATTGGACAATCGTCAGGTAAGCAAAGTCCTCATCCTCTATCGCGCGGCGAACCTCTTCTGCCGGCGCAAGCACCCGATAGTTTTGCCAATCGACTGACTCGTCATCCGCCAGATCCCATACCTGGCGAACCGACAAAAAGTCCTCAGCGAGTGCCGAGGAATACAATTCACTGCCGTCTATATCACTAAGCAGTGAATCCATATCCCGCCAGACGCCAAAGGCAAACATGGCGTTGGTCTCACCTGATGAAAGTCCCAGGGCAACATCAGGTTCAAGTTTTAGTAACTCCATGGTGATCTTTGCGTGCAATTGACACAGGTAGGATGAACCAGCTAGTTGAAAGGAAGGCTTGCGATGTCGCTCATCCGCAGGATCAAATGCGACGGTCATGGCCGACGCTGCCAGGGGAATCTCGTTAGCCAAATCACTTGCGATACCGGGCAGTCCACGGAACAGTTCCCGCCCCATACCAGGGTATGCAGAAGCAGCACCAGTGAATACTGAAGCAATCTCCCCTTCAATTGGTCCCTCTGAGAAACTGACACCATCAATGGACCAGCTGCTCAAATCACTTTTGGCGGAAACCGCAGACACTGCTCGCTGGCGAAGTCTCTCAAGATCATCTTCCCTTCCAACCAGGGCAACCCGGCATGGCCCATCACCTCCAGGCACACCCGTTTCCAAATTTGCGACGAGGGACTTGCGATCACTTGCGCCATAAACTTCCAACAGGGGTCTGTCACTCGCTGCGAACGCTTTTGCTCCCTCAGCCCGTTGCAACATCCAACTGCTGCTTTCACCAAACACGGACCGATTGTGAATAGTGATGGAATTCTGCTGAATTCCATTTCCCCGTTCAGACCCTGGGGCAAGCCCTGCCCGTAGCAGCTGGATGCCAGCTGCAAGATTCATTAATCCTTGCGCAGCGTGGGCAGAAGAATCTGGCTTATATGAATCGCTTTCTTTCTGGGCCTCGAGGGAGGAACCGTCAACAGGCGTAATTAGTGCCAGGATCTGATCTCCATCCTGACGAGCCCTCTCAGTACTTTTTATGACCATCAATACTGCTGCATCCGAAGTGGACAGGGCAGTAAATGTTGAAATGGCGGCCGAGTGCACCTGTTCACTGGCCAGGTCAACTGCTCCAACTATGGCAGCATCCAACTCCCCCCGCCGAATAGCGGTCATTGCTATTTCCAGCGCCCCGTCACCGGACAGTTCTTCCCGGGAAACCGTATAACCTGGACCACTAATATCCAGCTGGTTGCTAAGACGGTTCGCTGGCACATTGGGCATCTTGCCAATAACACTGGCAGCATTCGGTGATGATGCTATCTCACTATCAAAATCTATCTTCGCACCCTCTGGATGCAAGTCCTCTAACCGCCAGCGAAGTCCATACCGGCAAACCTCGCTATCGGTCTGCATGCCGATAAAAATACCTGTTCGATCACTTTCCGTTTGCGCTATCGCCGATTCAACCTGCGGCAAGAGCTCGAGCAGAATAAGCTGCTGACCCAGAGCCTCCTTAAGATCGTTAGGTGGAAATGCCAGAGATTTTGCTGAGAGCGAAACCTTACTATTGTCATACGGGAAGACATCGGCCGGTACGCCCGCGATACGCTGCCCAAACGCGTCCGCGTTGGCATCCTTTTCAGTTCTAAGGGCGATGCTGACGATCGCAAACTCCGTGCCTGCTTTTTCGTCGCCATCACCCGTTACTTCTATCTCATCACTGTCTTCCTGGATAATAAGGTGGGCATTGTTGCCACCAAAGCCAAAACTGCTGATGGCCGCCAGTCTTGGGCCATCGCTATGCCATTCACTGGCATCTTTCGGTACCTGAAAGCCACCAGCCGCCACTGCATCCAGAGTCGGGGTTGCGTTCGGGGTACCAGGAATTGTCTTGTGTTCAAATGAAAGCAGGATCTTTAATAAGCCAGCAGCGCCAGAAGCTGTGATCAGGTGGCCAAGGTTACCTTTAAGTGAGCCGAGGGGCAGTTGATCTGCACCAGAAAATACTGCTTTCAGACTCTCAATTTCTGCCGCATCTCCGGTTTCTGTTCCGGTGGCATGGCACTCAACAAACTGGACTTTCGCCGGATCTATGTCTGCCATCTCATAAGCCTGCTTCAAACAGCTTATCTGTCCGCTGGTGGAGGGAGACAGGAAACCACCACTTCTGCCATCATTGGACAGGCCAACCCCACGAATAACGCCGTAAATTTCATCGCCATCTGCCCGGGCATCGTCCAGACGCTTCAGGGCAAGGACAACAGCACCCTCTGAAGGTACCAGCCCATCCGCCTTCTGATGAAAAGGTCGGCTGGTTCCTGACTTGCTCAATGCATTGAGCGCACAGAAACCCATATGAATAAAGAGCGGATCAGCGGCGTTAACACCACCTGCCAGCATCAGGTCTGATTTACCATCCTGCAGCCGGTCACAGGCTATTTTTATTGCGTATAGACTGGAGGCACAAGCCGCATCCAGCGCCAATGTACTGCCACCAAGACCAAGACCACGTGCAACCAGCATGGCGGGCAAACCTGACATGAATCGATTTTCCGGTGCACATTCGACCTGCCCCTTACCGGACATCTGCTGCAACCAGACCTCTTCTGCAAACCGGCTGTGGGCTCTCGTCGGATAGGACAGGTTGCCAAGTACAACGCCGGTGCGTTCCAGGACACCAGCGGACCGGCTTTCTGCCAGGGCCTGTCTTGCTGCTTCAAGGGACCAGAGAAAAACAGGATCCAGTTGCTCAATTAGTTTCTCTTCGAGCTGGAATTGACTGGCATCAAAATGGTCAGCAAAACCACGCACGTAACCACCGTGATTCGACCACATCTTATCGAGTTCATACACTCCTGCTCGATCACTCAGCAGGCGTGCCTGGTTGACATGCCAGTCATCCTGAGAGGCGGAGCTGGTCTCAACCCGGCCCTCAGCTATTATCTGCCACAGGTCATCGACTGTGCGGCAACCGGGTAAAATGCATCCCCGGCCAACGACAGCAACTGGCTGAAATCTGGACTTCTTTATTTCTGACATATCCGATACGTTAGCAGCACGAACCTTAAGGCGTCAGCGGCCCGGCGAGCTTACTCGCTAGAACATGAATATTCACGTCCTCCATCGTGGCAATGATCTGCTTTTCGACGTCAGTAAACACAATGGACCAGGTTGCAGCCAACTTAGTAGCCTTCTTGAGCATCAGTTCGCAAACCACAGGGCCTTCCAGTTTTTCAGTCATATACCAGTGGAGATGACCAAACCTGGTAGGTAGCGATGCAAAACCAGATCTGTGACGCTCCCACAGGAGTGCAAGCTGCAAACCACCATCAAGCATCGCCACGCGCCAGTCAACATCCTTGACATCCGGCATCTGCAACATCCCCTTGCATCCTTCTGCTGATACGCCTAACAGCTGTTTCACCACCTGCAATTTTTCGCCATGAAATAGAAATTCCTCATAAATGCGTTTCGGCGTCCATTCCCATTTGTCCATTTCCACCGCTTCCTGCGATGCTACAGACTCCGCGGCCTGCTCAGGTTCACTTCCGTTTTTACCACCCAATTCGATACTCAACTGGTAGTGCACCACACCATTTGTATCAGTCACTTCCATATTCAGTAGGCCATCAGTATCGCCGGTCTTAACATCTATATTCAGCCAATCACCCATACCATCAAAGGCTTCAAGTTGAATGCCCTTGACGACACTCAGATCACGAACACTCATCACCTGGACAGATGGGTTCAACGCTGCAGCAATACTCAAGCACCATTCGTTAACCATTGCCAAAGGCACCACTGGCTTACCCTGAATCAGGTGACTTGAGATCTGTGGATGAAATGAGGAATGGACACGTATGGCCAACTGCTTGATTTCTGCATCTATTCCGCCACTGTCATCACCCGGCATTCCCCCATAGAGAATCTCGACACAATCACCGTTTCGACCGGTAATCTCATCGGCAAACAAACAGGCACCATCATCTACAGGGATAAGTTCCACCCCCTGGGCGCGGAAATGTTCAGCCAGGGAAGGATCGACCATGCCACCGGCCCACGGACCCCAACCAATTGATTTAGCCGAAAATTCTGTACCACGCCTTGCCTGTTCAGCCCAGGAAATCCGGTTAAGGATTTCATTGGCCATCGCATAATCGACCTGGCCCCGGTTGCCAGACCTGGCAGCTACTGATGAAAAACACACCAGATGCGTCAGTGGGTCTGATCCGGTGGCACTCAGCAGGTTCTGCAAACCAATTACCTTCGTATTGAAGACTGATTGAAACTGCTCGTCGGTCTTTCGATGAATCTCCTTATCTGCCAGTACACCGGCTGCATGCACGATCATATTGACGGGACCAAACTCATCTCTAACTCTCGATACTGACGCCGCGACTGACGCCGTATCACATATATCTGTTGGCAGATAAATGACACTCGAACCAGTCGCTTCCATCTGGCTAAGATTCGTACGAACTTCACGCATATTGAGAATCTGGCTAACTTCTCCGTTAAGCTCAATCGGCGTAATTTTCTCGCCTGCATCCGTATATTTTTTAAGCAGTGTCTGCTTCAACTGCGCGTCCGTTAGCGCGTCAACCAGATCTGCAGGTTCTTCCGTCAGGGCAGTACGCCCAAGTATTGCCAATTTCGCGGGTTTCCTGCTGAGTAATTCCTGAAGGCATGCCGCAGTCACACCACGGGCACCACCACTGACAACAATGACACTGTCTTCTGGTAACTCAAGCGGGGAGCCGGCACCTGTGGCAGGTTCTGCACGCAGGGTAATGCGCCTGCCATCTGCTTGAAGCCCTACTTCCATCTCCGGGCCGCCAGCAATAAGTTCAGCGAACAGTTCCTGCGCAATTCGTTCTTCGGACTGGCCCCTTGTTTCAACATCTATCGCCTTTACGGCAACGTCAGGCCACTCCCTGGAAGCAGTTTTTGCAAGGGCAGCAATGCCACTGGACCAGGCCATATTATCGCCAGCCCCGGCAAGGCCAAAATCACCGCCGGTAGCCTGAACAGTTACAAATAGATTACCATGATCAACCATCTGAGCTGCACAGCGGCGGGTCTGTTCAAATACTTCAAAATTGAGATTCACATTTTCTTCAATAGCAGAGCCCTGGGACACGTTCAGCCCCGCCAACAGGACCAGCCACTGGGCATCCTCCGGCACCTGCGCGCAGACACTGGTTTCAATTCCAGTACTCGTGAGTAATTCAGCCAGATGTTCCGCAACGCCAGTGCGGTCACCAACCAGGTAGAGGGGCGCTGCTTTTTGAATCTGTCCTATCGCAACCCCGGTAGCAACACGCTCTTCAGAGACGACCTCATAACGTGTCATATCCGGAATCTGCAATACTGCAGAAGATACAGCATCTGACTCAGGTGAGGTTGCTGTCCCTGTCGTTGCACCGGAGGCAAAATCTATTATTTCCCCAAGTGTACTAAGCTCTGCAAGTTCACTGGTGTCCATTTCACCCAGTTGTGGTACCTGCTCCTGAAGAGAAGAGAGAATCTCAACCCGCTTAATGGAGTCAATGCCGAGGCCAGACTCAAGTTCCATATCAAGGGTCAGCATTTCCTTTGGATAACCGGTTTTCTCAGCTACAACTTCCAGCAACAGTGACTCGAAGTCGATGCCGGGTACTGAATCATTCGAATCTGCTACAGCTGAAGCCGGTGCAGAGGCATTAGCCAGGCTGATGATCTCCCCGAGAGTATTCAATTCAGCAAGCTCGCCAGTATCCATTTCACCTAAATGCGGTAACTGCTCCTGGAGGGAAGAAAGAATTTCCACACGTTTGATGGAGTCGATACCAAGGCCAGACTCAAGTTCCATATCGAGGGTCAGCATTTCCTTCGGGTAACCCGTTTTTTCGGCAACAACGTCCAGCAACAGTGACTCGAAATCAATAGTCGGTGCAGTCGCCGCTGAAGTTGCAGCAGGCGCAGAGGCATTGGCCAGACTGATAATCTCCCCGAGGGTATTCAGTTCTGCTAGCTCACCAGTATCCATTTCACCTAAGTGTGGCAACTGCTCCTGGAGGGAAGAAAGAATTTCCACACGCTTGATCGAGTCGATACCAAGGCCAGACTCCAGCTCCATATCGAGGGTCAGCATTTCCTTGGGATAGCCGGTTTTTTCTGCAACGACATCCAGCAGGAGAGATTCAAAATCGATATCGGGGACAGCGCTAACGATCGCCTGGGCACTATCGTTAGTCCCGGCAGGCATCGATGCACTTGCAAAATCAATGATCTCACCTAATGTATTCAGTTCCGCGAGTTCAGTCGTGTCCAACTCAGCGAGATGCGGCAATGTTTCCTGCAATGATGAGAGGATTTCCACCCGCTTGATGGAGTCTATGCCAAGACCGGACTCAAGCTCCATATCAAGGGTAAGCATCTCCTTCGGATAACCGGTCTTTTCTGCCACGATATCCAACAGCATTGCCTCAAAATCAATGTCAGGGGCTGCGGATACAGGCTCAGCTGCTGGAGCAGCTTGAACAGCGGGAGTAGCCTGAACAGCGGGAGCCGCCGTAAATGCAGGTGCGGCCGGCTGAGGCACAGCTGGCATCTCAACCGGGCTCGGCACTGCTAAAGACGGTGTGCCTAAAGACGGTGTGCCTAAAGACGGTGCGCCTGGCTGCATTGTCTGGGTCGTACCACCGAGCTGTGCGAAAGCAACCTCACTGGCTCTCAGGAACGCCTGGTGAGCCTCCCCCAACGTATTCTGGAATGACTTTTGTGCTTCCAGGGTCTGCTGCTGCAGGCTTTGAAATGCAGCCACCCAGTTGGCATCTCTTGTTTGTGTTTGCGCTTGTACCGGCACCTGTTCAGCTACTTTCTCCTGCTGCGCTATCGGCTGTGCAGGTGGCATCTCGTTCGAGATTTCAGGATTGGGACCTGGTACACCGGCAGAACCATTTTCAAGCGGATAGGGCTTACCATAATTCGTACCATCAAGCTTTACGGTAGCGGGTGATCTCTGTATCGATTCGGGTAAGGGGTCAGCTGCGGTGAAGCCTTGCCAGAGTGCTTCATAATTCAATTGCACACCACAGGCAGAGAGATTTCCCAGCGCATTCCAGAATGCTGTCAGACCATCCTGTTTACGGTTATCAAGGGAAATGACAGAAAAATCACGCCCTTTCAGGCAATCCTTAACCATGCCAGCAAGCAGTGAACCAGGACCTACCTCCAGGAACAAGCGAATACCATCGTCATGCATCTGTTCAATGGATTCCTGGAAACGAACAGGATTGGCCAGCTGCCATGCCAGCATTTTCCTGATTTTCTCAGGTTGTGTTTCGTATATTGATGCTGTCGTATTCGAGTAAACGGGAATAGCAGGTTTGCTAACGTCAATATCACCAAGAAATTCGTGGAAGGGCTCGGCACTTGGACCGACGATGTCCGTATGGAAGGCCGTTGCGACTGCAAGGCGGCGATAGGTAGCGCCGACGCTTTCCAGTTCCTTCTCAGCCTTTTCAATCTCGGCCGTCTCCCCCGCTATCACAACCTGGATGGGGCTATTAATGTTGGCGATGCGAACGGAACAATCCCATTGGTCCAGGTAAGCCTGGACTTCATCACGACCTGCCCGTACTGCTGTCATGGAACCGGGAATGGAAGCCGCTTCATTCATCAATTCACCGCGCCGACGTGAAACTGCCAGCAGGCTGGCGGGTGTTTTCAATGCGCCCGCTGAGTAAAGTGCCGTCACTTCACCATAGCTATGTCCCGCGACAGCATCGGGTTCAAGCTCCAGTGAGTCCAGAAGAGCCAGCATGGATGCGCTGACGCACCCGATCGCCGGTTGTGCCCACTGGGTAAGTGTAAGTTGTCCGGCCTGTTCATCCCGTGCAGTATCCGAAAATACCGGCACCGGAAACACTACCTGATCCAGCCGGTTGTCATCATCCAGGCTCACTGAACTCGCCGCGTCCCAGACTTTACGTGCCTGCTCAAATTCGCAGGCAAGATCGCTGCCCATATTGACATACTGGCTCCCCTGCCCGGGGAAAAGGAAACCTATTTTAGTTGACTCTTCGCTGCCACCAAAACCATAGTGAACGCGATTGGACATGGAGAAAGCCTCATTCGGTTGGCTACTGATTTTCTCGACAGCCTGCTGAATTTGGTCCACTGCAGATTCCCTGTCACCTGCAATTATCGACAGGCGATATTCACTGCTCGCTGCGAATATCTTCTGTAATCCAGCAGCGACTTCCTGAATTGGACTGTCAGCCAGCGTATCGCAGGCGGCCTCAGCAGCCGCTGTAACTTCCGCTGAAGTTGCAGCGGAGAAAAGCAATAACTCCACCGGTGAATTATGATATCGACCACGCGTTTCTTCACCCTTATACTCCTCCAGCGTGACGTGGAAATTGCTGCCGCCAAAGCCAAAGGAGCTGACCGAACCCTTGCGCGTTGAACTTGGATCGTGAATCCAGGGTCTGGTCTCCGTATTGAGGTAGAAAGGGCTGTCTTCTATTTTCAGCGCCGGGTTTGGTTCACTGACTTTTAATGTTGGCGGTAACACCTTGTGGTGCAGCGCCATGACAACTTTAAATAGTGATGCGGAGCCAGCGGCGGACTTGGTATGGCCTATCTGGGACTTCACACTGCCCAGTGCACACCATTGTTTTCTGTCTCCAGAGAAATCAGCAAAGGCATGTTGCAAGCCACCAAACTCAGCTGCATCACCGGCTTTCGTCGCGGTACCATGCGCTTCGATCAGTTCAACTTCGTCAACATCGTAACCTGCCATATCGTAGGCACGTCGAATCGCGAGCGCCTGCCCCTTCGATTCTGGCGCATAGATACTGCCCGAACGTCCGTCAGATGAGGACCCAATGCCACTAATAACGGCGTATATTCTGTCCCCATCCCGCTTGGCATCATCAAGCCGGCGCATGGCAACCATGCCAATCCCCTCTCCCAGCATGGTGCCATCGGCATCTGCTGAAAATGGTCGACAGTCTCCCGTGGGAGACAAGGCAGGCGTCTGGCTGAAACACATGAACATAAAAGGATCGTTGAGAGCATCTACGCCCCCGGTGATGACGAGGTCAGAACTGCCGGACTGCAGCTCACGAAAACCCATCGACACTGCACCCAGACTACTCGCACAGGCTGCATCTACTACACAGTTTGCACCACCAAGATCCAGCCTGTTAGCTATTCGCCCAGCAACCACGTTGCCCAGCAAGCCCGGGAAGGTGCTTTCATCCCACTCAGGATAGGTCGCTTCAATCCCATCACAGACTTCCTCAACTTTACTCTCAGGAATACCAGCATCGCGAAGCGCCTTCACCCAGTGAGGACGTTGAATACGGGCGGCCATTTGACCAACCATTTCGGTGGCTGAAGCAACACCGAGGATAACGCTGATATCTGACTTGCTGACCTTGCCAAACTGAACGCTGGAAGCGTCTTCCAGAACCTTGTTCGCCACAATAAGCGCCAGGAGTTGCGCCGTATCTGTGGTAGAAAGTTGCTTCGGTGGCATGCCAAATTCCATTGGATCAAAATCCACCTTGGGCAGAAAAGCGCCCCGGTTTCCATAGATCTTGCCTCTCTTACCTGGCTCAGGATCATAATAGTCGTCAATTAACCAGTGGTTATCCGGCACCTCAGACATGAAATCCTCACCCGCCAGGATGTTGCGCCAAAATGATTGGCCACCGACTGATCCAGGGAACAGCCCGCTAGCACCAACAATCGCTATCGGACTAAACCTGGGTTCTTTCTGCTTTGTCATAAACCTTTACTCCTGCCCCGCCTGATCAGCGGGTCCCCATATCTGTTTTTCTCGCCAGCCTACTCTCGTCTACCTAGACGCGAAGCACTGTCGGTATAAAATTCAAGGCGTCCTGTGCCAGTGGTAGTCCAAACGTTCTCAATTGCTGCGCACGGGTCACATGAGCAGCACCTTCCAGTAAATTCAACGCAATTTGTTGAATTGTCCTATTTTCTGGCGCCTCTAGGAAGCTCCCATTTACCCAACGGTTAAATGCTCCCATGGCAGGGCCACACCAGAGCTGATAGTCAACCTGGCGAGAGCTCTCTCCTGCGATGGGCCATTGGCTGGAGTTGCCAACATACCATCTAAAAATCAACGCCATCTTGTGTTTAGGGTTCCGCTCAGCCTTGTCCAGCTGCGCTGGATCTGCCTGGGTAAAAAATGCCTCGGTCTGCTGCCAGATCTCTTCGAGTGATGCCCGGAAAATGTTCTTTTCAATAGCGGCCCGTTGTTCGGCAGGAATTTCATCAATCGAATTATATCGACTGTAGAGGTCATACAGCTGGTTACCCCTCACGGCCATCATGGTACCTCTCTGCAATACCTGCACCTTGACGCCCAGCTCAAACATATCAGCCGATGCGGTCATGGCCACGTCAGCCAGCTCAGCCTGCGCCAATAGCTGGCGGCTTGAATCTGAGATACCTGATTCTATAGCTGCCTGGTGGACAGTTCCGATCACCACGAACGCTGCTCCCAGCGAAAACGCGGCGGCAACACCAACTGGCGTACCCAGGCTGCCGGCCGCTCCCAGCCGAATGGGTCGATCATAGCCAAATTCCCGGCTGAGACTGTCACGAAGATTCATGATTGCAGAAAACAGTGCGTTCAAGGGTCGATTGTCCGTGTGCCCACCAGAATCAGATTCAACGATGATGTCTTCGGCCAGTGGAATAGTTGCTGCAATTTCAGCTTCCGCCTGTGTTAGTTTTTGTTCCGCCACCAACTGCTCAAGTATATTGGAAGGCGCTGGTGACAAGAAGTGGCGGGCCACTTCTTCACGTGAGATCTTTGCAAATACGCAATTCTTCCGCCGTACAGAACCATCACCTGCCCGGGACAATCCGGTACAGGCATAGCGCACTATTGCGGGTGAGAGCCCCATAAAAGCAGAGGCTGAGACGCGTTTCACACCGTGACGCAAGTAAAGATCAACAATCTGGTCCTCCAGTTCGGGCTCATTGGGGGAATGAATCAGATTACTCCCCCATGGCAAACCCCTGGGATCCAGCGCTGCACTGATCTCCGTAATAGCCGCCTCTACAACCTGGGGTGAGAGGCCGGCTGAGCCAAACATTCCCATCGCACCCATTTTAGCCAGTTCGATGACCAGCCTGGTTGACCCTATGCCACGTGCCATCGCACCACCTACATAGGCAAAACGAACTCCGTGTGTCTCCTGGAAACCACGATCACCCAGCCATTCCGGGTACAACGGTGGCAGGATTCCCAACAGTGAATAGTGTGGTGTACCTGTTTGCGGAGCGCTTGTCTGTATTTCACCCTGACTGGCAGTTCCTACGCGCCTTGTATCCGCATCAAATACCACGCAGGTGGGCTGGCGCATGGTCGCTTGAACGGCAACTGCATCCAGTGGTGAAAAGCTGGCACCCGCGGGGTCTCCCAGCCAGACACCGACATTATGCGGATCAGAACCGCTGGTCGTCTGATCCGTCATCTGCATTTTTGAAGTCATTTATATTGTAAATCCACTCGCCGATCGTGGCGCCTCAGGCGTCCCTGGGCGTTTGTAGGAGGATGAATTATACAGGTGACACTCAAGNAATGCTCAGGACTTTTATAAATCTCGTAAGTCTTTGTAATTAAAGAGATATTTTGACAGAGTAAAGTCTTTTTGGGTACCAGGAGTNGCAATTTTCCCGGAGGCAAGNAAAAGATCAGGGATGGCCGGGCTTCAGGGAACCTCGACCATCGGCAAGCATGCTGGTACAGACGCTCTAGTCATGGAGCCTTTCATTACTGATTTTGACTTCAGATGCAAGGGCATGGGCAAACTTGCCAGCATCAATAGCTTCCACCAACAATCCAGATATAGCCCTCGGAAGTTGAGTGGTAATCAGTCGGTCGCCAGCTCCAATATCGTCCGATCTGACAAGAATCTGATAGTCGCCGCGCTCATCAATATAGTCACCAACCTGTTCAACCTGAACAGCCTTGAGTCGGTCGTCCTGCTCAACCCGGTAAATACGGTCGTTTTCATAAATCGATTGCACCGGCAGAGCGACAAGATTCTGCTGCGAAGGCAGTGTGACAGTAAGATTGACAACCCTGCCAATGTCCAGGGACTCATTTGAACTGGTTCTAAAAAAGGCATCAATTCCACTCTGTCCTGTTTTAACGTCTCCGGACAACCTCGTGAGTGAAAAAGAAATGGGCTTCCCGTCTATTTCACCGGTCGCCCCGACCGCAATTCCCAGTTGAAATTTCCGGCGTAAGGCAGCGCCAATATTCACCGGGATAGATGCCCTCACCTCAAGGCCATCATAGTCAGCGACCTGTATGACGCTGCTGCCCGGAACCACTCTATCCCCGGGAGCAACAAAAGTCCTGATCACCCTGCCAGGAAACGGTGCCACAATTCTGGTTTGCCGCAGGTCCAGTTCAGCGCCCTCAACTAACGCATTTGCCTCAGCAACTGAAGCTTCATATTGCTCAATAACATTGGGAAGCACCTGCAAATTCGCCAGGTGTCGTTCAAGGGCTATGGCGCTCTCATTTGCCTGCCTGCGCGTATCGTCCAGGATAGAATCGGACACCATCTTGCTGTTATACAGATCCTGGTGCCGTAATGGAAGTCTTAGTCTTCAGATTGGCTATTTGCCTGGATTCCACCTTGCCATAGGCTAACAGGACTGGCTGCAATTCCTCCGGTTCAGCTACCACAACCGACACTGGCCAAGCTTTTTCAGTTCGTGTCTGCGGCTCAGCTTGCGGGCCGGTGACAACGACCAGTATCGCGACAAGAAGTGAGACACTGAGGATGGAAATCCCTAGCAACCTGTAGTGAACTAGTTTCGCAATGATTTCTTCAGGCTTTACTTGCAGCAACATGATTTACACTCCAGCTACTTCTTTTTTCGGAAACCAAGCAAGCGCTGAGAATCCGTGGTTGATGTTCTCAAATAAAACGACAAGGGCGGGCACGACTAACAGGACTAAAAAGGTCGAGAAAGCGAGGCCAAAACAGATAGTGATTGCGATAGGCACCTCAAACATCAGAGGTGAAAGCCCTGCGATGGTTGTCAGCGAGGTAAGCAGCACCGCACGAAACCTTGAGATAGAGGCATCACGGATTGCATCACGAATACTCGCACCTGCCTCCAGTCCTCTACGGAAGAAGCTGATTAGAACAATGGAATCATTAACAACAATGCCGGTAAGCGAAAAGAACGCCAGCAGGGACATGGCACCAATGTCCACACCCATAATCCAATGACTGACGATCGCGCCGGTCAGCCCAAGCGGTATGGCAGTCATCACAGCAACTGGCCACAGGTATGAAGCGAAGGACCAGGCAAGAATCAGATAAATAAAGATCAGCGTCAGCACAGCACCGATAGACATTGCTTCGACGATCTGCTGGTTGCGCTGACTAACACCGGCAAGATCAGACGTGAGCCCGTATCTGTCCTTTATTTCCTTCAGCCCATTATCTTTAAGATGAGCCAGCACCTGCTGTGTATTATTTACTTCCGAATCAACCGAGGCGTTTACAACAACGGACAGGTAGCCATTATTATGATTAATGGCATCAATACCTCGGCGGTTGGAAAGTTCTGCGACCATCCCCAGGGCAACCAGTCGCCCACCAGGTGTCTGGACAGGAAACTGTTTTAGAGATGACAGCTGATCACGTTCTTCGTCCGGCAACATAACAAGCACCTCAAGCTCAATATCGTGCTGGTTGAATATTTGGACCCTGCTGCCGTTGTACGCCGCACGTAACTGTCTGCCCAGGGATTCAGTGGTCAACCCAAGCGACTTTCCTGCTGCCGTAATCGAAAATACGATCTGATCTTTTCCATAGGGTAAATCATCAAAGATATTAGATACGCCGTTGTATCCCGCCAGGACGTCACTTAATTCTTCTGCAGCCTGCTTGAGCGTAGGAATGTCCCTGCCGCGCAGCACCAGGGAAATGTCGGGCCGACCATTGTTGGCACCACCAGTGACTTCCAGCTGTAATTGCTCTACATAGGGCAGGCGAACTATCTTCTCTCGCCAGCTGTTAACAAATTTCTGAGGGGGCACCTGGCGCTTATCTTCCCAGGCGAATTCGACCTCCATAGAACCATACTGACTACCAGTTTTTTCTTCCTGGTTCAGGTTCGCCTGGCTGTATTTGGTGACATAACCACTGATATTGACTCCACCGAATTGTGCATCGGTTTCGTGAAGTGTTTTCTCAATATGCTTCAGGAAGGCGTCACGGTCAGATTCAGATGCACCAGCTCCAAATTCCACGTTTGCTTCAAGCGTCTGCAGGTCCACGCCAGTGATCAGATTAACGCCCGTGTGGCCACTTACCACCAGGCTGGACGCTAATACAACACACGCCAGGGCAGAACATAAGGTGACTCCAGGATAGTCGAGAGCCTTATCCAGCAGCGGCCTATAGTAGGTCTCTCGAAATGAAATAAACTTTGCGTCAAACCAGGCACGGAATGCACCTGGCTTTTGCCTGTCCATTTTTTCAAAACTGCGCCGCAGGTGACCCGGTAAAATTAGGAAACACTCTATCAATGACGCAGCTATTACACACAATAAAACCGTTGGCAATGTAACTATAAACTGGCCAACATCACCACCGGTAATAATCAAAGGCACAAAGGCTGCCATGGTTGTCATAGATGATGTCATGACAGGTAAGAACATTCGTTTGGCCCCACCCGCCGCTGCCTCGTTTGGCGACAATCCCTGCTCGAACAAGGTGGTGGCATCTTCGCCCACGACGATGGCATCGTCCACAACAATGCCTAACGCCATTACAAAGGTGATAAGCGCAAGAATATTGATTCCCCCATCAAAGACAGCATAGTAAATCAACGTAGCAAAAAGAAAGCTGACAGGTATACCAAGCATCACCCAGCAGCCAACACGACCATTGAGGAAAACAAACAAGGTAACTATAACGAGCAGCAGCCCTGAAGATCCGTTCTTGAAAATCATGTCTAGCTGTTGCTTGAGCAGGACCCAGATCTCCTAGTAAACATGGATATCCACACCCTCAGGAGCCGTCGCCTCGGTTTCATCAAGCCAGTCACTCAGTATCTTCGCTGTTTCGATTGCATCGGTATCCGTCAAGCGTTGCAGGTGCATGGTTATCGCTGGTCTTCCACCTCGCATTAATCTTGATTGCCCGGCTTTGGCACGCTTTTCGATCCTTGCAATATCACCCAGGCGAATGAGCCTGCCATCCGACTGCAGTGAGACTTCCAATTGTTCGAATTCGGATATGTCCCTCTTCTGATCCAGACTCCTGAGTTGCCGCGAACCCTGCCCACGCCCAATTATTCCGGCAGGGGTATTGCTGCTCCTATGTCTCACCTCAAGGGCAATCTCATCCAGGGAGGTATTCAGTTCAATCAATCTGCCACTCGATACCTGAATAGCCATTTCCTCTTCCGGCAATCCTTCAAAATCGATGCGTTCAATGCCACGGCTCAACAGTTCCTTCTCAAACTTTCGTACCAGTGGTACGAGCTCTGAAAGGGTACCATTACCAGTGACAAGCACAGCACTAATGTATTCATAGTCAGTTAATCGGCTGACGGTAATTGGTTCCATATCAAGAGGAAAATTTCGAACTTGCGCAACCCGCTGCTTAACTTCTTCGTTAGCAAGAATCATGTCCGTTGCATGAGTAAAATTTATCTGGATCCGTCCGCCACTGTTGTAGCTGACAGAGCTGATTTCTTGTATACCCACTATGGTCCGCAATTGCTGTTCAACGGGAACAATAATGAGTTTTTCTACATCCTCAGCCGACGCACCGGGCCACTGTGCCCGCACCATTACAACCGGCCACTGAATAGCCGGGTCAAGTTGCGTCGGAATCCTATCTGCGGCCCATAGACCAGAGAGCACCATCATAATCATGCCGAGGTTGGCCGCGACCTTATGACGGCTAAACACATCAATAAGTGTGTTGGATGTACTCATGAATTATCCCGCGAGTCCCTTTTCTAATATCTCGATGAACGAGCCATAATTTTGCTTAAGGAGCGATATTCAGGATTCATGCCAACAGGATAACTTGTTGTTTTTATTATATTTTCTATTTTGCAGTTAGTGATTCTCACCACATTTAGGTTATTTCGCCACCAGCAGGAACAGGCGCACACCTGTTTAGGTTTGGATTGCCCTATCCTCGGAAGGGGTATATCGTAATCCTATGGTGAACATCAAAAGCCTCCTTTCAATCCTGCTGACATGCACAATCGTGTTCTCAAATACCATATGTGTGTGCACAGCTTCAGCTGCAAGCGAGATGTCGCAACCTGATCACCACTCGTCGCCAGAGCAATCAATGCCGGCTCAATCTGACTGTCAGCACAAGGACTGTCTAAAAGACTGCTTTGATACGGCCGCATGGTTGCCCGACAGGGATACGGGTCTACTAGCAACCTTCACCACGGGAACCGATGATGATGACTGGGACCTGCTGGAGTCAGATTTCATCAGCCCGCCCGGAATAACTGCAGCGATCAGCCTCTTACCAAAACCAATGCTGGTAGCCTCCAGCACGCCCGTCCGGCGATACGACCTGCTGCTGGAATAGAACCTCTTCCTTATACGGGGGTTAACCCCATTCTTTTGTGACGTCTGATTGAAACCACGTCACTGCTGTGTTTCCTAAATTTTTTATGCGAAATCAGTCCTTAAGGGAGCTGTTGTAATGACAAATCTGAGTGTCTATTTCAAATCAGTTCGTATTCGAAAAATTGTAACCAAAGGCTTCCTGATCTATTTAGCACTGCCGGCGTCAGGTCAAAATCTAAACCATGACAGGGTGCTGGACCTGGTGACCGCTGTTAGTGCGGCGCAGGCCAATGATCCTTGGTTGTCAGGAAACCAGCATTCCCAGGATGCGGTTGAATCCCTGAGTGTTGCGGCCGGGTCACTGCCTGACCCCAGAATATCAGTTGAGTTCGCAAATCTGGCGGTAGATACACTGGATTTTGACCAGGAAGACATGAGTCAACTCAAAGTGGGTGTGACACAGGTATTTCCTCGAGGGGACAGTCTGGCATTGAGGAAGAAGCAACTTGAATTGATTGGCAGCAGATACCCGTACCAGCGAGAGACCCGTAAAGGTCAGGTCGGTGTGACAACGGTTCAACTCTGGTTCGATGCCTACGAAACCCAGGAAAGTATCGCGATTATCGAGTCCAGTAGAGCATTGTTCGAGCAGTTAGCAGATCTGGCGCAAGCGAGCTACTCGTCAGCCCTTGGTCGAATCAGGCAACATGACATTGTACGTGCGCAGCTTGAGCTTACACGTCTAGAAGACAGGCTGACGGTCCTCAAGCGACGAAACCAAACGAACCTGCACCGGCTCTCTGAACAGGTGAACAACGCTTTCCTGGATGAGTACGATGACAAGAGCCTAGCAGGGAACTCTGAAACAACCTCGCTACCGAGACTCCCGCGGAAAATGCCACAAATCGAAATGCATAATTCGAACCTTTTCACCTCCAGGGCCGATGTCACCCCACAGAGGCTGTTTGCCTATTTTCGCGACCACCCCGCTTTAGCGGCAATAGAAAAAAATATCAAAGCCAGTGAAACCGGCATTGATCTGGCAGAACAAAAGTACAAGCCGGAGTGGGGTGTAAATGCCAGCTATGGTTATCGTGGTGAAGATTCCTTCGGAAAAGATCGCTCTGACCTGATTTCTGTCGCTGTCAGTTTCGACCTGCTCCTGTTCGCAAGTAAGCGTCTGGATAAGGAAGTACAATCGGCCGTATCGAGAACCGAATCAATCAAAGCAGAAAAGTGGCTGTTGCTCCGAAAACTGGTCGGTTCTTTCGAAACCAACCGCGCCAGTTTGTTGTGGCTAAGCCAGCGACAGGAACTCTATCGGTCGGAACTGTTACCGCAGATGCATGAACAGGCTGAAGCTTCGCTCACTGCATATACAAATGATGATGGCGATTTCGCCGAAGTCGTACGGGCCCGGATCGCTGAACTGAATGCATCTATCGACGCACTCAAAATAGACGTGGAAAGACAAAAGACCATTGCCCAATTGAACTACCTGTTCATCAAAAAGGCCAAAAACCTCATTGCCACCAGGCATCATCCCATCGCAATAGCAGGAGAGGTCAAATGAAAGTAGCGGTCAGCACGGCAATATCACTCGCAACAGGTACCATTCTGGGTGCTGTGCTGGTCATTACTGGCAACCCGCTATTTACACAGGAACTTGACGAAAGCAAGGGTCAAGGCTCATCGGCCGCAAAAAAGGAACCTCTCTATTGGGTTGCGCCAATGGACCCAAATTACAGAAGAGACAAGCCCGGGAAGTCACCCATGGGAATGGACCTCATACCCTTTTACGCCGACGGAAATTCTGCAGCTGCGGTTAGCGCTGGCACCGTTAGGGTTTCGCCTGATGTAATCAACAATCTGGGAGTACGCACGGCGATAGCAGTTCGCGGCACCATACATACGACGATCCAGACGGTGGGCTACGTGCAATATGATGAAGATCAACTGGTACACATACATCCGCGAGTGGAAGGCTGGATCGAGAAGCTGCATGTGAAAGCTGCTGGAAATCCAGTAAAGAAAGGCCAGCCGCTTTACGAAATCTATTCACCTGAACTGGTCAATGCACAGGAAGAACTGGTGATAGCCATGGGCAGAGGGAACAGCCGCCTGATTAAAGCAGCGACTGACCGGCTGCAGGCGCTGCTGCTTCCTGAAGACATGATCAACAAGCTCAAGCAATCCCGAAAAACTACTCAGGACGTAACCTTCTATGCACCACAGAGCGGTGTCGTCGATAACCTGAATATCAGGGAAGGTTTTTTTGTAAAACCCGGTACGATGTTGATGTCAATCGGCTCTCTTGACCAGGTCTGGGTAGAGGCAGAAGTTTTTGAGCGTCAGGCATCTATTATAGCGGTTGGCCTCCCCGTAACAATGTCGTTAGACTATTTGCCAGGAAGCCAGTGGCATGGGGAAGTTGACTACGTATACCCCACGTTGGACGCAAAAAACCGCACAATAAAAATTCGGCTGCGTTTTGAAAACGATAACCACGTTCTCAAACCAAACATGTTTGCCCAGGTTGTCGTTCACACCAAGAGTTCCAACAATAGCCTGGTTGTACCCCGGGAAGCAGTAATCCGCACAGGCTCTGTTAATCGAGTCGTCATGGCTCTTGATGAAGGGCGTTTTAAATCAGTAAATGTTGATGTAGGAAAATTTGACAGTCAATCTGCTGAAATCCTGGGAGGNCTGGAAGAAGGTGATCGCGTGGTCACGTCAGCACAGTTCTTACTCGATTCAGAATCCAGCAAAACTTCAGACTTCGTACGAATGAACCATCAGGTAATGAAACAACAAAGCATGGGAAACATGGATAACATGAACGATGCCGACCGCCAGGACTAGCAGGTAAAGACATGATTGAATCTATTATTCGTTGGTCCATTGGCAATCGTTTTTTCGTTGTGTTGGCAACAGCATTCCTGATTTTCGTCGGCCTGTTTGCACTAAACAATACGGCGGTAGACGCAATACCCGACCTGTCCGATGTTCAAGTGATTATAAAAACCACTTACCCCGGCCAGGCACCACAGGTCGTGGAGGATCAGGTAACCTATCCACTAACGACCGCGATGCTATCAGTCCCTGGCGCTGTTACAGTTCGTGGTTACTCTTTCTTTGGGGATTCATACGTTTATGTAATTTTTGATGAAGACACTGATTTGTACTGGGCCCGAAGCCGCGTTCTGGAATACCTCAGTCAGGTAGCACCTTCACTACCGGCCAACGCCAGGCCCCAGCTGGGGCCAGATGCCACGGGAGTAGGCTGGATCTATTTGTATGCCCTGGTGGATAGGACAGGAAAACATGACATCAGTGAATTACGCAGCCTGCAGGACTGGTTTCTAAAGTACGAATTACAAACCGTTCCCGGCGTTTCGGAAGTCACCGCCATCGGTGGAATGGTAAAACAATACCAGGTGAAAGTTCACCCGGACAAATTGCGAGCATTTGGAATTCCTCTTGCCCACATCCAGACAGCTATAAGAAGAGGAAACCAGGAGATCGGCGCTTCCGTGGTAGAAATGGCAGAAGCTGAATACATGGTTCGGGCCAGTGGATACCTGCAGAGTGAGCGGGACCTGGGCAACATCCCCCTGGGCGTGAACAAGAACGGTACACCCCTGCTGTTAAAAGATGTCGCCGAGATTGGTGTTGGTCCGCAAATGCGACGTGGAGTCGCTGAACTCAATGGAGAAGGTGAAACAGTCGGCGGCATTATCGTAATGCGATTCGGCGAAAATGCCCAGAAGACCATAGACGGGGTCAAAGCGAAATTAGAACAACTTAAGCAGGGCTTGCCTGAAGGTGTTGAAATAGTAACCGTTTATGATCGCAGTGGATTAATAGAGCGAGCCGTAAAAAACCTGGCCGAAAAGCTGCTCGAGGAATTCGGCGTTGTTGCGCTCGTCTGTATGCTCTTTCTGGCCCATGTGCGCTCGTCGCTGGTTGCCATTGTTAGTTTACCCATCGGTATCCTCGCCGCCTTTATAATAATGTACATGCAGGGGCTGAACGCCAACATTATGTCTCTAGGCGGGATCGCTATCGCTATTGGCGCGATGATTGATGGTGCCATAGTGATGATCGAAAATATGCACAAACACCTGGAGGACAAAGTCGTATCTAGTGAAAATCGCTGGCCGATAGTCGCCGATTCGGCGAGCGAAGTAGGTCCTGCACTATTTTTTAGCCTGCTGATTATTACTGTTAGTTTTGTGCCCGTCTTTACCCTGGAAGCGCAGGAAGGGCGAATGTTTTCGCCTCTGGCATTTACAAAAACCTATGCCATGGCAGCATCTGCAGTTCTCGCGATTACGCTGGTGCCAGTGCTCATGGGCTACTTTATTCGCGGCCGAATATTACCGGAGCACAGGAACCCGATTAATCGGTTCCTAACAGCTGTCTACTTGCCAGTGCTAAAAACCGTATTGAAGTTCCCGAAACTCACCTTGTCCATTGCTTTGCTAGTGCTGGCAGTTGGCCTTTGGCCCATCGACAAAATTGGCAGTGAATTTATCCCGCCTCTGGATGAGGGAGATCTCATGTATATGCCAACGACCTACCCCGGTATTTCTATCGGCAAGGCTCGAGAACTGCTGCAACAGACAGACAAACTAATTCGTACGGTTCCCGAAGTAAAAACGGTGCTGGGTAAAGTAGGAAGAGCTGAAACCGCAACAGATCCTGCGCCACTCACCATGATTGAAACCTTTATTCAATTAAACCCAAAAGAAACATGGCGTGAAGGAGTCACCACTGAAACCCTGAAGAAAGAGCTTGACGCTCTGGTGAAGTTACCCGGCGTCACCAACGCCTGGGTCATGCCAATCAAGACACGGATTGACATGTTGGCCACGGGAATCAAGACCCCGGTGGGAATCAAAATCGCCGGTCCTGAATTATCCGAGATCCAGCAGATCGGACAACAGCTTGAAGCGATTCTGAAAGATGTCCCGGGAACGGCCTCCGTATATTCCGAACGGGTTGCTGGTGGGCGGTACATAAAGGTCGATATTCAGCGCGAGAAGGCCGCTCGCTACGGCCTCAATATCGCTGACGTTCAGCAAGTTGTTGCAACCGCTATCGGCGGCATGAATGTAACAAAAACTGTTGAAGGACTGGAGCGATATCCCGTGAACCTTCGCTATCCGCAAGACTACCGGGATTCACCAGAACAGCTATCCCTGCTACCCATCGTGACATCCAGTGGCCAGCGTATATCCCTCGCTGATGTTGCCCGCATCTACATTGAAGATGGACCTCCCGGAATCAAAAGTGAGAATGCACGGCTAAATGGTTGGTCTTACATTGATATCGAAGGGATCGACGTTGGCAGTTATGTGGTCGCTGCACAAAAAGTCGTGAGAGACCAACTCGATTTGCCAGTCGGCTATTCAATCAGTTGGGCTGGGCAGTATGAATACATGCTGCGTGCCAAAGAAAAGCTGACCTACGTTGTGCCCTTGACACTGGCAATAATCCTGGTGCTGCTGTTCATGAATTTTCGTAACTTCGTGGAGGTCGCAATAATCATGGGGACTTTGCCTCTGGCGATGGTCGGCAGTATCTGGTTGATGTACCTGCAGGGCTACAATTTTTCTATCGCCGTGGGCGTGGGATTTATTGCACTGGCAGGTGTCGCTGTAGAGATAGGCACTATCATGCTGGTCTATCTCAATCAGACCTATAGCCGCATGCAGGAAGATTGCAGATTGAAAGAGATAGCACCTTCCCTGCAAATGCTGACTGACGCAGTACTCAGTGGCGCCGGGATGCGCATACGCCCAATCATGATGACAGCCGCGGCTATTATCGCCGGCCTGTTACCCATACTGCTGGGAACCGGAACGGGCTCGGAAGTGATGAGCCGCATAGCGGCACCGATGGTCGGCGGCATGCTGAGCGCCGTAATACTCACCCTGCTCGTTTTACCAGCGGTTTACTATCTGTGGCGGAAGAGATCGATTCAATAGATAGGCTTGCCGGGAAAAACTCCCGACCAGGGTTATCAGACTATTTCATGATCGACTAAAGCAGAGCATGAAAATACATATAGGGTTAAGCTGCCGGGCTAAGACCTGACATAGCGCAATATTGTTGCGGCGGCGTTAATATGACACCAATATCTAGGAGGTAACTATGGATCACAGACTCTACTTTGTAATGGGGGACCTGCTGGCAAACCTGGTTGTAGGCGCACTGATTGGCTGGTTCAGTTGGCTGTTGATTGATACGGGTTGGAATATGATGATTGCAATGATCCTGATGATGATAGTCGGTATGATCATTGCCACCCTGCTATGGCTGCCGTTTTCAGTCCTGTTCGGCGCCATGGAAGTCATGGTTCCGCTGATGCTGACCGGAATGCTCAGTGGCATGGTGGCTGGCATGTACTTAACAATGGAGCCTCTGGGTGCCTGGAGTTGCCTTCATATTGGTGCCGCCAGTGGATTTGTATCCATTGTGATGATCTGGATTTTCAACAACGCTGTCCGCGGGACTGAACCCGCACCCTGGAGATAAATAATGGCTGACTTAACAACGCAGGCGAAATGGGACAGGGCTGCACCAAATTTTGACCTAATGGCAGGAAAGGGGGCGGAAGAAAGGTGGGCACCTTTCAAAAAGGAACTGTTCGGCCACATGGATGGCAAGATACTTTTCCTGGCATTGGGTACCGGACTCGATATTGCTACTTTCCCCACGGGTAAGGAGATTACCGCTATTGATATCAGCCCTAAGATGCTTGAGGTTGCCCAACCCCGCATAGACAACTACGAGGGTACAATAACTGCTCACGCGATGGATGTGCACGATATCGATTTTGAAGATGATACCTTTGATCAGGTTTTTACCTCATGTACTTTTTGTTCCGTTCCCAGACCCGTAGAAGGACTAAAGGCACTCCGGCGAGTACTAAAACCCGNCGGTGAACTGTTTATGTTTGAACATACAGGCAGTCGTTACTACCCGTTTAAAATCATGATGACCCTGATGACACAACTCTCCCGGAAGATCGGACCGGAGATGAACCGAACCACGGTAGCAAACGTCAAGGCCGCAGGCTTTGAAGTACTGGAGGTTAACAACCTCTTTCTTGATGTGGTCAAAACCATCAGGGCAAAGAAGTAGGGCTATTTACAAGCACTATATCCAAGAACTTCCTGTCAGAGCTATCTACCGATAGAGAAATTTCATATAATCGTATCGTTCCTTAGGGGTGGTCTGTAAAGACCTGAGATTCTGCGTAGTCAGTCAACCCTAGAACCTGATCCGGATAATACCGGCGTAGGAAAAGGGTGCCTCCACATCTAACAACCACGTCCAGTCATTGCCGGGTCTCTTACTAAAAGTGGAGAGACTCATGGTTAAGATCTATTTTACCTGCTTGCTGCTGTTCGCCTGCAGCACCGCATACTCTATTGAGGTATTGCCTGAAATTGTCGTCACTGCAGACTTTCGTAATGCAAACGAAATGGATGTCGCCTCAAGCATAAGCGTCATCAGCGAGGAGATTGTCCGCTCCCGTTCAGCTCAACATTTTGATGACCTCATTCATACACTACCTAATGTGAACTATGCCAGCGGGTCGAACCGTGCACGTTTTTTCCAGATCAGGGGTATTGGCGAGCGTAGCCAGTTCGCAGCACCCCTCAACTCTTCGGTAGGCTTGTTAATCGACAATGTGGACTTCAGTGGCGCAGGCTCTGTTGCGACCATGATGGATGTGCAGCAGGTAGAAGTGCTCCGCGGCCCCCAGGGAACAAGATACGGTGCTAATGCCCTGGCGGGAATTATCAACATCAAGACCAATGATCCACTGGACACCTTCGCCGGCAATCTCAAGGTTTCCGTCGCTGACTATGCGACAAGGACCTTAGGCGCTATGTTAACCGGCCCCATTAGCGAGCGGGTTCATTACCGCCTGGTGGCAGAGGAACACCAGTCAGATGGATATTACGACAATCACTTTCTTGGTATCGATGACACCAACCAACGTGATGAATTAACAATTCGCGGTAAGCTACATATTCAAGCCAGCGATACCTGGGACCTCACGATCAGTGTCGCGGATGTTGACATGGACAACGGATACGATGCTTTCACGTTGGACAATAACCGCAACACCATTTCCGATGAGCCGGGTCACGACCGACAGGATTCGAGCAGTTTCGGAATCGATAGCACATTGGCTCTCACTCATTTTGACCTGGTAACAATCGTGAACTTCGCCGACTCTGACATGGCGTATGGCTACGATGAAGACTGGACCTATACAGGTTTTCATCCATGGGGATACACCTCCACAGACGACTATATTCGCAACAGAAAAACCAGCAGCGCTGAATTCAGGTTGATTTCAAACGAATCTAGCCGCCTGCTGGATGAATCAACAGACTGGATCATCGGCATCTATTCGTTGCGCAGTAAAGAAAATCTTGTCAGGCAATACACCTATTTGTCCGATGATTTCACCAGCAACTACGACTTCGATACTTATGCCGTATTTTTTCAATTGGATTCGTCGCTCACCGACAAACTGGTTCTATCTAATGGTATGCGATATGAAAAGCGCAAGACCGAATATGATAATTCGAATGGTATTGCCTTCAGCCCGGATGAGGATCTATGGGGAGGCCGCATCGCCCTTAAGTTTTTTGCAAGTGACCGCACCATGATTTATGGCAGTGTTGCACGAGGTTATAAGGCAGGAGGGTTCAATACCGATAAAACAGGGTTGGATGAGATCAAACCTGAGTTTGATGAGGAATATCTGATTGAGTATGAGGTGGGCATTAAATCCAGGCTCCTGAATAATCGACTGCAGTTCAGAGCTTCTGTTTTTTATGATGACAGGCGTGACCAGCAGGTCAAAAGCTCCCTGGTTATCGCCCGCCCCGATGGTACTTCAGAGTTCGTTGACTTCCTGGGCAATGCCGCTGAAGGTACCAACAGGGGACTTGAAGTTGAAACCAACTGGTACGCAACTGACAACTTCAAGGTGATTGCCAGCTTAGGTTTACTGAATGCTGAGTTCGATGAATTCATCAACGAGTTCGGCGAGGACCTGTCTGGAAGGGAGCAGGCTCACGCCCCTTCCTATACTTACAACCTGGCACTGGAGTATAGGAAAAGCAACTGGCACATGGGAATTTCTGTCGATGGTAAAGATGAATACTTCTTCTCAGATCGACATGCCGTTAAGAGTGACAAGTACGCCCTGCTGAATGCCATCATTGGCTATGAATCTGAACGCTGGAAAATAAATATCTGGGGAAGGAACCTTTCTGACAAGGATTACACAACGCGCGCCTTTGGCAGCTTTGGTAATGACCCAAGGAAGAACTACATAACGGAGTCCTACTTTCAGTTTGGCGAGCCGCGCATTGTAGGTGTATCCCTGGAAATGGGTTTCTAAAGTCGACCTATATGAACAGCCCGTCAGAATCACCATCTTCCCTGGCTGGACCTCATGCAAGATGAGCTATCGCCAGATACCAAAGAACAGCTGAACGAGGCCACCAGTACCTGGGAAGATTGGACTCCCTCACCCATAGGGAGGCCAACCCCTAAGCAACAACTGGGCGGTATTACAAACCTGTCCTTTCTGGTGACAGATGGGCCTGGACAGTGGGTGGTCAGACTAAACAGTGATGTAACTGATGGTGGAATCAGCCGAAGTAACGAACTGGCGGCGCTAGCAAGTGCGCATAGGGCAGGAATTTCTCCCCCTATGGTGTTCAGCAACCAGAATTTTCTCGTTAGTAAATATTGCCCTGGCGATATGCCGACACTAATGGACCTCGCAGAAATAGGCTCTCTATTTGCTGACATCCATTCATTGAACGTATCTGTTCCACCAATAGACTTGCTGACCCACCTTGAGGCTTATCAGTTCCAGGTCCGCGATATGCAAATTACACCAGACAGGGATGTTGCAGATTGCTATTCCAGGGTCATGGCGATGCCAAAACCAAAGATAACAACACGTGTTTTATGCCACCAGGATCTTACCCTGTCTAACATGATCAAAACGAATAGCGGAATCGTCGCCATTGACTGGGAATATGCTAGACAATCAGATCCCGCCTATGACCTGGCAGTTTTTACCTACACCCATGAGTTGACCCAGAAGCAGTTTTCAGATCTCCTAAATAGCTACGCCCGTCACGAAGCAGAACTTCCCCAGCGGGTTGACTATTTCCAGCGGGTTTATGCCATGATTGAGATCTTCTGGTCGCTGATCAGGGGGGGGGAAATCAATACCGGCAAGCTACGTGCTTTGCTCGACTCAGCTTAATAAACGATGAGTGAGACAAATATTGCGCTTTTACAATCTGCGGCGACCCACTGGCGTTTACAAAAGGCAGTAACACCATGACGCTCATCTATCAGATAACAGATACACATGTTGCACTCGACAACAAAAATTCAACCAGGGAAAATTTTCTGGCAGTAATGAATTACGTCTGCCAGAACCCCGCAGATCTGCTCGTGATCACTGGAGACCTGCCTGACGAAGACGGCAGTAAAGAAATTTATCAGTGGATGAAGGAACAATTCCCGAAAGGTCAAAAAACCTATCTGATCCCCGGGAATCATGATGATGATGGCAACCTCTATGAGATATTTGGCCCTGAATTCTGTGTAAGCCCCCATTTCTTCCACACCATGCGCCTTGATGGCATTGACGTGATTTTTACCAATACGGGATCAGGAAGGTTTCCTCCAGAGCAGCTTGATTATCTGTCAAGCGAATCTGTCCGTAGCCAATCAGTCCTTTTCACACATTATCCGACAAGAAAAATATCTGACGGGTTTATGGACACAATTTATCCATTAGAGAACCTGCCGGAAGTCGATGATGTCCTTGTAAGAAGCAATATCGGATATGTATTCTGCGGTCATTTTCACACCGAATACAAGGCATCAGGAGGCTACGAAATCCACGTAACCCCCTCCCCTGCATTCGAGGTTGACCTGAATGAGGTTGAATTGAAACTCAGCAGTGCAGGAATTCCCATTAGGAAGATAGAAATCGAAGGAGCTTCAACCCTGTCTGAGGTTATCTACCTGGATGAATAGGAACCTTTACTCGCCGGCTGCTTTCTTTAAAGCCAGCAGGCATTGGTATGAAAAAACAGCAATACAAAGAGAATCCAAGAGTAGCACCAACATTTTTTTCAGCCTGACATCATACTCATCTTTGTGAAAGCACACGGATACGTTCTTCGACGTAGTGTTGCACATCGCCATCGTAGTGGCCCGTGTCCCTCGTCCGCTGGAAAGCTGAGAGAGCTTCTTTATCGCTGTTTAATGAATCCAGCGATACCGCCAACCCCAGCCAGAAAACACCCTGCCCCGGTTCACTATTCAGGAGATATCGATAATGTCTCGCCGCTTCTTCGAACCGTCCCATTTTTTGATAGAGGCCAGCAAGAAGCGCATGGTATGTCGTTTCGTCGTAGTCTGGCGTAACGCTCTCAAGCATCTTGACTGCGCCGAGGAGATCGCCCTGGTGGACTTTTATTTGAGCCTTCATTTCAAGAATCGTCAAGGATGGCAATCGTGAGCTGCCCACAAGCAACTGTTCTGCCATATCAAGATCATCCATCTGTAGGTAAAGCCTGAACAACGCAACGACCGTTGAAACAGATTCAGGATCAGAAACAAGATATTGTTCAAGCATTTCACGCGCTTCAATCGCTGCATTGTGTGACGTCAGCCCATATGGTACCACCTAGCCCTGTTTGCTAAGAGACACTTCTGCTAATTTAAACCGAAGCAAAGGAGTCTCAAATGA
>PBRP01000033.1 GCA_002726655.1 Gammaproteobacteria bacterium
GATTCTAGGAGATCAACCGATGCAAGAGGTAGTTGCTACCCCCTATTTCAGGGCCAGTTTTAGAGAGTGGTTATTCACAACCGATCACAAGAAGATCGCAATTCTCTACGCGATGACATCGCTGCTGTTCTTTTCTGTGGCAGGCATCATGGGTATGGTCATCCGTCTGGAGTTAAGCCAGCCGGGTATTCAATACGTTACGCCCGATCAGTATAACTATCTGCTGACAGGGCATGGTGCGGTCATGCTGTTATGGTGGGCGATCGCCTTCTGGGGAGCATTCTCCAATTTCCTGATTCCCATCCTGATCGGGGCGAGGGATGTAGCCTTTCCGCGACTGAATCAGTTGTCTTACTGGTTCTTCTTTTCTGCCAGTGTGCTGGTACTGATCACACTGATACCCAGCCAGCATATCAAGATGATGTGGACCGGCTATCCACCCTTTTCACTGCACTATAATGCTGGACCCACTGGGCTCTATGTATTGATCGTGCTGCTGATCGCTGGTTCCACGCTGGGTGGCGGGGTCAATTTCATCACCACTGTGCTGAGGATGCGTGCCAAAGGTATCACCCTGGGTAACACCAACCTCATGATTCACGGTCTGATGTCGTCAATCGTTGTACAGCTTGTCGGCGTGCCGGCATTCGTTGGTGCGGTGGTCATGCTGTTTCTGGACAAGTACATCGGTACCGGCTTTTTTAACCCGGCAGCTGGTGGTGACCCGGTTCTGTACCAGCATCTGTTCTGGTTCTATTCGCATCCGGCGGTGTACGTCATGATCTTGCCGGCCTTTGGAGTCTTTTCCGAAGTGCTTTCTACCTTTTCGCAGAAACCGATCTTTGGTCGGGNGGCCATGATATGGGCTATCTGGGCTATCGCGTTGCTGGGTTTCATGGTCTGGGCACACCATATGTTTACTTCCGGTATGCCTCACTGGGTGCGCATGTTCATGTCATTTACCACTGTACTGATCGCCGTGCCGACCGGCGTCAAGATATTCAACTGGGTCGCAACATTGCACAAGGGAGCGATACGCTTCCCAACTCCAATGCTGTTCACCCTTGGTGGTATCTTCATGTTCCTGATTGGCGGCCTGACTGGCATTCCACTGGCACTGCCGGCTTTTGATGTTAATGTGCATGACTCGGCGTTTGTGGTTGGTCACTTTCACTATGTACTTGGTATGGCCATGACCCTTGGTGCCTTCAGCGGCGTCTACTACTGGTATCCCAAGGTCACCGGCAGAATGTACCCGGAATCAATAGGTAAGCTCAGCTTCTGGCTGGTGCTGATCGGCTCAAACGTGCTGTATTTTGCCATGATGATGGTTGGTATTGATGGCATGCCGAGACGATACGTTGACTACCCGGACATCAATGAATGGGAATTGCTAAACCAGATTTCCAGTGTTGGGGCAGTAATCCTTGCGCTTGGCGTGATATTGACGTTTGTTGCCTGGATCAAGGGATTGAGCGGACCCGTTGCGCCAAGAAACCCATGGGGTTCTCAGTCACTTGAGTGGACCATACCTTCCCCGCCACCACCGCAGAACTTTGAGAGTTTCCCGGTTGAAGTGCCAGAAGGCTGGACACCTTACGCCTACCATAAGAGGCCAGCGAACAGTGAGTGAAGAGCCAACACAGAAGTTGGATAAAGCATCCAGGCGTTTAGTCTGGGTGCTCACCGGTGTGATGCTGTTTTCCTTTAGCTTCGGTATTTTGATGTTTATTCCTGCCGAGAATCGTGCCTACAAAATCGACGAGATGACGATGAAATACCAGGCTAAGCGTTTGCGGGCAGCCGAGAAATTCAAAGCAGGCGAGTAACAGCCAAAGTCTGGTGATCTGAAATCAAATCACGATAGCTCCAGCAATAAAGTCCAGTAGCCCAGCGCAAGAGCTGGGAATGCCAAGACAGGGTGTTGCTTGCCCGGGTCTTAAATGACTCCTGCAAATCGTTTCAAAAAACGTGGTTTAATTGCACCTCTGATTGCTCAGCGCTGAATTGAGGACCATTTGAAAGCATATTTAATTGTTGGCGTATTACTGCTGGTAATCTTCGGGTCTATCGGTGGTTACCTGTATCAGCGCTTCACGTCTTTCGCTGCGATGGATTTCACGCCGCCGCCGGTTGTCATTGCTGTCTCTTCGTCAAAGTCTACTGGTTGGGCGCAGTTCTTGAACGCGGTCGGCACAATTCAGGCTGTACGGGGTGTTGACCTCACTTCCGAAACCAGTGGTGAAATTACTTCCATCAGCTTTGAGTCAGGTAATAAGGTCTCAAAGGGTCAGCTGTTGCTGGTATTGAACGATGAGGTGGAGCGAGCGAGTCGCGCGAACCAGACAGCCAGCCTTAAACTGGCAGACGTTCTATTTAGGCGTGACAAAAAGCTCATCGTGCAAAAGTCCATTCCTCAGTCCCAATTTGACCAATCGCGCGCAAATCTTGAGAGCGCCAGGGCGCAACTTGCTGAAACTCAGGCAAGATTAGCCAACAAGCGTATCGAGGCGCCGTTTGCCGGGGTGGCTGGTATCCTTCGAGTCGACGTGGGTGACTATTTGTCCCCAGGAACAATCATAGCGACCTTGCAGGATCACAGTGAACTGGAAATAGATTTCACGGTACCTGCGCGTCACGTGCCGCAACTGAAGGCCGGCCTTGCTGTCATGGTTAAGGTTGATGCATTTCCTGACAGGGAGTTTAAGGCGGTGCTGACAGCGGTGGATGCTCGCGTTGACCCCAATACGCGCAACGTGCTCCTGCGCGCAAAACTGGCGGAGTCGGAAGGGCTTCTACCGGGTATGTTTGCAACGCTTGAGGTCGATCTGGGACTGTTGCAGGAAGTCGTGACCGTCCCCGAAACAGCGATGACCTACGCCCTTCAAGGTAATACCGTGTATGTGATTGAGGATGCTGAGGATGGCGGGCTGACGGCTGTCGCCAGGGTGGTTAAGGTCGGTTCAGCCCGCGATGGACGCGTGGCGGTACTATCAGGTCTTGCGGCAGGCGAACGGGTTGTCAGTGTTGGTCAGAACAAGCTCTACCGCGGCGTCAAGGTTGTGATAGACGAATCGGTGAACCTGTAGATATGAAATTCACAGACATTTTCATACAGCGCCCGGTCCTCGTCATTGTATTAATAGTGCCTACAACAGTGGCTGGTTGAACGTAATCCCGCCTATCCCGAGCCAAGTCGAGGGAACCGGAGAGATCTCTGTTGTCATCTCTGCCGGGTACGTCACTTTGATTGGTGTGAGTCTTCCGAAAAAAAACAGGTTCCGGTCCGCGTCGAGCTCATTGTGGAGCCGGAACCTGAGGGGGGTGGGTACAACTAGCTCGCGTTGTTCATCCAGGCAGCAGCTTCATCCCTAGTAAAAAATTTGCCTTCACGAATAAAACCAACAATCACATTGGTTTTCAGTGAGGGGACTTCATCGTCGGTGAATGCATCTTCAGGCAATCCATCAATGCAGTGAAAAGGTGCGGTTCGACCATCCCCAAATTTCGAGGAATAGACGATATTGGTATCACGGTCCTTGAATGCGGGGACGAATTGAGCGTGCCTGTTTTCCTGGCTTCGACCACCAGTGCCAAGATACTCCTCGTTTTGAATCTGTAAATCGTCCGGGGCCAGGGCGTGTACATTGGATTCAAAAGATGAATTTTCTGCTTCGTCTGTAAAGTTCATTTCGCGTTTTCCTGCTTCTAAATACTGGCTCGGGTCTCCATGAAGTGAACCAGGTTGTTAATTTGTTTCTATGATTGTTGCTGTGAAATAGAAGCTGCAGATTACGTGCCAATATTGGAATTTATGCTTGCAATTGGCGGAGGCCACATGTTTCAGGACCTCTAGGTGATCTGGCGGACAAAGAGATATTCGTGGTGACGGGTTTTTGTTCTCAAAACGTCGGGAAATTGGCAATTTTTGGCAGCGACGGCCATTTACTGTCCAGGACTTCGGTAGTGACAAAAGGATACAGGCTCACTGGCTCTAGTCGGTTTTATTTGCAGGAAAGTCACCTGATCGAGGAATTAGCAGGAAGTTTATCTGGACCAGAGATTGCCGGAGGCACGAAAACGTGTTTTATTCTACTGAACGCCATGCCGGTCGAAGGGTTAATTTTTTGCGCGAGAACAAATCCCGCGACTGCACCTATAACGATTTAACCAGAGGAGAGTTTAAGTGAGTGATGATTTAAAAGATGCAGCCTGGGAGGATCTTTCTCCCTTTCGAATGGATGAAGAAACAATTCACCAGGTGATTGACAGGGCATTCGGTTGTACCGTGACCTGGAATGCCAAGAACGGTCAGTCCATGGGCGTCTGGGTGAGCCATGTGGTAATGGATGACCAGGTCTGGCTGACGACGACCGGCAATCGTTCCAAAACCAGGGCATGGAAACGTGATCCACGCACTTCGGTCGTATTCGGCGACCAGGAGCTAGGTTCAGTAACAATCGTCGGCACCATTGAGCTGACATATGACGCGGAATTACGAACACGTTTTCTGAATAAACTGTTTGATCGTAATGGAACAAATGCGCCCGGCAGGGAGGCTTTTCTTCAGCACATGGATACAGAAGGCCGGATGGTAGGGCCCTTAACGGTCAAGAAATACATCACCTTTGACCCAAGGAAACTGGTCACATAGGGATCGGCAATCAGAGTAGAAGGGCAGGTCAGTTTTATCGCCTGATCCCTTGTTACGGATCAATCCAGATTGGAGACGACCATGCCCGCTCGCGGATGGTTGCAGGTACACGAGCGTCGGGTTCAATCCCCAGCCGGATGGCGTCATAGGTGGACCATCTGCAGGTGGGGTTCTGAATTGCCCTGACATAGTAGAAGGCACCCTGGCTGGCATCGTATTCCGGGTCCTTCCAGGCTGACATAAGCTGCCTCGCGCCTGTCTGGCCCAGTGTCTGGCAATTGCTGACGTCAACCGATGCACCATTGTCCGGACATCGGTTCGTCGTGGGGTCGACTTCCAGCCCATCGGCGCAGACGATATCCCGGACAGACTCATGTGTATTGCCCTCTGCGTCAATCCAGCCTTTGATTATCTGAACACGCTGAAGAGGTGCGCTCATCACATCTGCTGCCGCCCAGGTGAAAAAGGTCGGGCTCTCGGCCTGACCGTTTTCCGGGTACAGCACACCACCCATTGGCACGCCGCCTGCTGTTGCTGTCGCAATCGGCTCGCCATCGTCCACAATCTGCTCATCGAATCCCCAGCCTGCAAAGAAGCGCAAGGTAATGCGCGGCCCTGAAGTCGCGTAGGCTTCACGTCTTTTCATCCCAGCAAAGATTGCATCGCGGGTATTTTCTTCAGCCCACACAGCTGCAAGACCACCGGCCGTATGAAACGTCAGCGTTGACTTAAAGGGCCGCTTGTCTTCATTCTGTCTGAAGCGTCGTATTGCGGGTGACGTAACAGCACCGGCCTTACCGACGAAATCCCATTCCTCCGTATCGCCGGGGTTGGCATTATGGGTATCCGTTGAGCCGATCAGGCCAAAGGTGAAAGGATTGAAACCAAGCTCCTGGTCCATCTGCAGACCGATCCTGAGACCCTGACGAACAAACCCTGTTTCGAATGCACAACCAGTGACCTGGCCCGTTTCGCAGGGTTCAAAAACCTGGCTGAACGCGCATTCCTCGTCAGTTGCCCCGACTCCCAGCGCGCATTCTGATGCGCCCTTGACCTGGTACATTTCTGCCAGCGGCTCCCGTCGCAGGCGCAAACGCCAGTCTTCAGGCTGGTAGGTTTTGCCGTCCCAGGTGTGGCGACTGTAGAATAAACCCCACCCCTTATTCATGTTGTGGGGGATGGTGAGGAAATCACAACTGCCGGTGCAGGTCGCTTCCAGCCCGCGCCACAGATCAATCGCACTGCCTACATCAAGGTAGGAGATTGCATGGCCAGGCAGGTCACCGCCGTTAAAGATGACATTGCGGTGATGCTTGCCCGCATCAGGCAGCACAGGTGAATACTCATAGGCTGCAAAGGTCGTGAGGACACCAGGCTCGTTGTACCTGTCGGCAAGGTCGATGTAGCGCGCCCACTCTGATTCGCTGTCACGGTAACACCTCGCTGGACCGCCTTTACCGCGGGAGCAAATGGGCAGGTCAGCCTGCGTCGGGTGTGTTCGTGTGGTGTTCTGATACACACCGGGCAAACCCACAGTCGCTGCATCTTTTCCTTCGCCCAGTGCGCTCCCGCGGATTAGACGAAAGATCGCCACATTGGGGTTCATGAAAACCCAGCAGTGTACCTTTTCGAGTATTGTCAGATTTGCTTCGCCGCATCTCGTCAGTGTTCCAAAACTTTCGGCATGGTCCGTAATGGCAACGAAATCAAGCGGGCGCGACAACTGCATCAGTTCACCGCCCGGGCTGCGCATGGATTCACCCTTGGCAAAGCGGTAAGCATCTTCAACGGTCAGGGTCGTGCCGAACAAGGTTGCATCGAAACTGGCGCTGGTATGCACATGTGTATCCCCCCAATAGACTTTTTTCAGGGGATCAAACGGGTGCTGCTCCTGTGGCTGCTGAGCCGGGATATTAACTTTGCTGTCATCCTGCCGGGCATAAGCCTCTGGCGCGGTAGAGGGTGATGTCACTTGGTGGGTGTCATACAACGGCTGGCCTAGGGTGAACCAGGTCACCACCAGGCCGATAACTATTAGTGCCAGCATGCCGAGCAGAATTTTCTTTAGCATATCCACACATCTCAGACGAAATATTGGGTAGGGTACATCAGAGTAACGGGGTTGGAGTAGGGTGCCAGGGTAAAAAAGCATTTTCTCAACCCAATTCTCAATTTCCCTGCTTAGACCGGATGCTGGCATGCCAGCACCGGCCAAATTGACCATAGCGTACAAAGACCATATTCTCGTCTCCAATATTCCGATACATAGAGATTCGGGGTCATGGAACAAGGTGTTATCGATATGAATGTTCTGCCATGAAGAATCATGCACGGGTTGTAATTATCGGCGGTGGCTCCCTCGGCATCAGCCTCCTGTATCACCTCACCAGGGAAGGCTGGACCGATCTGCTGCTGATCGAAAAGGGAGAGTTGACCAGTGGTTCAACCTGGCATGCGGCAGGTCTTTGTTCAAATTTCATCGGCAACATGACCGTTGCCAAGATCCATGAATACTCGATCAGGTTGTACAACGAAATCCTGCCGAAGGAAACCGGTGAGCCTTCAACCTTTCACCAAACGGGTAGTCTCCGAATCGGCTACAGTAAGCTCGAGGAAGAGTGGTTTCGTAACCTTGCCAGCCGGGCCAAGAACGTGCCCTGTGAATTCAACATCATCAGCAAAGCTGAAGCGCGCGAACGGAACCCCTTCATCAATTTCGACAATGCGCGCATTATCGTCAGTACGCCCGATGATGGTCACGTTGATCCCACTTCAGTCGCAATGCCTTTATCGCAACTGGCGCGTGCAGCGGGGGCCGAGATAAGCCGGTTCAATCGGGTAGTCGAAATAAACGCAACCCCCAACGGCGAATGGGAAGTGGTCACAGAAGAGGGAATCGTCACCGCTGAACATGTGGTCAACGCGGGAGGCTGTTTTGCGCCCGAAGTTGCCGCCATGGTGGGAGCTTCACTGCCCATCGTCAATCTTGAGCATCAGTATCTGGTCACTGACGACCATCCAAAGGTTGCTGGGTTGGATTTCGAACTGCCGGTTGTCCGTGATTCGGCATGCAGTGCCTACCTGCGCCAGGAAGGAAAAGGATTGCTGATTGGCCCCTACGAAACCTATGGCTCGAAACCCTGGGCGCTGCAGGGGATGGACTGGAAATTTGACCGCGAACTCTTTGCAGCCGATCTCGATCGANTCATGCCGTTCCTTGATCGTTGCATGGATCTCATGCCGATATTCCGCGATGTCGGTGTTAAGACCGTCGTCAATGGTCCGATTACGCATACACCTGACGACAATATGCTGGTTGGCCCGCAAGCCGGTTTACACAACTTCTGGAATCTTTGCGGTGCCAGTATCGGTATCGCCCAGGGAGGTATCGGCAAGTTTTTAGCGCAATGGATTGTTCACGGCCAAACTGAGCTGAATATGGTGCCGCTGGATTCTCGTCGATTTGGTTCATGGGCAACGAGGGACTATTGCATCACCAAGGCCATTGAATCCTACGAGATAATGTACGCACCCTTTGGCGCCAATGAAAACAAACCCCATGGGCGACCGAGACGACCCGGTCCCCTGTATGCAAAGCTTGCCGAAAAGGGCGCTGTATATGGAGCCGTGCAGGGTTATGAGAAACCACTATGGTTTAAAACCGCCAAGGTTAAGAAGGAAGCGTCGACCTGGGAGCGTAGCCAGACCCATGAGGCAGTCGCGGAGGAATGTTTCGCGGTTCGTGATGACGCGGGCGTCATTGATATTTCAGGAGCATCCAGGTTTGAAGTCAGCGGTCCCGATGCTGGTGGGTTCCTGGACAATCTCTCATGCAACAGGTTACCGAAGAAAGACGGCAGAATTGTACTGACTCTTTTTCATGGTCAAAACGGCGGCATCATGACGGAACAATCCATCACCCGCGTTCACCAGGAGTTGTACTACCTGGTTGGTCCGATTCTGTCAGAACACCGGGACATGCACTGGATGCAACAACACAGCAATGGTTATGACGTGCAGATCCGTAATCTCACCGACCAGTACAGCGGCGTGTTACTTACCGGCCCTAATGCGCGGGATATTCTGCAGCAGCTGACCATAGAAGACTTGTCCAACTCAGCGTTTCCATGGCTGAGTTGCAGGACGGTAAAACTCGACAGCGCCCATGTGCGAGTCATGCGCGTTTCCTACGCTGGCGAATTGGGTTACGAATTACACATGCCAAATTACCAGCTTGTATCCATCTACGAATCACTCGAACGTGTTGGCGGCGATTACGGCCTGCGTGAGTTCGGCGGCTATGCCTTCAATTCCCTGCGCATGGAAAAAATGTACCGGGCCTGGGGTAATGAATTTACCGAAGAGATCAGCGGCGTTGAAGCAGGCATGGAACGTTTCATTGATACCAGCCGTAATTTCATTGGCGTTGAAAGCATAAAGCAACGGCAGAAAGATGGCGGCAGTATCAAACTTGCCTACCTCGCCTTCGATGATGACGTCGCCTGCGAGTGCTGGGGAAACGAGGCGATATACCAGGGTGATGAACTCGTCGGCCTCACTACAGGCGGCACCTACGGCCATCGGGTTGGCTACAGCCTGACTTTCGCCTACATCAGACCTGAACTGGTGACCCAGGATACTGCCCTTAAGGTAATGACATCAGCTGGGCCGCGACTGGCGCATGTTGAGATGGACGCCGTTTACGATCCGAGCAATGAGAGGTTGAGAGCCTAGTTGGTGTGATAGTAGTGGGTTCAGAAGTGAACCTCCAGATTCTTGTCTGCAGAACTGATGGTGGAATCTAGTGATCGGGTCATGAGTTGTTGGGATAAATTGCTCAACAAAGAACTAAGCTACCTTGTATTCCTTAATCAGGACCTCCGCGGGAATCCCCAAGCCTTTGTTGAGCTTTCTTATCATGTTTATCGTTAACACGAGTATTAAAGGAACTACTTTTCTGGAAACAGCCCCGGCATCCAGCGTGAAGTGAGAGCCGCCGGAAAGGAAAGGTGAAGGGGCGCTCTTGTGCTCTGCGAAGTGATGATACCTCTCTCGATTAGTGCCTTGGTAACACGCTGTGCACTACGTTCACCTGTTCCGAGAAGTTCTGCAACATCACCTCTAGGGATCTCACCTTGCAAGATTAGTATGCTCAGGACTTTTTCTGACCTTGTCGGCAATGTACCAGCTCTAATCTCTTCCTCACACCAGATCATTATTCTGTCTCTTAGTCGCTGAGGCTGCATTAGTCCTTGCACAAAATCTACTTGATCGATGCAGATTTCTAGAAAGAACCTGGTGAATTCTATTAAGGCTTCCTCGCTTAAGGTTCCACGGCCATCAAAATCGTTTCTGCAAAGTGAATCGCAATTTGATAGAAGTTGTTTGTATTGCTTTTCGTTTCTGGCGAGACCTCTTGCAACCGACCAGATACCCCCGGTACTTAAAATTTCTCTCAGCATAGCGTAAGACATAAGCCGTGCTACACGACCATTACCCTCTAGAAATGGGTGAATCCACAAAAACCGATGATGGGCGCTTGCAGTAGACAAAATGAAATTTAGCTTGCCGATGTTGGAATAGGCTTCTTCAAAGCGTTTCATAAAACGTGGTAGCGCACCAGGGCTTATGCCAATGTGGCTACCGACGCTGACATGGCTCTCTCGAAGTGCACCAGGAATGACTTTCATTCGTTTCTTGGTTTTGGGATCTTCTATCCACAAAAGCTCCTCAGGTAGAAGCTCACAAAATCGCTGGTGCGTTTCAAGAAGACCTTCACACCGGGTGCTTCTGCCAGCAAGTCCTCCCTGGTCAATCCATTCCTGCACTTTGATGTGGGCTTTGGCTTCTAGCTGTAGGTTACGCTGCTCAGGATCATTACTGAAATCTCCGTTCAGTGCGCGCTCGATATCGATAGGGTGCGTATCGTGACCTTCAATTAGATTTGAGTAATAGCAGTTCATTGAGCGTACTAGGTTGGCTAGTGCGCTGGCGATTTCTGCTGGTAGGCTACTTCTAAGCGCAGCAGATTTTTCCGTGAGCACAAGCGCGAGGTCTGCCTAAGATCTATGATGAGGTGCTGGCCAGCGCACAAAAACGAAAGCACACATCGGCCACAGTAATTGAAACATTGCTGCAGGCAGAAGTTGCTGAACGTGATGCCCGTTCCATCCGTTATCGGATGACGCAAGCAAAGTTCCCGGTACCCAAGGATTTAGATCAGTTCGAGTTTAACAATACGCCAATTGATGAGCTGCATATCAAGTCGCTATATGCAGGTGAGTTTATCAATGCGCAACGCAACATTGTCTTTGTTGGTGGCACTGGCACAGGAAAAACACACCTGGCCATAGCCATTGCTTCTGCCGCGATCCGTAGTGGTTCTCGGGCACGTTACTTCAATCTGGTGGATCTAGCGAATCAGTTGGAACAGGAAAAGCTCAATGGCAAAGGAGGACGATTGGCTGATCGTCTGACTCGGTATACCGAATTGGTGGTACTGGATGAATTGGGATATTTGCCATTTTCAAAGAATGGCGGGCAACTTATCTTTCACTTGCTATCCAGCCTGTATCAAAGGACGTCAGTCATCATTACTACCAATCTGGCATTTGGTGAATGGCCATCTGTTTTTGGTGACAAGAAGATGACAACTGCGTTACTTGATCGAGTGACTCATCACTGCGACATTATTGAAACCGGAAATGAGAGCTGGAGAATCAAACACAGAAACTGAATTTAACCCTTCATAGGTGGGTCAATATTCGGTGCCGATGGTGGGTCATTTTTAAATGCTTGTTTACACTCAACGCAAACACCGAATACTCGTAGCTGGTGACTGGAACGCCCTCAAGGGATATGGTGAACATGGAAGCCCATATTGGAAGGAACGATATAGGACTATATTCGACCGCTTTGATGCGATCGGTCTTCCTTTTGCTGGGCCCGAAGCACCAAACGGGAGACAAGCGGATCCTTGGCCCGAAGAACTGCCAGCAGACAGTCTTTGCGTACCGACATACCATATACCCCAAAAGAATCCTGCCACTGCGGAAAGACAACTTGATTTTGTTTTCACCTCCCCGAGCGTAAAAACACAAGTTACTGCGAGAAATGGTGAAGAAGATTGGGGGCCAAGCGATCACTGCCGCATTGAGATAGAGACAGATTAACTACTCGACCTATTAACCACAGTGTCAGCGTCACAAGAAACGAGATGGGACCCAAATGAAAGGTGATCACAGAGAAAGCTAGGTGGGGTGCGCCGGCTTTTTTCTCGCGGAGTCCCGTCTTACTATTTATCGCCCCGACATCCTCGCACCCATTTTTTCTAAATTTTTCTCCAGCTACTTTTTGATTTCCATGCGCTGGTAGCGCCGCTTGCCCCTCAGCTGCGGACACGGGTGTCAGATATTATTGAACGACATTTTCCGCCGCTTCGTACCCAGGGTGTGTAAAAACTCCGTTTTGATGCTAATTCCGTTGTGACCGTTCACCAGCGTTCATGTGATCAGTTCTAAGGGGTTTTC
>PBRP01000034.1 GCA_002726655.1 Gammaproteobacteria bacterium
CGGATCCTCACGAAGTGCAGACCGAAGCGCCTCATTAAAACCAAGGGTATCCCGGTGAACTTCCCTTTGGTTAACCAGACACTTCTTGCTTTCATGAACAAACTCGATTGGATCTTCAACCGTCAGGATATGCTGGTATCGATTGTCGTTGATATAATCCATCATGGCCGCAAGCGTTGTGCTCTTACCAGACCCAGTGGGTCCAGTCACGGTAACCATGCCACGAGGGATCTCTGAGATACTTCTGAATATCTCCCCCATCCCCAGATCCTCCATGGACAATACCCTCGAAGGTATTGTTCTGAAGACGCCACCAGCCCCCCTGTTCTGATTGAAGGCGTTGACACGGAATCTGGCTACACCAGGTATTTCAAACGAGAAGTCACATTCAAAGAATTCCTCATAATCTTTACGTTGCTTATCATTCATGATCTCATAAATGAGTGAGTGGACTTCCTTGTGATCAAGCGCCGGCAAATTAATGCGCCTGATATCACCGTCTACCCGAATCATCGGCGGCAGTCCCGCCGACAAATGAAGGTCAGATGCACCTTGTTTTTCGCTAAACGCCAAAAGTTCCGTAATATCCATTGTTCATTGCCTGTTCAATCAGCCACTTTTTTGATACAAACCCGCATCACCTACGCAATGCAAGGCAGAATCTGTGAGGTCATAGCTAGCCTTATCCATAGTTTCCGGACATGAGTTAGCCAGTTCTTATCCACATTCACCTGGTTCCAGACAGGAACTAGCTAATAGTAGTATTGAATACAGGAATAAACCACACTTTCATTTCCATGGGTAGCATTAAAGACAATCTCGGCAAGCTTCAAAAGCGCATCAATGATGCCTGTCTTGTGGCTTCCCGGAAACCGAGTTCGGTGAAACTTCTGGCGGTCAGCAAAACGAAGCCATCGGGCATGGTGCAGGAGGCAATCGAAGCAGGGCAATCCGATTTCGGCGAAAATTATCTCCAGGATGCAATGGCCAAAATTTCAGAGGTTCCAGAGGCAACCTGGCACTACATCGGTGCCATCCAATCAAACAAGACCCGCGATATTGCCGCGAATTTTGACTGGGTACATACCCTGGCGAGTGAGAAGATAGCACGAAGACTTCATAGTCAAAGGGGAGAATCAGCGCCGCCACTTAACGTCCTGCTACAGGTAAACCTGAACAATGAACCAGGCAAGAGCGGGGTAGATGAACACGTCCTGCCATCCTTGATAGAATCTACCTTGCAGTTTGATCATCTAATCCTGCGCGGACTAATGGCCATTCCACAAAAATCTGATGATGTCATCCTCCAGCGCGATAATTTCCAAAAGCTGGCAGAGCTTCAAGTAACGATTCAACAACAGTATCGTTTAGCCGATTTTTGTGAACTTTCGATGGGCATGAGCGCCGATCTTGAAGCTGCTATTTCTGCTGGTGCCACATGGATAAGAATCGGAACCGCGATCTTCGGTGAACGAGTCTGATGTATAGATGTAGCACCAGACGACTAGGAACGAGGGAACCACTATGACGAAACTGGCCTTTATGGGTGCAGGAAACATGGCTCACGCCATCATTGGCGGACTAATGGAAGATGGGTTTGATGCGGGAGATATCTGTGCAGCCGACCCCATGGAAAGTCAGCTGGCTGATTTGAAAGCAAGAGGGGTAGATACGACCACCAGCAATCTTGACGGGGCCGCAAATGCCGATGTCGTCATCATAAGCGTAAAACCTAATGTCGTGGAATCCCTGGCCCGAATGCTTGCACCTGCAATCAGCGATAAGCTTGTCATCAGTATAGCGGCCGGTGTCACTACTAACTCGCTCTCTACATGGCTGCAAAACTCTACCGTGATTCGCTGCATGCCTAATACACCATCGATGGTAAGAAAGGGAATGACCGGCCTTTTCGCACCTGCATCCGTCAGCAGGGAACAACAACAAACAGCGGATTCCATACTCTCCGCAATCGGCAAGACCTTCTGGTTTGACGACGAAAAAAGCCTGGATGCTGTTACAGCGGTTTCAGGCAGTGGGCCCGCCTACTTCTTCTACATCATTGAAATCCTGCAGTTGGCCGCCGAAGCGCAGGGGTTATCAGCAGAAGCGAGCAAACAACTGGTTTTAAACACCGCCCTGGGCGCTGCTGAAATGGCCTTGCAGGCCAGCGATTCAGTCAGTGAGTTGAGACACAAGGTGACCTCACCGGGCGGTACGACAGCCGCGGCTCTAGCCATCCTTGAAGAAAGGGGTGTAGAAACAATATTTGCCGACGCTGTTTCAGCAGCAAGGAAAAGGTCAGAAGAACTTTCAAAATTCTAACCGTGAATCAACACAAGCCTACCCGGGTTCTATCGAGAATTGACTCGGTTATAATCAGCCGTTGCAATACGGGAAGCAATCCAGAAACTGGAGCCAGGACCATAGTATGAGTGAAAATCTATCGAACGCCGGAGTCTATCTAATCCAGACCTTCTTTGGCATCTACTTCATTCTGATCATGGTGCGTTTCTTAATGCAGGTATCGAGGGTGGATTATTACAATCCCCTTTGCCAGGGAATCGTCAGGATTACCGACCCCGCAATCAAACCGCTGCGAAAAGTGCTGCCCACAATACGTGGAGTTGATTTTGCAACCCTCGCGGTTGCGTTTATCGTACAATTTATTGCTGTAGTGCTGGTCATGTTGATCGTGGGCGGATACCCGTTCCTACCCGTATACGTAGCCTGGGTCACCCTTGGTATGTTTTCGATCATTTTTGACATCTACTTCTTTGCACTCTTGATCATGGTGATCACCAGTTGGATCGCGCCCTATTCAAATCACCCGGCTCTAAGCCTGATTACCCAATTGACTGAACCCCTTTGCAAACCTGCCAGAAGATTGCTTCCACCCATGGGGGGTATCGACTTTTCTATCATCCTGGTCTTTGTATTCATTTCGCTTATCGACAATTTTCTGGTTATTCAACCTCTTGCCAGGATGTTGGGTATACCGGGAGGTCTTATCCTGGGTTTATGAGGCACGAAAGCAAATGCGTATTGTTCTTGCCAGTAACAACCAACACAAATTGCAGGAATTGGTTTCTGTGTTACCTGCCTCCCTCGATCTCGTATTCCAGGGTGAATTGGGTGTAGAGGGGGCAGCAGAAACCGGCTCAACTTTTATTGAGAATGCCATCCTAAAGGCCAGACATGCAGCAATGTCGTGCGACTTGCCCGCCATCGCTGATGATTCAGGTCTCGAAGTGGACTTCCTGAAGGGATCACCTGGTATTTACTCCTCCAGATTCGCAGGAGAGGGCGCAACCGATGAAGAAAACAATGAAAAGTTGCTTGCCGCTCTTGAGCAGACACCGGCAGAGGAGCGTAACGCGAGATTCCAATGCGTCATCGTTTTCATGAAACATGAACATGACCCAACCCCCCTGGTTGCGCAGGGTACATGGGAAGGCAGAATTCTGACCCATCCCAGGGGAAAGTCCGGGTTTGGTTACGACCCACTGTTTTACATTCCATCTCTTGAAAAGTCAGCGGCACAGCTCTCCGAAGCAGAAAAAAACCAAATTAGTCACCGTGGAATAGCACTGTCCCGGTTGCAGAAACTCCTCAATCTTGACCAGTGAGAAGCTACCACTTGGACTCTACATTCACTTTCCCTGGTGCGTTAAAAAGTGTCCCTATTGCGATTTCAACTCCTTTGAGTCCGAGCTTGATCAGTTTGAGCAGATATACATCGCGGCCTTAAAGGCTGATCTTCGAAAGGAACATGAAGCGCTGGCGGGGCCGACAAAACTTCAATCCATCTTCATGGGAGGCGGCACACCAAGCCTGTTTTCCCCAAGCGCCATAGGTGTGGTGCTAGATATGGTCAGCGAGCTGTTCACCATCGATGCAAGCGCAGAAATAACATTGGAAGCCAACCCTGGTACGACTGACCAGGCAAGTTACAAGGGCTACTACGGGGCCGGAGTCAACCGCATAAGCATAGGCGTTCAGAGTTTCCACGACAGTTTGCTGCAACAGTTGGGCAGAATTCATTCCGCTAATGACGCACTCGAGGCATTTGCTGCCGCACGCAATGCCGGTTTTTCCAATATCAATATTGATCTTATGCACGGTTTGCCCGGGCAAACCTTATCCACCGCTATGAAGGATCTCGAGATCGCGATTTCCCTACAAAGTGAACACCTGTCCTGGTATCAACTTACCATTGAACCCAATACTTACTTTTACAAATTCCCGCCAAAGCTACCAGATGAGGATCAACTCTGGCTGCTTTATGAGCATGGTCTCACCATGCTTAAACAGGGAGGTTTTGATCACTATGAAATTTCTGCTTTCAGCAAGCCTTCGTATCAGTGCCAACACAATAAAAACTATTGGCAGTTTGGAGACTATCTGGGAATTGGTGCCGGTGCTCATGGCAAGATTTCTGAAAATACCGGCGAGACGGGTGCCGAGACTATCATTACACGCACAACGAAGACCCGTTCACCCGCCGATTACATGCTGGATTCAAACCGTCAACAGACGTCAATTTCCCGAGAATCGCTACTCCTGGAGTTCATGATGAATAGCCTTCGTCTGAAGGAGGGGTTCATGCTGCCCGCTTTTGAAAACCGAACCGGTCTGTCTCGAGACCACATGGCCGGATTTCTGCAGGCAGGGTTCGACCGGCAATTACTGCGGCGGGACAGTGAGTGCGATGAGCACATATTGCCCACCGATCTTGGCATGCGCTACCTGGATGACCTGTTGCTGCTTATAGACTGACCAGACTCAAAACTTTCTACGCCTTGCGGACTGCGATATCCGTCACATCATGTCCCAGAGCCAGACCCCTTGATTCATATTTGGTTTTTGGTCGTCCTGGTACCTTGGCCGAAACATACCCCGCATGCTGCTCCAGATGTTCCCTGATCCACTGAGCGTATGGCTCCCAGTCAGTTGCGATATGAAGCATGCCGCCCTGGCGCAGCCTTGGTAAGATCAGATCAAGGAAATCACCTTGTATCAGGCGGCGTTTATGGTGACGTTTCTTTGGCCAGGGATCAGGGAAAAAGATCTGCACGCCAGCGATGCTTGCATCCGGGATACAGTGCTTCAACACCTCGATGGAATCTTCGCTGTAGACTTTGAGGTTAGTCAGCCCTCTGGCATCGGCTTCACGCAGCAGATGCCCGATCCCAGGTCTGTGAACTTCAATGCCGATGAAATTTCTACCAGGCTCATCCGCAGCCATTTGTACAAGGGAGTCTCCCATGCCAAAGCCAATTTCAATCGTCACGTCTTGATCTTTATCAAACTGTGCGCGCAGGTCGATCAGACCATCGGACGACTCCAGACCATACTGGTCCCACAATTGCGTCAGGGCACGTCTCTGACCATCAGACATGCGCCCCTTTCGGATTACAAAGGAGCGGATCGGTTTTCGTTGGACAGTCATCTCGGTGCAGACCGACTTTGCTGGTCAGGTTTCGAAACTGAGTCTTAGTTTCTTGAGGGCATTTTTTTCCAATTGGCGAACTCGTTCTGCAGAAATACCGAACTGATCCGCCAACTCGTGCAACGTTGATTTCTTATCTGTCAGCCACCGCCGCTGAACTATTTCACGCGCCCTGGCATCCAATGCCTTAAAGGCCACTACAAGTTTCTCGTGATTGGCTGAACTCAAAGTGCTTTTTTCTACTACCAGCGCGGGATCTTCCCGGCTGTCCTTTAGATAGCTTGCGGGCGCATGTGTGTCGTCTTCATCATCCCCGCTGGCATCGAAGGACTCATCATGGGATGCGAGTCTGCCTTCCATTTGCAGTACAACCTCGGGATCAACACCAAGTTCCTGTGCAATATGGCTGACTTCCCGGGAATTCATCCAACCCAGTCTGCGTTTTGCGCTGCGCAGGTTGAAAAAAAGTTTTCGCTGCGATTTAGTCGTCGCCACCTTGACGATTCGCCAGTTACGGAGAATAAANTCATGCATTTCTGCCTTGATCCAGTGAACCGCGAACGAAACCAGTCTGACCTTGAATTCCGGGTTAAAGCGTCTAACCGCCTTCATCAGACCAACATTCCCTTCCTGAATCAGGTCAGCCTCGGAAAGCCCGTAACCCGAATAGGATTTTGCGACGAAGACCACAAATCGCAGATGTGCAAAGACCAGCTGCTTCGCGGCGTCCAGATCCCCATCAAAATACAGCCGGTTAGCGACTTCTCGCTCCTGATCGGCACTCAGCATGGGAATAGAATTTACAGCCTGAATGTAAGCTTCCAGATTTCCACCAGGTGACATTACATCGATGGCTTGAAGGTTTGTGCTCATACTTGGTCTTGAGAAAACGGGCCGAGGATTTTAGCACTCATAAAGGATGAGTGCTAATTTCAATTTCAGAGGCTGGGTAGTGAGTGCCTACTCCGGCTCTACCTCGCTTAAATGCCTGCTGACCGCAAGTAGAGCACCAGAGACCCCAAGCCCGGCACCGACGATTAGGATGATGGTACTGTCCAGTATCCCTGGTCCGGAAAGGGCGAAATCATCCCTATACGACTGGGCAATGGTCTCAACCGGCGTGGACAAGAACAAAAGGCTCCCCTGCACCAGAATCCACGCGACCAGCGCACCACCCAGCCCGTACCAAAAGCCCAGATACAGAAATGGTCTTCGCACAAAGCTGTCGGTTCCACCCACCAGCTTCACAATTTCAATTTCACTACGCCGATTCTCAATGGCTAGCCGGATCGTGTTTCCAATGATCAGAAGCACGCCAAGCGCCAGTACAAATCCAAGTGTGGCAACCAGCCGTTCCGCAAACTGCAGCATCGCGAACAGCCGTTCAATCCATTCCAGGTCAAATTCGACAGTATCAACAAGCTCATAGGTCCTGAGAGATTCAACCTGCAATCGTAGCTGACCTACATCTGTGATTGACGGTTTTATCTCAATTACCCCGGGTAAGGGGTTTTGATCCAGCGTATTCAGCACGTCACCAAATCCTGACAGGGATCTGAATTGCGCCAGGGCATCCGCAGAACTAATAAACAATGTCGACTCGATGCCTGGTCGTTCCAGCAGACGATGGGCCAGATCCAGGGCATCCGCTTCCGTTGCTTCATGCACCAAATAGAGGCTGATTCTGGGCTTCCCCTCCCAGCTCCCACTGATTTCACCTACGTTAACCAGCATAAGGTACAGGATAGTGGGTAGCGCGAGGGCAATGCCGATAACGAGCCAGGTCATCAGACTGGACATCCAGGTCTGCAGCAAAGAAGACAGACTCTCGATGCAAACCTGGCGATGGTGACCCACCCACGATAGTGCTTTACCCCGGAGGTCGGTTGCCGCAATAGTGGCACCGCTGCTTTTTGTATTCACTGCCACGCATTATCCTCTAAACGACCGTGATCCAAAATAAGTTCACGGCGTTTCATCCTTGATACCAGCTCCAGGTCATGGGTTGCAATCATGATTGTCACTCCCACCTGGTTGAACTGGTGAAATAGGTTCATGATCTCTTTTGAAAGTTCTGGATCAAGATTCCCCGTAGGTTCATCGGCCAGCAGAACCGGTGGTTTGTTGACCACCGCTCGTGCTATTCCTACTCGCTGCTGCTCACCTCCAGAAAGTGTAACGGGATACTGTTTCTCCTTATCTGAGAGCCCAACCTTGGATAAGGCAGCCCGAACTCTTCTGCCTAATTCACGGTGACTGAATCCGGCGATAATCAAAGGCAATGCCACGTTATCAAAAACTGTGCGGTCAAACAGTAGCTGGTGGTTTTGGAACACGACACCAACACTTCTACGAACCCCAGGGACCTGCCTGCTGGAAACCCTGTTCAGGTTGGTACCTTCGAGAAACACCTGCCCCTGACTGGGGCGTTCCATCAATATGATCAGCTTCATCATGGTGCTCTTGCCGGCACCCGAATGTCCTGTCAGGAACGCCATTTCTCCCGTACCCAATTCGAACGAAACCCGCGACAAGGCGTCCTTTCCGCCCGGGTATCTCTTGCTCACTTCATCGAATCGAATCATCTGTAACCTATCCAGCTATTCAGACCTTTCCATCCTACCCCTTGTCAGGGGGCTTCAATATCAAACAACGCTTCCACAAACTGCTGAGCGTCAAAAGGTCTTAAGTCATCTATCTGCTCACCGACGCCAACAAAGTGAATCGGCAAACCCAATTGCTTGGCAATCGCAAACACAACTCCTCCCTTGGCTGTCCCATCTAATTTGGTCAAAACGAGTCCGGACACATTCACTGCTGCCTGAAACTCCCTGGCCTGTACAATTGCATTCTGCCCCGTACCCGCATCAATCACGAGCAGAACAGAGTGAGGAGCGTCGACATCCAGCCTCCCCAGTACTCGATTTATCTTTATCAGCTCTTCCATCAAATTCTTTTTGCTATGTAACCGCCCGGCGGTGTCGGCAATCAGCACGTCTATCTGCCGCGAACCTGCTGCAACAGCAGCGTCATAAAGAACAGAAGCACTGTCTGCCCCGTTGCCCTGGGAGATGACCGGTATATCATTTCGATCACCCCAGACCTTAAGCTGCTCCACAGCCGCCGCCCGAAACGTATCTCCCGCTGCCAACATGACAGTCTTGCCCTGCTGCCTAAACATCATGGCCAATTTCCCAATCGTCGTGGTTTTCCCGGCACCATTGACGCCAACCATCAGTATCACAAACGGCTTTTTCACCGTATCAACCAGCAAGTCTCGCTCAGCGCTTTTCAATATTGCTGTGAGTTCCTCCTTGAGGCTCTTATACAGCGCCTCACCATTTGCCAGCTCTTTTCTCGCAACTTTCGCGGCTAGAGTAGACATGATCTCGCTTACTGCTTCTACCCCAACATCCGACGTCAATAATGTCGTCTCAATTTCCTCAAGCAAATCTTCATCGATAATTTTTTCACCGAGGACTACACGACCAATTCCACTGGCGAAACGAGTTCGCGTCTTACTAAGACCAACCCGCATTCTTGAAAAGAACCCAGACTTGCCTTCCTCACCAACTTCTGCATTACTTGCCATTCAACTAATCCATACCAATCATTTTTAACCTGAACACAATCTAACGACTTTCGCGAGCCGCAAATACTGTGAAAACTCAATTGCCAGATCACACACTGCGAATTATCGGAGGAAACTGGCGTGGCCGCAAAGTATCTTTTGCAAATGAAGAAGCAGTTCGCCCAACCCCCAGCAGAGTCAGGGAAACATTGTTCAACTGGCTCCAGGGCTATGTTCCAGGCGCCAGATGCCTTGAACTATACGCCGGTAGCGGCATTCTTAGTATCGAAGCCCTGTCCAGGGGTGCTGGCAAGGTTGTACTTCTGGATAAAAAGGAAGAAGTGATCTCTCATCTATCCAAGCAGTTCAAGGATTTTCTGGTACCAGATCAACAATACAAGCTCATTAACCAGCCAGCTGGCCCGTGGCTCGCCGAGACCAAATGCCCGGGGTTCGATCTCATATTTCTTGATCCTCCCTTCGCTGGCAGCGATCTGGGACCGATTCTGAATGATATTTCTGCTAAGAATCTGGCGAAGCCCGGTGGCTGGATCTACATCGAGTCATCGAGTGAATTCCAAAAAGCGCAGTTGCCCGGCGGGTGGATAATTCATCGGCAAAAAAGAGCCGGAGCTGTTCACTATTGTTTGTGTAAATCTTTGCCCATTAGCTAACAGTTCATGTATTATCCTCGCCTTTTGCTGACCCAATCAAATGATGAAAACTGTTTTATACCCCGGCACCTTCAACCCAATACATAATGGGCACACTGACCTGGTCCAGAGAGCAGCAAAGATTTTTGACCGGGTTGTATTGGGAATAGCTACCAGCCCTCACAAGGAGCCCAGCGTTCTTGAACTCCGAGTAAAATTGGCTAAAGCTGCTCTGGCACACATCGACAATGTGGAAGTCGCCGGTTTCAACAACCTGACCGTTGATTTTGCGCGGGAAGTTGGGGCTGAAGTTATCCTGAAAGGGATACGAACAGTGACTGATTTTGAGTTCGAGTTTCAGATGCTGAGTATGAACAGGGCGCTACAGCCAGGAATGGAGACCATATTCCTAGCGCCTTCGGAAGAATTTTCCTACATATCATCGACGTTGGTCAGAGATATCGCGTCTTATGGGGGCGATATCTCCCAATTTGTTCACCCTGTTGTTGCCGAGGCAATGCGCAACGGCGAAATCGGCTAGCCCTACAGGCTATTCCTGAATTTTTTCCTTCCGCCCCGGTTGTGAACAGCCAAGGCAGCGAACAAAGGTTTCCTGCGCCGGACCGACGACGAGCTTTTTCCCGCCTCTTTAGCGTTCCCGCCCATTAAAGAGAATGGCAAGGTAGCAACATAAACAGTTGAACCAAGTCCCAATAGAAGCAGCCCAAACGGTCTGGCTACAAGCAAATCTGCCATCATCCTCGGACCCGATGGGCTTTCCTGCACCTTAATCAGCTATCGCAACCATCGGCAGGCAGGAGAAAAGTCCAACAAACAGGGCACACTTCCAGTTCTTCAAGCTTCTATTTATCATCTTCATTCCCAAATACTCAAAATTGGTTTAGGTTTAGTTGATAAGTTACTAATTATAATAGGTTATGCCCATTTATATTGGAATACAAACCATTTTGTTACCCCTGGCCCATTCACCTTTGGCATGATGGACAAAAAACTGTACTCCTGCCTGCCAGTTTGGTTTCCCTCAATATCGCCTGACAATGCCTGCAGGGCTGCTTACCCCTCCCATAGACCATCAGCTCCTGCTTAAAGTAACCCGGTGCCCCATCCTCCCGCACATAGTCCCGGAGCGTTGTTCCCCCTGCTTCAATCGCCCGGGATAGAACCCCCTTGATGGTGTCTGCCAGGTGGTCATAGCGAAGCCTGGAGATCCTCCCTGCGGCTCTCCCTGGTCTTATACCAGCCAAATGCAGTGCCTCGTTTGCGTAGATATTGCCTACGCCAACCACAACCCGCGAATTCATGATGAATGATTTCACCGCCACCTTTTTCCTTCGCGAAAGGGCGTGCAGATGTTGGCCGTTAAAGTCAGATGAAAAGGGCTCGGGACCAAGATTTCGCAATAAAGCGTGATCATCGCCTTCAAGCCACAACACACAGCCAAACCGCCTGGGATCCCGGAATCGCAATAAGGATCCATCAGTAAACACGATATCCAGGTGATCATGCTTCCGATGCGCAACATATCTCTTAAGAACCCCAAGGCTTCCCGACATGCCAAGATGCATCATGACTTTGCCACCACCGGTTTCGAGAAACAGATATTTGGCCCTGCGACTGACCGATACTACCCTGCTACCGGTGAGACGAGGCTTTAGCTCCTCTGAAACAGGCCAGCGCAGCAAAGGTTGTCTCACCACCACATCAGCAACCCTTTTGCCGACAACATGTGGCTCTATTCCACGGCGAGTTGTTTCGACTTCCGGTAACTCTGGCATTTCATCCCCACTGCTACTAGCCCCAGGTCCAAGTTTGTATATCAAACGGGTGCGTCCATGATAGCCATTTCGGTCCGCAGATTAATAGTTTCACCAATTGACGGTTCTACCAGTTAACAGTGCCCCCTTTTCCCTCGGGGCGTGATACCTTTTACTGGCAACGAAGGAAAACCATGAGTAATCATCTACTCGGCATAGACACTGGCGGTACCTTTACTGATTTTGTATACCTGCATGATCAGCAGTTTCTTGTGCACAAGGTGCTGTCAACACCCAATGCCCCTCAGGAAGCCATATTCCTTGGCCTGGAGGAAATGGGACTTGATGAAATTGCTGCTACTGGTGAATTGAGGATAGTCCATGGGACAACAGTAGCAACTAACGCGACCCTTGAAGGCAACGGTGTCTCAACAGTCTATATTACTAACCGCGGGCTGGGCGATGTGCTCTACATCGGCAGGCAGACCCGTCCAGAGCTATACAATCTCGAAGTCAGAAAACCTGCAATTGACCTGCCGGAAAAGTTTCTGCTGGAAGTTGAAGCTCGCCTTGATGCAAAGGGTGTTGAGATTTCCGGCTTTTTGGACAATGAACTCTCACACCTCAAGAGCCGGGTTGAAGAACTAGCACCCAGGGCAATTGCCATCAACCTTCTCTTTTCATTTATCAACGACAGGCACGAAAAGGAGATCGAGGCACTGTTCGGTCCTGAGTACTTTGTTTCCAGATCATCCTTTGTGCTACCCGAATACCGGGAATACGAGCGGGGTATCACCACCTGGTTGAATGCCTGGATAGGGCCACTGATTGATGAGTATCTCTTGTCTGTCAAACAATCATTAGAGCCGAGCAGGGTATCGGTCATGCAATCATCGGGCGTTACCATTGCCGCTGATCAGGCAGCGAGGCGAGCCGTAAATCTACTGCTCTCAGGTCCAGTTGGTGGTTTACAGGCAGCGCAGGCAATCAGCAATGAATCCAGGTTAATCACCTTTGATATGGGCGGTACCTCGACCGATGTGGCCCTACTCGATGGTGCTATCAAGCTGACCAGCGAAAGTCACATTGCTCAACTGCCCGTCGCCATACCCATGGCAGATATTCACACTATAGGTGCGGGTGGAGGATCGATAGCATATATAGACGAAGGAGGATTGCTGCAGTTGGGTCCCGCCTCCGCTGGCGCCAGACCTGGACCTGCCTGCTATGGTCTGGGTGGCAGGCAGCCCACCGTCACCGATGCTAACCTGGTGCTGGCTAGATTGCGGGCCGACAATTTCCTTGGCGGCACCATGCAGCTAGACACAAACGCCGCCATAGAGGCAATGCGCCCCATGGCAACGCAACTGGACCTGCAGGTTGAGGAACTTGCAGCTGGCATCATTGAGATTGCCAATGAACATATGACCCAGGCACTAAGGGTTATCTCCATCCAACGTGGCTTTGATCCCCGGGAATTTACACTGGTCTGCTTTGGTGGTGCCGGTGGCCTGCATTTCTGCGATCTGGCCGAGGCACTGGAAATGAACCGTGCAATTGTTCCTGTCAATAGCGGTGTGTTCTCCGCGCTCGGTATGCTGGCAACAAGCCCAGGGCGTGAAATTACCCAAACCAGCAAGCGGTTGGTCAGTGACTCAAGTGACGGGGATATTCGGAATCTTTTTGCATCACTCAAAGCCCAAGGTGAATTTGAACTGATGGAAGAAGGTATCGCCAATCCGGAGGCAAACTATAGTCTGGATCTCCGATACCAGGGACAGACGTTTGCCATTACAACGCCATATCAAGACTTGGGGACAGCTGAAATCGAATTCCACGAATTGCACGAGCGCCGCTACGGGCATCGTCTCGACAAACCAGTAGAACTGCTCAACCTGCGTCTGCACCTCGCGGCAAAAGCCAGGGAACTGAGACTGCCGCCCTGGAAAAGGGATCCTGGACGATCTTCCCGCCTGCATTTAGACGGAATAGGGGACCTAGACCTGTATGATCGCGACCAGCTTGAGGTCAAACAGCGGTTCTCAGGTCCAGCACTGATTACGGAAACTCACTCCACAACGCTGATAAAGAAAAACTGGAACGTTTTGGTTGATGAGGCAGGAAATCTCGTAATGGAAAGGGCCACCAATAGTCAGGACTAGACTGGTTAGGCTGGAGCCAGGTTGGCCAGTCTCCCGGCCTAAGCGGTGGGAGTCAACCTATGATTTGCGCTAAGTTTACTTGATCTTGGATTCTTTATAGATCACATGCTTACGAACCACAGGATCAAATTTCTTAATCTCCATCTTATCCGGCATGGTCCGCTTGTTCTTACTGGTGGTGTAGTAGTGCCCGGTTCCCGCAGACGATACTAATTTGATCTTTTCTCTCATAACCTAGACCTTTTCCCCGCGGGCACGAAGGTCATCAACAACCTGATCAATACCCAACTTGTCAATAACCCGCATCCCTTTAGCTGACAGACGCAGCTTGATGAATCGGTTTTCCTTTTCGAGCCAAAACCGGTGGTCATGCACATTCGGCAGAAAACGCCGTTTTGTCTTGTTGTGCGCGTGCGATACATTATTTCCTGAAACCGGTCGCTTACCGGTTACCTGACATACTCTGGACATGTCCAAAAAGCCTTAGAAGTTATTAAAGGGGCCAAACGAACCGGCCTATTTGAGAGCGGTGCTTTATACCAGAAGGACCCGCCTAATTCAACCAATCCTGTCTCGCAGACTCCTAGAGCAGCCCCCGCTCGGCAAATGATAGTATCTCTGCTTCCCCTATTATCACATGATCCAACACTCTAATATCCACCAGCAATAGTGCAGATTTCAACCACGCTGTAATACGCCGGTCCGCCTGACTGGGCTCCGCCACCCCTGAAGGATGATTATGTGCAAATATGACCGCCGCAGCCTGATTATTCAATGCGCGAACAACCACTTCTCGCGGGTGAACGCTCGCCCCATCGATCGTGCCAAAGAAAAGCTCCTCATAACCAATGAGCCGATGCTGGCTGTCGAGGAACATCACCGCGAACACCTCGCGTGTGTAACGACCCAGTTTGCACTTTAGGTACTGGCTCGTAATTCCGGGATCGGTAATCGCCTCTCCTCGTCTGAACCCATCACTAAGATACCGATCCGTCAATTCGAGTGTTGCCCTTATCTGGGCGTACTTGGCAATGCCCATTCCCCGTAAACCAATAATCTCATCTGGATTCGCACTCAGGAGAGCCCGGAAACCTCCGAATTTCTCAAGTAGCTCGCGTGCAAGGTCCGATGCAGTCTTTCCCTTAACACCCGTTCCCAAAAAAATCGACAGCAACTCCACGTCCGTCAAAGCCTGAGCGCCACGCTTCAGCAACTTCTCCCGCGGCCTCTCTTCAGCTCGCAGATTTTGTAACCCCATAATCGCCGAACACTTCCTTATAGTGATCAATCACTTACACTAGCGCTGTCTCTCTATGCTATTGTTAGCGGCCAACCTTATTTTCAATCCCCAGTGGGGTGAAAGATGCCAGAAAAGGCGTTATTGCAGGTAAGCAAATAGATGATGAACAGTGCAGACACTAACCAATAAGCGAATCCTGCTGGGTATAACAGGCGGCATTGCCGCTTACAAGGCTGCTGATCTTACTCGCAGGCTCCAGGATCAGGGTGCCGACGTTCGCGTCGTAATGACCAGGGGGGCGACTGAATTCATCACGCCGCTCACCCTGCAGGCCTTATCCAATCATACGGTGCACCTCGATCTCCTTAGTGCTGAAACTGAATCAGCCATGGGGCATATTGAACTCGCAAGGTGGGCTGATTTGATTATTGTTGCGCCTGCCACTGCCGACTTCATTGCCAGGCTGGCTATCGGTCGTGGGGATGACCTCTTAACCACCGTATGTCTCGCGGCGGAATGCAGAATTGCGATAGCGCCAGCCATGAACCAGGCGATGTGGGCAAACAAGGCAACCCAGGAAAACTGCAAGCAGCTCCAAGCCAGGAATATCATCATATTTGGACCGGAAGATGGCCGCCAGGCTTGCGGAGAAACCGGTACTGGCAGATTACTTGGTGTTGACAAAATCGTGATTGAGGCAGCTTCACTGTTCGCATCTGGTCTTCTTTCAGGCAAGAAGGTAGTCATCACTGCAGGGCCCACTCGCGAGGCAATTGATCCGGTTCGCTACATCAGCAACCACAGTTCGGGGAAACAGGGGTTTGCCCTTGCTGAGGCAGCGCTTGAAGCCGGCGCCATGGTAACGCTGGTTTCAGGACCTACCGATCTTGAGCCGCCGGAACGCATACAGCTGGTGCCCGTAATATCCGCGAAGCAGATGTATGATGCGGTGATGGAGGAAATTCCTGATACCGACTTATTTATCGGCGTGGCTGCAGTAGCAGATTATCGACCTGTTGTTGTTGAAGCCCAGAAAATAAAGAAGAATGCCAAACCCATCAATCATACGATGACGCTGAATCTCATCGAGAATCCGGACATAATCGCTGCGGTAGCCAATGCTGAGAAAAGACCTTTTACTGTTGGTTTTGCTGCTGAAACAAACAATCTGATTGAATACGCCAGGAAAAAGCTGATACAAAAGGGACTGGATATGATCGTCGCAAACAACGTCGCGGATTCACTTATCGGTTTCAACAGTGATGAAAATCAGACTGCGGTTCTTTGGGAAAATCATGTAGAAGATTTACCCAGAATGTCCAAATACAACCTTTCACGTCGCATCATAGAGTTGATAGCAACACGTCTCAAACAGGTGGCTCTGTGAATAATCTTCAGGTCAAAATACTTGATCCCCTGGTGGGTAAAGAAATACCTCTGCCAGAATATTCAACACCAGGTTCAGCAGGAATGGATCTTCGTGCCTGTATCGAGAATGATTTTACCTTGCTCCCCGGGGAAACGTTGCTCATACCCACTGGTATAGCCATTTACATCGAGGACCCGAATCTTGCTGCAATTATTTTGCCCCGATCTGGACTAGGCCACAAACACGGCATTGTTCTGGGGAACCTTGTCGGTCTGATTGATTCTGACTACCAGGGCGAACTCAAGATCTCGTGCTGGAACCGCGGTACCGATTCATTCAATATAAGGCAGGGTGACCGTATAGCGCAGCTTGTCCTGGTGCCTGTTGTTCAGGCGGCATTCGATGTTGTAGATGAATTCAGTGAGACAATGAGAGGTACTGGAGGTTTTGGGTCTTCAGGGAAGCAATAGCGAACCACACCTCAACGTAGCGAAATGTAATGGATACAATTAGGATTAGAGAAATATTTTCATGAAGGCTTCTGGAGAAATTCGCATGTACTCGAACAGTTTGCTATCCGGCTGGTTCCCAAATCATGGCTAAAAAGACCGGGGGTACCAACTTTGGATTGATTCCTCTCGCCAGTGTTGGAACAGGATTTGTCCTGGCAATCCTCCTGATACTTTTCGTGGTTCGGGCAGGCATAACCAGCGATCACCGGGCGACGGTGGCAGACATCCACGCTGATAGTTTGCAGCAACAGCTGAATATCCAGTTGGCACAAATCAAGTTGCAGCTATCAAGCATGGCGACCAGTATTCATCTGGCAAATGTAGTTACAGACGCCGACGCATCTGCTAGGTCCCTGGAAGAGACCGCACTGGCCAGCATGATCCCACATGCACTAAGAGTGCGACTATTCGCTCCAGGGAAGGCGGAAGTCGACAGGGACGCAATACCTCCTTTCAGTTTTACATCGCTGGATCTGGTAAACCGTGCAGAAAGCGGTACAGATGTAAATCCAGAGGCTGTTAATAGCAGTGGTCGATGGACTATCAGCCTGGCGACACCCATAAGGATTCCTTCGGACGATAAAGTACAGGGTACCCTATTTGTGTACCTAGATATCAAGGCTATCGCCGATCAGGTGCAACAAAACGTTGAGGGTGAACTACGCCTAATGCAGTCTGTGGGGTCGGCGCAACCAACCGAGATTCTACTGCTGGGGACAGGCAGATCACCCGATGCAGAGACACTTGAACGTACCCTCGACAATCCAAATTGGACCTTATTGTACACACCGTCTCAAGAAGTCCAGGGTCAGACTGTGGGGAACTTTATTGTTTCTCTAATTCCGGCAATCGTCTTTTTTGTTATTGCCCTTGGTGGTGTCTTTGTCGGCACCACCAAATTCAGCAGTCTGCTTAAGAGTGACCTATCGCACCTGGATCATCAGATAGCCAGTGTCGCATCCGGTCTTTATACCCCCTCGGACAAATACAATATCGGCGCTTTCAGTGAAGTCGATCTGAGCCTTTTACGCCTTGGCAAGAAAGATGAGGCACGAGGGCCAGTACCAAAACTGAAGGTAACGGAAGTTGGTCCCGCGGAAACGATGGAAGATCTCGTCGATATTGAAATGTTGGATGAAGATTCTTACGCGGAAGCCACATCGGACTCTTCCGATCTAGATGCGTCGGGTGACGAAGGTGGGCAGGCTTTTTCTTCCATATTCCGGGCATATGATATCCGCGGCATTGTAAATGAATCCCTGACCCCTGAGCTAATTCACAAAATCGGCCAGGCAATTGGAACTGAAGCTGAAGCACTGGGTCAACAGACAATACTGGTAGGGGCTGACGGCCGGATCTCAAGCCCGGATGTCAGGGATGAGTTGATAGCAGGGCTCCTCGCCTCAGGGCGAGATGTGATTGATATAGGTTTGGTCCCAACTCCAATGCTCTATTTCGCCACACACAATTCAGACACACAAAGTGGAGTGATGGTAACAGGCAGTCACAATCCACCCGATTACAATGGATTCAAGGTTGTTCTGGATGGCCGCGCTCTCCTTGACGAAGATATTCAGAAACTGTACCAAAGAGTTGTTCGCAATGACTTTTCTTCGGGGAAAGGCGAACGAACGGAAATCGATATCCGTGAAGACTATATAGACGCAATAACTGACGATGTGGTGGTGGCACAGCCGCTTACCGTGGTAGTAGACTGTTGTAACGGCATCGCAGGAGAAATAGCTCCTGATCTTCTGGAAAACCTCGGATGTGATGTAGTACCGTTATATTGCGAAGTCGATGGCACCTTTCCAAACCATCCGCCGGACCCCACTGAACCTGGCAATCTGGATGCTCTTGTGCAGGAAGTACAGTCCCAGAACGCTGATATAGGTATAGCATTTGATGGTGATGGAGACCGGCTGGTCGCCGTTACCAAGCATGGTGAAATCGTCTGGCCCGACAGACTGCTGATGCTTTTCGCCAAAGATGTAGTATCGCGCAACCCGGGGTCTGATGTGGTCTATGACGTTAAATGCACCAGGCATTTAAACGGTGTGATCAGCGGCTTCGGGGGTCGACCAATAATATGCCGCAGTGGACACTCCTTCGTTAAAGAGAAGATAGCCGAAACGGATGCGGTGCTTGGTGGAGAAATGTCTGGCCATATCTGTTTTAGTGAGCGTTGGTTTGGTTTTGATGATGGTCTCTATTCCGCTGCTCGCCTTCTGGAAATTGTTGGTTCGCAAACAGAAGGGCTCGACGAATTGCTCAGTGAGTTTCCATCGAGCCATGCGACTCCTGAGATTAGGATAGAAGTTGGTGATGAAACCAAGTTTGAAATAATGGATCAGTTGAACCAGGTAGCTTCATTTGATGACGGGACCGTAACCACAATAGATGGTATCCGGGTTGACTATGCTGACGGATGGGGTCTGGTCCGTGCGTCCAATACAAACCCTATGCTTACCCTGCGATTTGAAGCGGATGATGATTCAGCCATGGAAAGAATAAAGAATGTCTTCAGGGAACAAATCCAGGCCATCGATGAGAATATCAATTTTGACTAGCTCATTGGCCAGGACAATCTGCGTGGTATCTGAATGACCCTTTCTCGCGACTCTGCTATGAATATCGCTAAGGTACTGACCGAGGCATTACCCTATATTCAGCGTTTTACCGATAAAACCATCGTCATCAAGTATGGCGGTCACGCTATGACAGATAAGCATCTGAACCAGAGTTTCGCCCGGGATATTGTGTTGATGAAACTGGTCGGAATGAATCCTATTGTCGTTCATGGAGGTGGACCACAAATCGGATTAGCCCTTGAAGAACTGGGGATCAAATCAAAATTTGTTGATGGCATGCGTGTAACGGACAGCAAGACGATGGATGTCGTACAAATGGTCCTTGGCGGTTTGGTCAATCAAGATATCGTTAGCCTCATCAATCAAAATGCCGGTAAAGCAGTTGGCTTGACCGGAAAAGATGCTTCACTAATTCGGGCCAGGAAAATGGTAATTGAAAACTCCTCGCCCGAGTTACAGACTCCAGAGATAGTAGATATCGGTCATGTCGGTGAGGTTCAAAGTATCAATCGTGAGGTCCTCGATATAGCTGTTAAGAGCGACATCATCCCAGTCATAGCCCCGATAGGAAGTGGCGAAGACAATCAGACATATAACATCAATGCCGACCTGGTAGCTGGTAAGATTGCAGAAGAATTGGGAGCCGAGAAACTCATTTTACTAACGGATGTACCTGGACTCGTTGATGATAGCGGTAATGTGCTTTCTAGATTGTCTGTAGCTGAAGTTAATCGATTGATAAAGGACGGCACCATCTCGGGTGGCATGCTGCCGAAAATTAATTGTGCTTTGAATGCGGTAAATAACGGCGTAACGAGTGCACAAATAATCGATGGCAGAGTTGCACATGCGGTACTGCTGGAAGTTCTGACAGATGAGGGTGTGGGCACCTTCATTTCTTCCTCAACCCTCAACTGACTTACCAACCAATGACAGAAGAGCAGGAACCCAAAGTTTCACGCAAAGAGCAAATACTTCAGTCGCTTGCCAAGATGCTGGAACAAAGCCCGGGAGCCCGCATTACAACCGCGGGACTCGCTAGACAGGTTGGGGTATCGGAGGCCGCCCTCTATAGGCACTTTCCCAGCAAGGCCAAAATGTTTGAAGCACTTATCGAGTTTATCGAGGATACGATCTTTTCGCGTGTCTCCATTATCTTAACCGAGGAGAATTCTACAGAAGCCCGTTGCAACCAGGTCCTGACACTCCTGTTAACTTTCTCAGAGCGTAATCCCGGTATCACTAGAATCTTAACCGGTGACCCCTTGTCCGGTGAATCCGAACGATTACGAATGCGAGTCTCACAATTTTTTGAGCGTCTAGAAACACAACTCAGGCAGATCTTGCGGGAAGCAGAAATCAGGAATAATCATCAAACATCACTGGATATCAATATGGCCGCCAACCTCATGCTGAGCACAGTGGAGGGTAAGATCTGTCAGTACGTCCGCAGTGATTTTGAAACGGTGCCGACCCTTCATTGGCAGAGCCAGTGGCAGGTACTCAAGCAGGTAGTCTTTGCCCGGATTTAGAGACTGAACGTCTCAGGGTTTAGCGTTCTGGATCTTCACCATAGAGTTCGCGAACTCTATCCAGATCGGTCGCATAACTACCCCGTAACACTTCCATCTCATCGTGTTTACCCTGGATATCATTCTTAATCTGGGCCATCCTGGCTTCAATCGTCCTAATTCTATCCAGACGATCCTTACCGATGGTTCCTCCCGATCTCTCAATGTCAGCAAGACTCGCCTCCAGTTGGTGCTTTTGATCTATCTGGCGACGCAAATTACCATTTTGTGTATTGATAAAGCTCTCTATGCTCCGCAACTTGGTGTCTCTTGCTCTGACTACATCTTCGGGCGTGCTATACAAGCGAAGCAGATTCTGATCAGCAATCTTCTGTTCCCTTCGCCTCCTGTCCGCTTCCCTTTGTTCCGCAAGCGCACTGTCTCGCGCTTGAATCTCTTCCTCAGAAAGAGCTCGCGGTACAACTTCAATCACCCGGCCATCAAGGCTAAGTATGGTATAGCCATTTTTGACATAGCGGGCCGGGACATAGCTGTCCAGTACAGTTACGCCATCTTCGTTCTTGTATTTGTAAAGTTCTGCGACGGCACCCTGGGACACAATAATAAGGGCGACCATCAACATAAGTTGAATAAGGGACTTTCCAGTGATGTTAGAATGATCTCTCATATACTAACCCGTTCCATACTCACCCTGGTAGCTTTCAATCAATTCAAGTTCTTTGCTAAAGCGACCGGCCGAATCCAGATAATCAATGATATTACTCAACTTTACGACGCTGGCAACAGAAACACCATACTCCTGCTCAACTTCTTCGATCGCCGAAAACTCACCACTTCCTCTTTCCTGCCGGTCGATTGCGAGCAAAATCCCAGTCACTTCTACAGGACTTTTCGACAACAGACCCATCACTTCCCGCATCGCGGTTCCAGCCGTTATGACATCATCGACCACGACAACCTTGCCCTGTAACTGAGCACCGACCATTTGGCCGCCTTCCCCGTGGTCCTTTACCTCCTTGCGGTTAAAGGCATAGGGACAATCGATACCATGATTCAGATGAAGGGCAATTGTGGTAGCGCAAACCAGTGGAATGCCCTTGTAGGCCGCGCCAAAAAGCAAATCAAACTCCACACCGGAATCGAGCAAAGCGGCAGCATAAAATTCACCAATCCCGGTAAGGGTCCGACCAGTGTTAAACAAGCCGGTGTTGAAAAAGTAGGGGCTTGTTCTGCCTGACTTCAGCTCAAATTCACCGAATGTCAGTACCCCGCTCTCAACGGCAAACTCCAGAAATCTATGCTGATAATCCGTGGTCACTTTAGTATCCCCAGGGAATTCCTCTGGATGTCATTCAATTCGAGGATACCTTTTTCAGCCAGCGACAACATCATGTCGAGCTGCTGCCGATCAAATGGGTCGGCTTCAGCTGTACCCTGAACCTCAATGAACCTACCATCTTCAGTCATCACAACATTCATATCAGTGTCAGCACCAGAGTCCTCAACATATTCCAGGTCCAGCAAAGGGTGTCCCTTAACAATCCCAACCGATACCGAAGCGATTAGCTGCCTTTCCGGTATGGTTTTCAGATCAAGATAATCAATTGCATCAAACAGAGCAACGCACGCCCCTGTAATGGATGCGGTTCTTGTTCCTCCGTCCGCCTGAATCACGTCACAGTCAACGCGAATAGTATTCTCACCCAGTGTTTTCATATCTACGGCTGCTCTCAGGGAGCGGCCAATGAGCCGCTGAATTTCCTGGGTTCGACCGCCCTGCTTTCCCCTTGCTGCTTCTCTTCCCATTCGCTCATTAGTAGATCGGGGCAGCATTCCATATTCAGCCGTAATCCAGCCCTGCCCACTCCCCCTGAGAAATGGAGGTACACCTGATTCCGCGCTGGCCGTACAAATTACGCGTGTATCGCCAAAAGATACCATCACTGATCCCTCGGCATGTTTGTTGTATCCGCGATGAATCTCAATTGACCGCAATTGATCAAACTGTCGGTCACCGCTCCTCGAAAATTTTTCTACCATTAATATTTCCCTCCCAATATCGGCTGTAGCTTATGAAATTTTGTACCAATCTCCATTATACTTGGGTTATCAACAATTGATCCTGAAGAAAGCAGATTGTATGGCAAGAAGCATGACAGCGTTTGCACGCGCGCAAACAAAGAATATTTCCTGGGAAATTCGATCCGTGAATCAACGATACCTGGATGTGTCCTTTCGGATGCCTGAAGCCTATAGGGCGCTTGAGATACAACTAAAGAAATCCCTGCGCCAGCAGCTCCACCGTGGAAAGCTTGATTGTGTCCTGCGAGTCGACAAGGAACAGATTCAAACATCACTCACGATCGACAGCGGACTGGTCAAGTCACTTGGGGCAGCAGTCAGCAAAATAGATGACCTTACTGGTGAAAAAAGCCAAGTAGATGCCGTTGAGCTACTAAGGTGGCCCGGAGTAATTCTTGAAGATGACATAGACGTCGAAGCCGAGCAGGTCAATATAACGGAGACTTTTGGCAATGCTGTTGGTTCTCTCGTGGAAATGAGAGAAAGGGAAGGAGATGAGCTAAGGAGCATCGTGCTCGCTCAGCTTGAGGAGCTCGCCAGTATCGTGGATCAGATTCGCCTGGAGGCGCCAGCCATCGTTGAACATCAGCGCAACAAGCTGCAGGACAAATTGTCACAAATCGAGGTTGAGGTGGATGATGGCAGACTTGAACAGGAATTCGTTTACCTTGCTCAGAAGTCAGACACTATGGAAGAACTGGATCGCCTCGATACACATATCGCAGAAGTTCAAAACACCTTGAATCAAACAGGCCCAATCGGTCGGCGTTTGGATTTCCTGATGCAGGAACTCAATCGTGAGGCCAACACACTATCTTCAAAGGCAACCAGCGCGAATACCTCCCTGCAGACAGTCGATTTGAAAGTCATTATTGAGCAGATGAGAGAGCAGATTCAGAATCTGGAGTAAAGCATTGGGTACTGGTAGACCATTTGTAGTAGCAGCTCCATCAGGCGCCGGTAAGACCAGCCTGGTGAAGGCACTGGTCGATACATCACCGAATATAAAGGTGGCAACCTCCCATACGACACGCCCAAAACGCGCTAACGAGGTCGATAAACTCAACTATTTTTTTGTTGACGAACCCCATTTCCTGCGAATGATCGAGAACAGTGAGTTCCTGGAATGGGCTCGGGTTTTCGGCTTCTTATACGGTACCAGTAAGAAAGAGGCTGATCGTATATTGACGGGCGGTGATCATCTTATCCTGGAGATCGACTGGCAGGGCACGGCCCAGATTCGCCTTGAAGTTCCACACGCAACCACCATTTTTATCTTGCCACCATCTCTGGGATCACTACGAGATCGTTTGCAGCAGCGCGCGCAGGATGATCAGCATACCGTCGATCAACGCATGAGTGCTGCTATTGACGAAATTTCCCACTACATGGATTTTGACTATCTGATTGTTAATGATGATTTTGATCAGGCACTGAGCGAGATGGGAGCCGTGGTATCAGGACAGGGGGACCACCTTCGCCAGGCCGCGCAAAGACGCAAGCTGGCTCCGCTGATTTCAGCTCTACAAGGATGACGTATCCAGATTCATTAGGAAGCAGCAATATTAATTGCCACTATTCGTGCCATAATATTGTCAGATAGCCTTATTATGGCTAAACTGTGCGGCCCTAAATGGCAGTCCATACCAGAGCGTGATGAAAACTCTGGGATTGGCGCACAGAATTAGTTCCCGGAGAATAAAGCAGATGGCTAGAGTTACCATTGAAGATTGTCTTGAAAATGTGGATAACAGATTCGAGCTGGTGATGGTTTCCAGCAAACGGGCCAGGCAAATAGCCATGCTGGGTAAAGAGCCGATGGTACCGCTGGAAAATGACAAACCCACCGTACTGGCATTGAGAGAAATCGCAGAAGGTCATGTGAATGCCTCAATTCTCGAGGAGCCCACACAGGAAGAGACAGAGGCGTTGGCGCTCAGCGCTGTACAGGATGGTTTTGAGCAACACAACCCAGAGTTCTGATCGCCTTACCCACTACAGTAAAGGTCAATCGTTAGCGGGCGAACGCCGTGCTAACGATTGATACTTTTACCTCAGACCTCAAATCTTATCTTGAGCCCCTTCAAGTAGATCAGATAAAAAAAGCCTACTCCTTTGCAAAAGACGCACACCAGGGACAAACCAGAAAGTCCGGCGAACCTTATATATCACATCCACTGGCAGTAGCCTCAATTCTGGCGGACATGCATATGGACCATCAGTGTCTGATGGCTGCCCTGTTACATGACGTTATCGAAGATACCGGAGTTCCCAAGCACACTTTAAGCAAGCAGTTCGACGATCAGGTGGCAGAACTGGTTGACGGTGTGAGTAAGCTGAAAAGCATCTTCGAATCCCGTGCTGAAGCGCAGGCCGAAAACTTCCAGAAAATGACACTCGCGATGGCGAAGGACATTCGTGTCATTCTGGTGAAACTGGCAGACAGGCTACACAATATGCGAACTCTGGACTATCTGTATCCTGAGAAACGACGCAGAATTGCTCGTGAAACCCTCGAGATTTATGCCCCCATAGCCAACAGGCTTGGCATGAACAATATACGCGTTGAATTTGAGGAACTGGGATTCAAAGCCCTGTATCCCTTACGTTCATCCATGATCGAAAGAGCCGTCAAGAAAGCCCGGGGCAATCGAAAGGAAATAGTGAGCAATGTACGGCAATCTATTGCTGACTGTCTTGAGCGTGAGGGAATCGAAGCAACGGTTTTCGGCCGGGAGAAACACCTGTATAGCATCTATGACAAGATGCGATCCAAGCGCCGCTCCTTTCATGAAATTATGGACGTCTACGCTTTCAGAATTATTGTCGACAACGTGGATACCTGCTATCGCACACTGGGTGCCGTGCACAACCTGTACAAGCCCGTCGCCGGTCGGTTCAAGGACTATGTGGCAATCCCGAAAGCCAATGGATATCAATCCCTGCACACCACTCTATTTGGTATGCATAGTCTGCCTATAGAAATTCAAATCCGAACCCATGAAATGGAAATGGTAGCCAACAATGGAATCGCCGGACACTGGCTGTATAAATCGAGTGATGACACTGCCTCCGGGAGTCACAAAAGAGCACGGGAGTGGATGCACGGGCTCCTTGAACTCCAACAGAGCGCCGGTAATTCTTTGGAGTTCATCGAAAATGTGAAAACAGACCTGTTCCCCGATGAAGTGTATGTATTCACTCCCCTCGGTGAGATATATGAGCTTCCTCAGGGATCAACGCCAATAGATTTTGCCTACGCGGTACACACGGATATCGGTAATACGTGTGTTGCCTGTCGAATTGATCGCAGGCTTGCCCCACTGAGCGCATCACTCGAAAGCGGACAAACGGTCCAAATCATAACCGCCCCAGGGGCACTACCAAGCCCTGCATGGCTGGGCTTCGTTATAACCGGTAAGGCCAGAAGCAGTATCCGCCATGCGCTCAAGAACCAGCAGCGGAGCGAGTCAATCACGCTTGGTAAGCGTCTGCTCGAGAGAACACTACAGACCCACCAGAAATCATTAGCCGATATTGAACCCATTAAACTGGCGAAGGTTCTTGAGGACCGCAGGGTTCCTGACCTGGAGTCTTTACTTGCCGAAGTGGGTCTTGGTAACCAGATGGCGCATGTCATAACGGGGATGTTAATCACGTTACCGGAAAATGCTGAGGAAAGTGAGTTCCACGGTCCTCTCGCTATCAGGGGTACTGAGGGCATGGTGGTAACCTATGCTCGTTGCTGCAAGCCCATCCCAGGGGATCACATAGTAGGCCACATCAGTGCAGGACGAGGTATCGTCATACATTCAGACCACTGCAAGAACATACAGGACCTGCAAAAAAAGCCCGAAGAAATCCTGCCTGCACGGTGGGACCCAGAAGTTGAGCAGGAATTTTCAGTTGAGCTTCGGGTAGAGCTAGAACACGAAAAAGGCATAATTGCGATCCTGGCTTCCACTATCACTGCTGCGAACGCTAACGTGGAACGAATTAACATGCTGGAAAAAGACGCCAGACTCAGTACAGTGAACATCGTGCTTTCTGTCAAGGACAGGATTCACCTGGCAAACGTTATCAGAAGATTGCGTACCATCAAGGTGATAAACAAAATCATCAGGGTTCGCAGCTGATCCGGTTAAGGCAGGCCAAATTTATGACAAAGAATCAAATTTCAACTGCTGGTGCACCACAGGCTATTGGCCCATACTCCCAGGCAGTCGTACACCAGGGCACCGTTTATATCAGTGGCCAGATCCCGCTGATCCCGGAAACAATGCTATTGGTCAGCGACGATATAACTGAGCAAATCGACCAGGTGTTCTCCAACCTCCAGGAAATCTGCCAGGCAGCAGGGGGAGACCTCGACTCTATCGTTAAACTTACTGTCTACCTGATCAACCTTGACCATTTCACTGCAGTGAATACCGCCATGGAAAATCTCCTTAACAAACCCTACCCGGCTCGCGCTGCCGTTGAAGTGTCAGCCCTGCCAAAAGGAGCCATGGTGGAGGTAGACGCCATCATGTCACTTTGAACCGCTCCCAGAGCCTTTGCATAACATGGGACTTGATAAATCACCGGTAAGTTCTCTTAAAGGCGTAGGTCCCGCACTGGCTGGTAAACTCGCAAAAATTGGCATCTTCACCCTGCAGGACGTCCTTTTTCATCTGCCATTTCGTTACGAAGACCGAACACGAATCACCCCAATCGGGATGCTGGTCCCAGGAAAATCGGTAGTCCTTGAGGGAGAAATCATCTCCTGTGATATAGCGTATGGGAGGAGGCGCAGTTTACTGGCCTACCTTCAGGACAGCACAGGTCAGATCGCATTGAGGTTCTTCCATTTCACGAAAGCACAACAAAGAAATCTCTCATCCAGCCGGTCCATTCGTTGTTTTGGTGAAGCTCGACTTGGTGCCACCGGCCTGGAAATCTACCATCCTGAATATAGTCAAAATGTCAGTGCTGAACTTCCCAAACACTTTACACCTGTATACCCGGGCACTGAAGGCGTCAGCCAACAGCGCTATCGCAAAATTGTTTCCCAGGTGTTCGCGCTAATGAGTAGCGGTGACCAGCTTGATGAGTTAATGGGTGACATCGAGCATCCTTATGAAATTGACATCAATAACGCACTAGATCTGGTACACAACCCGCCACATGATGTTGACATGGATGCATTACTTGCGGGGAGACATCTAGCGCAGCAAAATCTCGCCTTCGAGGAACTGTTGGCTCACCAAATAAGTTTGCGTTTGGTAAGAGATGAAATTAATAGACTCGAGGCACCCTGTTTTCATAGTCCGGGAATCGACTATAAGGCCCTTATTTCCTCGTTTGGGTACGAGCTTACAGACGCACAGATCCGTGTTGCCGGGGAAGTCGCTATCGATATGGCACAGACATCACCCACTTTAAGACTAATTCAGGGTGATGTGGGTTCTGGAAAAACAGTTATTGCAGCACTGTCTGCGGTGCACGCCCACGAAAACGGATACCAGTGTGCCCTGATGGCACCCACGGAAATATTGGCTGAGCAGCATTTCATCAACCTCTCCAGTTGGCTCACACCCCTGGGCATCACCACTGCCTGGTTAACGGGGAAAGTGAAGGGGAAAAGACGCCGAGAGGAACTCGAGTCCATCGCAAGCGGTAGCGCCAGGGTAGTTATCGGCACTCATGCCTTGTTTCAAAAAGACGTTCAGTTTGGCAATCTCGGACTGGTCATTATTGACGAACAACATCGATTCGGCGTTCATCAAAGATTGGCCCTCAGGGAAAAGGGCAACAAAGACAAGTTTATGCCTCATCAGCTGATCATGACTGCCACCCCGATTCCAAGAACCCTCACCATGAGCATGTATGCTGATATGGATTGCTCCATCATTGATGAGCTGCCTCCGGGAAGAAAGCCGGTTACCACAAACGTTCTACCTGATTCGCGTCGCGATGACGTCGTCACGCGTGTGAAGTCAGCCTGCCAATCAGGAGCCCAGGCGTACTGGGTATGTACCCTGGTGGAAGAGTCCGAGATTATTCAGTGCCAGGCAGCTGAAGCCACCGCCACCGATCTGTCCAGAGAGCTGAAGGGACTAGAGGTCGGCTTGATCCACGGGCGACTGCCGGCAGCCGAAAAAGCCGAGACGATGAATCAATTCAAAGCGGGTGAAATTGATCTGCTAGTGGCTACAACCGTGATAGAAGTTGGTGTTGATGTTCCCAATGCGAGTCTGATGGTAATTGAGAATTCTGAAAGACTAGGTCTCGCACAACTCCATCAACTTCGCGGTCGTATCGGTCGTGGCAAGGCGCAAAGTCATTGCCTCCTGCTCTACCACTCCCCACTCGGCGAAACCAGTAGACAGCGATTGAATGTACTTCGCGAAAGTAACGATGGCTTCCATATCGCCGAGATGGATTTGCAAATCCGGGGTCCCGGTGAACTGTTCGGGAGCCGACAATCCGGTAGTTTGCAATTCAGAATAGCTGATCTGCTTCGTGACCATCATATGCTTGATGACATCGCTCGCATTGCAAATCAGCTGCTGCGCAACGACCAGATCTCGGCCAGGGCAATTATCGAACGCTGGATAGTATCGCCGGAAGAATTTAGTCAGGCTTAGCTGGGACTAAATCGCCGAGCCAGCGTGGCTAGCCCGGATAATTCACAAAATATCCAGGTTAGGTAGTTTTGTCATAAAAGATAGCTTCATCAAATTGATTTTCGCTTTTCGCAACCACTGTAGATACGGCTGCATCACCAGTGACATTGACGGCTGTTCTAAGCATATCAAGCAGCCTGTCGACACCAATGATTAGAGCAATACCCTCAACCGGCAAACCAACCTGGGTCAGCACCATAGCCAGGGTTATTAGCCCTACGCCTGGAACACCTGCTGTTCCAATTGATGCAAGTGTTGCCGTCAACACAACCATGAGATAACCCGTCATGGAAATGTCTATGTTATATGCCTGGGAAATAAACACGGTCGCCACGCCCTGCATAATGGCAGTGCCATCCATATTGATCGTTGCTCCAAGTGGTACCGTGAAGGACGCCACTTCATTCTTCACACCCAGCCGGTCCTCAACATGTTCCAGTGTGATGGGCAGGGTGGCATTGCTGGACGCCATGCTAAATGCATAGGCCATTACAGGAGAAAACTTGCGATAGAAAGTTAAGGGATTTAGATTAGCGGCAAACCTGATCAGCAAACTGAAGGTTCCACTAAAATGCAAAAGAAGCACAAAAACAACCGTGAGGAAATACTTCAACAGATCCGCGATTGCACTAAATCCCATATTGGCAAACAAGGTCACCATCAGACAAAAAACCCCGATAGGTGCAACTGTCATCAGCATCATGATGAGACGCATGATGACGGCATCCCAGTCATTTAGTGTAGCCCGGACTCTCTGCCCCGGCTCTCCACACTTGTTGATAGCAACGCCAACGAGTATGGCGAAAACTATGACCTGCAGCATATTACCTTCGGCCATAGCCCGGACAGGATTGGTCGGAACAATATTTATCAATACCTGCTTGATAGAGGGGCTATCCTTGGCAGCAAATTCACTCTGTGCTGCCAGATTTATACCTTCGCCAGGATTAATCGTGGTCGCTACAAATAGAGCCAGAGAAATCGCAATTGCTGTTGTAAATAGATACAGACCCATGGTTTTTAGGCCGATACGCCCCATACTAGAACCGTCTGAGAGGTTGCTCGCACCGCAAACCAATGACACAAATACCAGTGGTACAACCAGCAACTTCAAACTCGCTATAAAGATTTTGCCGCCGATATCGAACAGTCCATCAATGAAATAGACCATAACTATCCCATCATCAGCCAGGGCTATCATGTGGACACCTGACCCAAGGACAAATCCAAGGATCATGCCAATAATTATATTCCTGGTTAACTTACCTCGATCCATAATCAAACAAGCCTTTCCAGAGACAATGGGTTCTGATTTGAGCCCGGCGGTTGAAGGACCAGGCAAGCAAAGTATACTAACTGATTTACCCCCATCACGATAGAAATGCACTCAGCCATACTTTCGATCAAACAATTTGCGGCTTCTCTCCTTATCCGCCACCCCAAGATTCCTTTCTTGATCGCATTAACACGCCTTGACCGACCCATTGGAATCTACCTGCTATTGTGGCCAACACTCTGGGCGCTATGGATGGCTGCAGAAGGTTTTGCCGGTTGGCACCTTTTCCTGGTATTTACTTTGGGCACCGTTCTTACCCGATCCGCTGGTTGCATCATCAATGACATAGCGGACAGGAATTTTGATGGACAGGTTAAACGAACAAGGGGCAGACCGCTGGTATCCGGGGATTTGGTCGTCCAGGAAGCATTCGTGTTCCTGGGAGCCATCACCTTCTGCGCATTCATACTGGTACTTAGCACTAACATCTATACGGTGGGCATCGCATTTTTCGGCGCGGCCATCAGTGCAATCTACCCATTTATGAAACGCTACACCTACCTGCCACAGGTCATACTGGGCGTAGCCTTTTCCTGCGGCATACCCATGGCTTTTACCGCGACGCATGGATCTATTCCGCAGGTTGCCTGGCTCCTTATCATTGCTAACCTTGTATGGACGGTAGCCTATGACACGCAATACGCTATGGTGGATCGCGATGATGATATCCGCCTTGGGCTCAAGTCCTCGGCAATCCTGTTCGCAGAACTGGATAGGCTGGCGATAGGGATACTGCAGGTGACCTTCCTAGGTACACTTTTTCTGGTTGGGAGATCCGAGCAACTCACCTGGCCCTTTTACATCGGGCTTCTTATTGCCTCTGGATTCATCGTCTATCAGCAATTTCTAATCAGAAACCGTGAGCGGGAAGGGTGCTTCAATGCCTTTCTAAATAATCACCTAGTAGGGTTGAGTATTTTCCTGGGGCTATTCGTACACTACCTGCTTATTTGAATCTAGAAAATTAGTCTTATTCTGACACTAATTCGACGAATTTTAGTAGTTAGGGTTATCTACCAGCGCCCATTCCCAGGGCGCATCATGCCTGGATCGAGCAGGATTGGGTACGTATCGCGGATCTTGCGATCCGTCTCTGAGTCTATCAGGTCAGGGTAGTGGGTACTGAGTAGCGCCTTTACTCGTTTGCCTGACTGCTGGCGAATATCAAGTGACCCGGCTGTTTCCCAGTCTTCAGGTGGACTTCGATCAGAAATTGCCGGGTACTCAAACGCCGACCGCATGAGCTCCAGTGTCTGGGGGTGACGCAGATAGTGACCATCCCCATGCACAACATCTGCTATGACATCAAGGGAAAGGGTTGAATCATCTACCTCAATTCCTCGCACCGTGCGTAATATCGCACCAAGCATGTCGTTGTCTATTACCAGGGCTTCGAATGACAATGCCATCAGACCACCAACCATACCGGCAGATTCAGATACATTGTTACAACCTGCCTGTGAAGCCAGAGCAACGCTTATGCCCTTTTCAAACCCCGCCTGATTATCTGGAATCTTCGCATCGGTCATGCCCGCACCAATAGAACTAACGAGGCCATAGTGATTTATCATCTGAGCCGCAGCCGCACTCACCAGTGCTTCCTCGCCACTACCCCCGGTAAAGGCTCCGGTACGCAGGTCTGTCACAAAAGGCCAGGCTCCAACAATGACAGGATAGCCAGGTGACACCATGTCAACCAGCAACAGGCCGGCAAGGGCCTCAGCAACACATTGAACCAGAGCACCCGCAAGTGCCGCAGGTGCCGTTGCTCCAGCCTGTGGAGCGACTACGATCCATACGGGGGCCCCGAACTTAACCGACTCAACGCAGACTTCACTGTTGTCCCTGGCGTAGCGCAAGGGTGAAACGATCGGGCATCCACCACCATGGCAAAAGGGCCGGTCAAACCAGCGCTTTTCACTGCCAGCAATAGTTTTCAACATCTCCAGCGTCGGGTCTATGTGAGAGGCATTATTGAACGTCAAGGCAGTGTGTTTGGCCGTACCCGCCACACTGGCATAGGCCGTATTAATGTCACAGGCAAGTTGATCCTGAATTTCTGTGGCAACAATCAATCGGGAAAATGCGTGTATGTTATCGAGCCTGTCGATCAGCCTTGCCGCATCGTAGATGTCCAGTAGTGTTGAAGGCCGATAGATTTGTGAATCAGGGTCCAGCATGTTTACCGCTTCGCCGCCACCGTATGTATGCACGCTCTGGCCGCCCAATTTCAAATCATGTTGAGGCGTACGCCCGAAAAACTGCATTTCCTTGGGCGTATTGGCAATAACGTCTTCAACCAACGCCCGCGGAAAACAAAGCCGGCCATGTTCATTCATCCAGGCTCCGCGATTTACGGCTTTCTCCTGGAGAATAGGTATGGGATCTCCCATGCCAATGACCTCAAGTACTTCCAGCACCGCCTGGTTAATTCGTTCCAGATCCAGTTCGCCAAGCGGACGGTAATCGCCACCGCGCATACCGGCTGTAACGACTGCCCCGGATGGCTTTTTTTCCTGACTTCTTTTTCTACCTCGGCGCAAGGTCATCACCTCATTAGGGTCTAGCCGACTGCTGAAAAGCAGACTGTTAGACCGATACATGAATGTATCGGCCGCAAATCAACGAAGTAAGTTGTTGATTTATCGCGAGCGGGCTGAGGCCCGCGACCCTGAAAAAGTGCAGGAAAGCACTATTTTAGCAACCCGTTATAGGTACTGACCATCGTTATAGTACATCTTCCCACACAAGAAGACCTTCATGTAGAATCCCAACCAATCCAGACTCTGCAGCACAAACCAATATGGCAACAGGGATCACTAACAAGGTTGGATATCCAACAAAGGGCATATCGCTTCACTATGACTGAGTCACACAGCACTCGCCGGGACAGAAAACGCACAAAGCGTTCGGGTGGCCGCTCGGCACGCAGGAAGATCCGCAGCAATACAAATGCCGCTAATGCCGTCAGGGCCGGTATGCCGGGAGGACAGTATCGACCTTTAACTGATAATGATATCAAGCGTATCTATGACACCGCACTCAAGATCCTGGAAGACATAGGCATTGGCGATCCGATTCCCGAAATCCTTCACTATGCCCTGCCCAAGGGCTGCACTCTGGACACCGACAACAGGTTGCGCTTCCCGCGCAGCCTGGTAGAAGATCTTATCGATGTTTCTGCCAAGGAATACGTGCTCCATTCTCAGGATCCTGTAAATGATCTTACGGTACGCGGCACTGATGTTCTTTTTGGCTCATCGGGTGAAGCCGTTTCTATACTTGATTATGAATCCCAGCGTTTCAGGCCAACACGCCTGGTCGATCTATACGATGCGAGCCGGCTGGCCGATCAACTAGAACACATTCACACCTTCGGTCAACCATTTATCGCGGCTGAATACAGTGGAAATGTCTATGTCCATAACATTAACATTGCCTACGCACAGCTAGCCGGGACGCGGAAATCTTTCGCGCTTGGCATTGCTGAAGTCGACCATATAGAGACGTTGATCGCACTTTTTGACACTTATCTCGGCGAAGAGGGTGCTTTCTTAAAACGACCTTTTTGTACCTTTGGCGGATGCCCGATCGTATCACCACTGCGATTCGGTAAAGACAATGCCGAGGTACTGGTCAAGGTTGCGGAACTGGGTTTACACGTAGATGTGGCGGTCGCTCCCCAGGCAGGAGCGACTTCTCCTGCCGCATTGGCGGGAACCCTGGCGCAGTGCTTTGCTGAAACGCTTGCCTGTATGTGCGTGGTAAATCTGGTTCGACCCGGTACCGCCATCAATTTTGGTATGTGGCCCTTCATCTCAGATCTGCGTACCGGCGCCTTTACGGGTGGCAGCGGCGAGGAGGCGCTCGTCATGGCCGCGACAACACAACTCTGTAACCACTTCGGCTTTATTACCAGTGTCGGTGCAGGAATGACCGACTCAAAAACCATGGACGTTCAGGCTGGATACGAAAAGGCTCTGACCACAGTCACCGCGGCGCTCGCTGGATGCAATCTGATTGCAGCCTACCCTGGTATTGTAGGTAGCCTGATTGGCCAATCGTTTGAGGGCATGGTGATTGACAATGACATGATAGGTAACATACAGCGTATATTGAGAGGAATAGAGGTAACTGAAGAAACCCTGTCCTATGACGTGATCAAACAGACAGTTACAGGCGCCGGCCACTTTCTTGGAAGTCAGCAGACCCTTGAACTGATGGAGACAGAATACCTATACCCCAGCGTCGCTGACAGACTTGCTCCCGCGGCCTGGGAAGAACTGGGAAGTAAAACCCTATATGAAAAGGCTCATGATCGAGTAGGAAACATGCTAAATGACTACTACCCACAGTACATCGACCCAAAAGTAGACGCCCGTATTCGTGAGAACTTTCCGATAAAACTAGATCCGATTGATATGAGACGCGGGAATGGGAGATGGTAATCCCGGCTTGGATCCGAGCTAAGTTCTTGCTATTTTGAAACATCCTCGCGACTAACGAAGCAGTGGAATAGGAATAGGAATATGTCACAAGACAATGAAGAGCAGGACGAAGAGATCATTCTATCGGAGCTCAATGATGAAGAGCTGGTGGAACAGATATTCGACGATCTATACGATGGCCTTGCGGAGGAAATCGCTGAGGCGACTCAAATACTGCTTGACCGCGGATGGTCAGCCAAAAAGGTACTTGATGACGCGCTTGTCGGCGGCATGAATATCGTGGGTGTGGATTTTCGGGACGGGATTCTGTTCGTACCGGAAGTCCTGCTATCGGCAAACGCCATGAAAGCCGGGATGAGCATTCTAAAGCCGATTCTTGCAGCGGCTGGTGCCAAGCCAGTGGGAAAGATGGTCATCGGTACTGTTAAGGGAGATATCCATGATATCGGCAAAAACCTGGTGGGTATGATGATGGAAGGCGCCGGGTTTGAAGTCATTGATATTGGTATTAACACGGACGTCGAAACCTACATCGAAACCCTTAACAGGGAGAATCCGGATATTCTAGGTATGTCAGCACTTCTGACCACAACCATGCCCTATATGAAAGTCGTCATCGACAGAATGCAGGAGCGCAATATTCGCGATAACTATATCGTCATGGTTGGCGGTGCTCCGCTAAACGAGGAGTTCGCCAACGCGATGGGGGCTGATGCCTATTGCCGCGATGCAGCCACCGCTGTTGAGATAGCTAAAGATCTGGTGCAGAAACGACGTGCTGGCTGAACCGGTCTTCACAGTTTCCCAGTGAACAATTCTTCACCCCGTATATTGCTGATAGGGTGCGGTGCTATCGCCCAGGAACTGCTTGATTTGCAGCGTTGCAACGGCTGGGCACACATCAAATTGCAGTGTCTGCCAGCAGGATTGCACAATACACCGGAGAAAATACCCGACGCGGTTGGCGCGCTGGTTGAAAAGTGGCAAAGCCATTATGAACAGATCCTGGTCGCCTACGCCGATTGTGGTACCGGCGGCCTGCTTGATGCCAAACTTGATGAATACGGTATTGAACGCCTGCCAGGAGCCCACTGTTATGAGTTTTTTTCAGGCTCGGAAGTGTTCGACGGATTCTTAACTGAGGAAATAGGCACCTACTACCTAACAGATTTTCTCGTGCGCCATTTTGACCGGCTTATCAAGGCAGGTCTGGGTCTGGATGTTCACCCTGAATTATTGCCTGTATATTTCAGCAACTACAAGCGGGTAATGTACCTGGCGCAGACACGTTCGCAAAATCTATCACTGCTGGCCCGCGAACATGCCGAATATCTTGGACTTGACTACTGTGAGCACTATACGGGTCTCGCACCTTTGGGCAGGGCACTGACAGCAGAGTCAATTCTTGTGCAAAGCTAGCGGCCATTTCCAATGAGCGCTGGCGATTTCCACCTTGAAGTACTCAGAAGGAATTCAGGATGACTGACACGGTAATCAGTTCCGCAAAGAAAGAGGTAGTTATTGGCTTCGAGCAGCCCTTCGTTGTAATTGGAGAGCGAATTAATCCAACAGGACGGAAAATGCTGTCAGAAGAAATGAAGCTTGGCGACTATTCCCGTGTACAGACTGATGCTATAGCTCAGATCGAGGCGGGCGCTCAAGTACTGGACGTTAATGCCGGCATACCTCTGGCGGATGAACCGACAATACTGGCAGACTGTATCAAGCTCTTGCAGTCAATTAGCGATGTGCCCCTGTGTATCGATTCATCAATGGTCGAAGCTCTTGAAGCAGGGCTTGCGGTTTATCAGGGCAAGGCTCTCCTAAATTCGGTTACGGGTGAAGATGAGGTCCTGGAGCGGATATTGCCACTGGTTAAGAAATACGGATGTGCAGTCGTTGCCATCTGCAATGACGACACCGGCATATCAGAAGATATTGAGGTTCACTTTCAGGTTGCCAGGAAAATCATCGAGCGGGCATCGGACCATGGGATTGCCAGCAGTGATATTGTAGTCGATCCCCTGGTGATGCCCGTCGGTGCCATAGGTACCGCAGGCAGACAGGCAATGGCACTGGTAGAGCGATTAAGGTCCGAGTTGGGTGTTAACACCACTTGTGGGGCTTCAAATCTGAGTTTCGGCTTACCCAACCGCTCTGGTCTCAACGCTGCATTCATCAGTATGATAATGGGAAGCGGTATGACATCGGCTATTACCAACCCGCTAAAACCAGACCTGATGCAGGCAGTTAGAGGTGCTGATGTCGTGATGGGTCATGACTCTGAATGTGCCGCCTGGATTGAGTCGTATCGAGATCGCTCAGAAGGAGCAGCAGTGAAGCGGGGTAGGCGCGGTGGTCGACGCGCTCGCAGGGCCAAATAACCGACATAACTACCCAGGGGTGAATTGAGAATCATGCCTACCGGCAAGGACCCGAAGATCATTTTTTCACCATCCGGCAAACGCGGACAATTTCCTGCTGGTACAAGCCTGTTGCAGGCAGCTCGCAAGCTGGGTGTCGACATTGATTCCGTTTGCGGCGGGCGAGGAACCTGTGGCCGTTGTCAGGTAACCGTCTCTGAGGGAGAGTTTTCAAAACATGGTATCGTTTCGAATACGGCACACCTATCGGATCAGAATGAAGCAGAATCCCGCAGCCGCGATAAACGAAAGCTAAGAGAAGGTCATCGCCTGAGCTGTCAAACCCAATTGCTCGGCGACATCGCCATTGACGTGCCGAGTACTAGCCAGATCCATCGCCAGCTTGTATGCAAAGACCACGAAGCCCGCGCGATTAGTATTAATCCCTCGGTACATGCCTTTTTCGTTGAAGTAGCCAGGCCAAGTTTGACAGACCCCACCGGTGACCTCGAACGGCTGATGGCAGCACTTGAGAAGGATTGGCAGCTTAGCAACCTGGTGTGTGACCTCGCCATAACACGTTCTTTGCCGGAAGTACTCAGGACCGCGAACTGGCAAGTCACAGTCGCAGTAAGAGGTTCAACTGAGATTGTTGCCGTCTCTGCAGGGTTGAAAGAATCTCTCTATGGTGTCGCTATTGACGTTGGCTCTACTACAATTGCGGCGCACCTCTGCGACCTGAGCAGTGGAGAAGTACTAGCTAGCGCTGGCCGCATGAATCCACAGATTCGGTATGGAGAGGATCTGATGAGCCGGGTTTCCTACATCATGTTAAATTCGGGTGGGGAGGCTGAACTGATCAAGGCTGTGCGGGGGGCGATCTCAGAACTCCTGATCGAAACGACTGCCAAGGCCAGGTTGCGCCCGCTGGATATCGTCGAAATAGTTATTGTCGGCAACCCAATCATGCAGCACCTGGTACTTGGCCTAAACCCAATTCATCTCGGTACCGCCCCCTTCACCCTGACAAGCGACGCAGCCACCAGTGTCCGGGCACGTGATATTGGTATTGATATCAGCCCGGGAGGATATGCCTATGTTCTACCCTGTATAGCCGGCCATGTCGGTGCTGATGCGGCAGCGGTGTTACTCGCGGAAGCGCCCTATGATCGTGACGAAATTTCCCTGCTCATTGACGTCGGTACCAACGCTGAAATATTTCTCGGAAACCGTGATCGCATACTTGCGGCATCCAGTCCCACAGGGCCAGCATTCGAGGGGGCACAGATCAGCTCTGGCCAAAGAGCGGCGCCCGGCGCGGTGGAAAGAGTTCGTATTGACCACGACACGCTTGAACCCAGATTCAAGGTCGTAGGTTGTGACGTCTGGTCTGATGACGCTGCTTTTAACGATCAATTGCCTGTCACGGGTGTCAGCGGAATATGTGGTTCCGGAATAATTGAGGCAGTAGCGGAATTGTTTCTCGCAGGAGTAGTTAATGCTGAAGGAGTTATTACACCCGAAGCAGCAGCACGCTCGAAACGTATTGTCAGGCAGGAGCGAACATTCACCTACATCCTGGTTGAGGGTGAACCCGGTGTTCGCATCGAGCAAAACGATATCCGCGCAATCCAACTGGCAAAGGCTGCTCTCTATGCAGGGGTTCGTTTGCTTATGGACAAGTTGGGCGTAACACGAGTGCAGCGGATACGACTTGCTGGAGCATTTGGTGCAAATATCGATGTTAAGTACGCAATGATACTGGGTATGATTCCAGACTGTGACTTGTCGAATGTTTCTTCTGCCGGCAATGCTGCCGGGACCGGAGCGCGTATCGCACTTCTAGATAGGCATGCCAGACAGCTCATAGAACAGCAGGTAAGGGCCATTGAAAAAATTGAAACTGCAGCAGAGGATAGCTTCCAGGATCACTATGTTTCGGCCATGGGTATTCCACACCAGTTCGACCCGTTTACCGAGTTGCGCAAGCTTGTCGAAGTACCAATCACTAAACCGGCAACGACCGGTAGACGCCGAAGAAAACGAACTAGGTAGGGTGCGCTGGATTACTAAATTGCACGGGAATCAATATGGCCAGAAGAAGTCATCGTAAGAAACGCGATGCTAATGCTATCCGGCAGCTTCCATTCAACAACGTCACAAATCCATACCCACCAATGGAAGTGCTTAATGATAGTCAGGTTCAGAAGATAGTCACCACTGCTCTGACAGTGCTGGAGTCTCACGGCATGCGCTTCATGCATGATGAAAGTCGACGCCTGCTGAGACAGGCTGGAGCCAACGTGGATGACTCGCAACAGATGGTGCGAATTGATCGTGATCTTGTCTTGGAGAAAATTGCACAGGCCCCATCAGAATTCACACTAAGCGCCCGAAACCCCGATCATGATCTGAAGATCGGCGCGAACAACATCGTCTTTACATCTGTTGGCGGGCCAGCATTTTGCACCGACCTCGACCAGGGTCGGCGTCCGGGTACCTATGAAAACATGTGCGACTATCTGAAGCTGGTCCAGAGTTTGAATATCGTTCACCAGGAAGGGGGCGGTGCCTTTGAAGCAATGGACCTGCCACCGGAATCACGACACCTTGACCTCTACCTCGCTCAATCGACTCTGCTCGACAAGAATGCGCAAGCCTACGCCCTGGGCCGAACGCGTACCATTGACTGCATCGAGATGACCTGTATTGCCCATGGAATTGATCGGACCGAGCTAGAAAAAAGGCCATACATACTTGCGATAATCAACACCAACTCCCCGCGACAGCTAGACGTTCCAATGTCAGAGGCTGTTATCGAACTGGCTTTAGCTGGGCAGGTTAGTTGTATTACACCCTTTACTATGGCCGGGTTTATGAGTCCAGTCACCCTTGCCGGTACCCTGGTACAGCAAACTGCCGAAATTCTGGCTGTGGCAACCCTCGCACAGGCAGTTAGGCCAGGCGCCCCAGTGATATATGGATCCTTTGCCTCAAATATCGACATGCAAACCGGAGCGCCTGCACTCGGAACGCCTGAATACACAAAAATGTCTTTCGCAAGCTGCCAGATAGCCCGCTGTCTGGGACTGCCCAGCAGATCCAGCAATACAACGACGTCAAACTGTGCTGATGCACAATCTGCATATGAAAGTGAGATGTCACTATGGGGATCTGTAATGGGTCACGCAAACCTTGTCAATCATGCGGCCGGCTGGCTGGAGAGCGGCTTAACAGCATCGTTTGAAAAATTGATGCTTGATGCTGAGATGCTGCAAATGATGGCAGAGACACTGAAGGCTATAGAAGTCAGCGATGAGGAGTTGGCACTAGACGCAATCTCGAACGTTGAGCCCGGAGGTCATCACTTCATGACTGAACACACCCTCGCGCGTTACGAAACTGCCTTTTATCCGAGTATGCTCTCAACCCGTCAGAATTTTGAAACCTGGAGTGAGCAAGGCCAACAGGATGCAACCATGAGAGCCAACACCATGTGGAAACAACTACTAAATGAATATGAGCGCCCTGCCATTGAGCCCGATAAGGAGGAAGCCCTTAAGGACTATGTTGCGAGACGCAAGCGAGAAATTGCAACGCCTTGAGAAAGGAGCCGGACTGAACACATGCGACCAACATTAACCACGCTTGACGACCAACTCAAGGACCGGATTCTGACTGAAGCAAAGCGCCTGATGGCCGAAGTGGGAATGGAAATTCGCGGTGAGCCCCTGAAGCAGAGACTGCTGGATCATGGACTGAAATCAGACGCCGCTGGTACTCGCATTTTCTTCCCACAGGATGTGGTTGAAAAAGCCATTGCTGACGCACCGGGTTCATTTTCTCTTTTTGATCGGGACGGTGAATTTCACACTGAAATTGGTGGTAACAATGTACACTTCGTTCCCGGCTCGAGTGGGCTCAAGATCCTCGATCACAGGAGCGGACAATGCCGCCTGGCCAATTCACATGATTATGTCGAGTATGTACGCCTGTGCGACGGGCTTGAACACATTGCCTACCTGGCAACCGCGTTTTCTACTAACCAGGACATAGAGTCGCAGGTATCCGATGCCTGGCGCCTCTATATGACACTGACTAACTCGAAGAAACCCATAGTATCGGGTGCTTTCAGTGAAAATGGTGTGCCTCGGATGGTAGAGATGATGCAGATGTTCCGCCAGAGCCGCGCAGATCTCATCGCTAAACCCATGTCAATTTTCACCATTACCGCGACTGGGAACTTCCGTTACGGCGAAGATTCATGCCAGAACCTGCTTGATTGCGTCGAAGCCGGAATCCCTGTGGAAATTGTACCGGTAACCTTGATGGGGCTTATTGCACCAGTAACCCTGGTGGGAGCCCTGGTGTTTCATTGTGTTGACGTTCTCACCGGCATAACAATGGCGCAAATTGTCAGACCCGGCGCAGCGGTGCTTTTTGGTGGTGCACCGGCAACCTTTCATATGAAGGCGGCAAGTTCACCCATGGCCGCCATTGAGGCACAACATCTCAATGTGGCTTACGTGGAAATCGCCAAGTCTCTCAGTTTACCTACCCAGGCCTACATGGCGTTAAGTGATGCTAAGTCTCTTGATGCCCAGGCTGGTGCCGAGACTTTCAGCAGTGCTCTGGTGGCGGCAATAGCCGGTGTCAATTCGATCTCCGGTCCGGGCATGCTGGATTTTGTCCTGACGTTCAGCCTGCCCAAGCTCATCTTTGACAATGACCTCTGTGGTCAGGCTTTGCATTTTGTACGTGAAATCAAGGTGCTTGAAGACCTGCCCTCAGATGACCTGGTCAAAGAACTCCTGCAGGAAGATCACCTGCTCACTTCGCCACATACCTTGAAAAACTGGCCCCAGGAGCTTTATCTTACTGACTCCGTTATCGACCGCTTCAGCCGCGAAAAATGGCTGGAAGAAGGCGCTAGAGAACTCCATGAACGCGCCGGTGAGGAAGTAGACCGCAGGCTAAGCGCCTATACCCCGATTGCTACCGATGCCCAGATTGATCAAGCCATGAAAGACCTTGTTACCTCAGGATTCAAGACCCAGACAGACCTGCCTGAACTGCCTCCATTGCCCGCGTCGCCAGGGACAGCGCCAGCGTCAGGTCGTCGAGGTCGAGCCCGACGTCGCCGCAAGCGCTAATACCGCTACAGTTTAGATGGATATTCCAGACTAACCAGGATATCCGAAAGTACTGTAGAATTTACCTGGATACTCAGAACCGCACTTTCATTAATCAATCCATTCGGGATCCGTTCAGTTTCAATATCAGAAGGGAGAAATTGACTTATGGAATTTACAATTTCTGCGCGCAGTAAACCTGCAGCACAACCAATACAGCAATTGATCAAGAAAAATTTCAGCCAGATCCCGATTGATCAGATTGAAAGTTTCTTTGGTTTCACCGAACCATGTACTCTCTACGGGGGCAGGGTCTTTGGCCAGACCGAACTCAGTCGGTATGACCTGCGCTCAATGTACAAGATGAATATCAACTACAGGATACCCCTGACGAATCATTATGCGACGGAAGACGAATACAAGGCTTGTCTGCCATTCCTGGAAAAACACTATCGACCCGGCAACTCGGTGATTATCACCAACGACGACCTGGCGACCTGGATCAGAGCAGATTTTCCAGACTATCGGGTCGAGGCAAGTGTGATTAAGAACATCAACACCCTGCCCAAGGTTATGCAGGCCTATGAACTTTACGATACGGTCATTCTGCCAATGGATGCCAATGAGGATGAGGAGTTTCTTCTGTCCATTCCAGAAAAGGAACGTATCATGCTATTTGCAAACGCGGGATGTGCAATGACCTGCCCGGCAAAGATCTGCTATACGAGTGTCTCAAAGGCCAATAAGGAAGGTGACAAGAGTTTGTGGCAATGTTCTCAATCCATCAAACCCAGAGATATTCTGGGTATGATGGATTTTGATCTTGATCATCTCCAAGACCTGGGTTTTCACCGTTTCAAACTCTTGCGATCAAGACCAGGCCAGCTGACTGGCTTCTAACCACCGGCGGAACTAGCCCCTTATCTGACAATAAGATTCCCTCAATGCCCCCGATGATGCTGGAAGTTGTAGTGAATTAACGAATTTGAACCAGTCAATAAAACCATTCGTGATGTTTATAGTAGTCCTTAGTTGTTCGCCGGATTGAATAGTTTGGTATCTAATCTTCTGTGGCAACGGCCATCCATGGCCTGGTCCCGCGTCTAGGCGACCCCATCCGTCCATGGCGCTAGCAACGTCAGGCCAGATTCCAAACTACCCAATCCTAACAATCGAAATTTGTCGAACTAATGTCGGATCAAGGCTAATTCTCATCTCGCACCAGCAAGCCATATTCCAGTTGCTCCACTGACAGTTTCACTGGTTTTCTTATCTGAACCAGATGCCCTGAACCGGGTGCTACGTCTATTGCATGACCGTCCTTATTTTCCAGGGTTGTAAGCTCAAAATTGAGATTCCCGGATGGTGTCATCAGTTGCAGGGTCTCATCTTTTTCAAATCGATTCTTTACATCGATGGTCAGCCAATCTTCGTTCGCATCAATCACCTCGCCCACAAATCGCTGCGGCCCCGTGGGCTGCTTCTGGTTATCGTATCCTTGATACTCGGCCGGTGGGTGGCGGCGATAAAAGCCTTCTGTGTAGCCCCTGTTCGCCAGAGTCTGCAGGTCGTCCATCATCTGCATATCGAAGTCTTTCCCCTGCACGGCCTCCTCTATGGCTCGACGGTACACCTGTGCGGTTCGCGCTACATAGTAGTGTGATTTGGTTCGGCCCTCGATTTTCAGTGTACGAATACCCATTTCACAGAACCGTGCAACATGCTGAACCGCGCGTAGATCCTTTGAATTCATAATGTAGGTACCAAATTCATCTTCATAGGCAGGCATGTACTCTCCAGGCCTTCCCTCTTCCTGAAGCAAGAATGCCGGTTCTTTTTCCCTTTCGACGGCCTTCAGTGGCAGAAGCTCACCCGTTTCGTTTTCAGTTGCCTCGTGAGCCTGGTACTTCCACCGGCACGAATTCGTGCAGGCTCCCTGGTTTGAATCCCTGTGAGTCATATAGCCCGAAAGCAAACACCGGCCAGAGTATGCAATGCATAGTGCGCCGTGAACAAACACCTCAAGTTCCATGTCCGGCACTTTCTGACGAATATCCTCAATTTCTTCGAGGGACAGCTCCCGTGACAATATCACCCGGGTTAGCCCCTGTTGCTGCCAGAACCTCACCGTCGCCCAGTTTACGGCGTTGGACTGGACTGATAGATGAATAGCCATATCAGGAAACTTCTCTCGAACCAGCATAATCAGACCGGGATCAGACATGATTAGGGCATCCGGCTGCATCTCAATGACCGGCTCCAGGTCCTTCAGGTAACTCTTAACCTTGTCATTGTGAGGAGAAATATTGGAAGCGACATAAAACTGTTTCGCTGCTCGATGGGCTTCATCGATTGCCCCTGCAAGTATTTCAGTTTCCTTGAACTGATTATTTCGCACACGAAGGCTGTAACGAGGCTGACCAGCGTAAACGGCATCCGAACCATAGGCAAAAGCATAGCGCATATGCTTGACGGTTCCGGCCGGGGACAGCAACTCAGGTTTTTGCATTTATGGCTCCAGTTGTCCTGGTATGGATCGTGATCCCAAGTGTATCCTTGAATTGTTATCTCTACCAAGAATAAGGAGAATGCTCATGCCAATGGTCAGCAGAAGTCTTACAGGATACACTCTGCTGCTGGCGATTTTGTCACAACTCGATCTAACCGGCTCTGTCTTACTCGTTGTTGTCCGGTTTTAGATATCGAGCAGGTTATCCTGGGCGGACCCGTTCTCCATCAGTGATTGTTTTTAAAGGCTAACGGTTTACGTGTTTGGCAAATCTGGTTCAGAATATGCAATTTTCGGACAGAAACTAACTAGATGTCATTATTCAAGAAACATACGCTTACAAGCCTCTCTAAAACCTGCGGCTGAGCGTCGAAAATCAGTTCGGTCGAACTGTCCAGGTTACTCAAGACTCTGCCAGCCACGGAGGATGCCAACCTGCTCGTGGGATTTGAAAATTCTGACGACGCGGGAGTTTACAGGATCAGTGATGAGCAGGCACTGGTCACCACAGCAGATTTCATTACACCACCGGTCGATGATCCCTATATTTACGGCCAGATTGCCGCCGCCAACTCATTAAGTGATATATACGCCATGGGCGGAAGGCCTGTTACCTGCCTGAATCTTGTGTGCTTCCCAACTGGCAAGCTCGATGAGTCTATTCTTCATAGAGTTATCCAGGGAGCAATTTCCAAGATAACGGAGGCCGGTGCCGTACTTGCCGGAGGACACAGCACTGAGGATTCAGAGCCAAAATTCGGGCTCTCGGTCACAGGCCTGGTTCACCCAGAAAAATACTGGGCTAATAAGGGTGCCCGACCGGGGGATCTACTGCTCCTAACTAAACCGATAGGCAGCGGACTGTTGTTTAACGCCAACCTCAAGGGTGCCGTGTCGGCAACCGCCATGGAAGCCTGTATCAATCATCTGGTTCAACTTAACAAGACCGCAGCCGAGATTTTCTCCCAATACGAGATAAGTGCTGCAACGGACATTACGGGTTTTGGCCTGGCAGGTCACAGCTACGAAATGGCCCGCGCATCCAAAGTGACAATCAACATCGATCACACAAAGGTCCCTGTTTTCGATGAAGCCGAGGCCATGTTTCGGCGCGGGTTCACGACCGGGAGCAGTGCCAGCAATTTGGACATGATCAAGGAAACCTGCGACCTCAGCAAACTGGAAGCAAGCAGGCGTGAGCTTATGGTTGATCCTCAAACCAGTGGTGGTCTGTTGGTCTCGGTGCCAGAAGATGAGGCAAATAACATCATCCAGAAACTCCTTGATGCCGGTCTTGAAGAGGCTGCTATTATTGGTGAGGTGTTGGCTCATGATGGCCAGTACTTCCTCAACTTTCCCTGATCCTTCTATTGCTCCAGCAACTGGCTGGCCTTCTTTTGAAGACCTCGCGAGAACATGTTGATCAGTCCATGATCCCGTTGCCAGCGTTGGAAAAGTTCGTTATCCCTGCTCTTCACAAATTCTTCAAATTGTCGTGCATTTTCAGTAGTTACTGCATCAAAATCAGCGATACCAAGGAGAAAGTCGTCACCACTTAAGCGAATTAAATCTCCCGCAAGCTGAAGAGCACTACCGGCGGCACTGACGGTTTCGGGATCTCCATCAAGTCTAATGGTATGAGAGATCATGAAGGCATTAAGAGAAGTCAGGACATGATGTGGTTCTGAAAGAGCAAAATTGGCTGGCAGATCTCCTGCAGTGATTACGCGATCATCCCTGACAGTAACGTCCTCAAACAGGGCATAACCCTGGCTCAATTCAGCTAGAAAACCAGTCTCATCTCTGCTGTTCAGCTTCACACCAGGTTCATCACTATCGACAAGCACCACAATATCTTCGTCAGGACACCGGACCCGGACAAAAAGATGGTTTACATGTTCAGATGCGGCTACCCAATTCTTGAACCCGGAAAGACTGACACGAGCCTCTGATTTCGTAATTACGGTTCCCGGCTTTTCCCCGGTCTTGTCTTCCGCTACCAGATAGCTTGCCCAGCCTTCTCTGGGGCAGAAGGGAAAAGCACAGCGAATCATGCCCTGATAACCTGCATGAAATACCCAGGCCAAACGATCAGCGAGAGCGCCACCAACCAGGGACACAACGAGCGGCGCGTGATCACTCACAGTTGAGCCCATCCAGAGGCTATGCCACCCGGCTTCAGTCTGGGATTCACCCGGCACGATACTTCCCGACAAAAGCCGGTCTAGTTCCAATTGAAAATCCTTATTCTCATCCATCTCAATGGCTCCATTCTCAGAATTCATACTTTCTCAGATTACCCTTGATCCGCGCAAATCAGCTGCACTGCCGAACACTTCACCTGGGCGCCCACCAAAAGTGCATATCATCAGGGGAGAAAGGGATCTGTATGATAGTATTTTATGCTGAGTCTTCTACCCTTGGGACCTGCTTGTCACTATGATGCGTTTCGTTCGATTTCTGGATGGTGTCAATGAACTGATTGGAACATCCGTTGCCTGGCTAACCCTGGTAATGATGCTCACCACTTGTGGTGTAGTCGTCGCAAGATACATTTTTAATGTCGGCTCGATTGCCCTGCAGGAATCTGTCATGTACCTGCATGGCACCGTGTTTATGCTGGGCATTGCCTACACCCTGAAACATCAGGGACATGTCCGGGTCGATATCTTCTATGCCAGATTCTCCACCAGAACCCGGGCAATAATTGACAGCCTGGGCACGATCATATTTCTGTTTCCGATTGGACTGTTTTTCTTCATCTCCAGCCTCGACTATGTCTCTTTTTCCTGGTCATTGAAGGAAGGATCAGCGCAACCAGGAGGCCTGCCCGGTGTCTTTGTCTTGAAAACTCTTATTCCGGTGATGGCCTTTCTACTGTTGCTCCAGGGTCTTGCGGAATTAGGTCGCCTGACAATGATTATCACTCACAACGATGAGCAAGCATGAATGGCTGAATTCATACCCCTCATTATGTTCGCTATCGTCTTTGCTCTGCTGCTGCTTGGCTATCCAGTTGCTTTAACACTGGCTGGAACAGCACTTATCTCTGCTGCACTTGGCATAGCCACTGGCACATTTGATTCTGCCTTTCTCATTGCCATGCCAAATCGTCTTTTCGGTATCGTTACCAATCAGACCTTGATCGCCGTACCTCTGTTCGTGCTGATGGGAGTCATTCTTGAAAAATCCAGAATTGCAGAAGATCTGCTGGACTCTATGAGCTCCCTGTTTGGCCCACTTCCAGGCGGCCTCGGTCTCGCAGTTACCCTTGTTGGAATGTTGATGGCAGCCAGCACCGGTATTGTAGGTGCAACAGTTGTAACCATGGGTTTGATGTCTCTGCCAAGCATGTTAAAAGCCAAGTACGACCCGGCCCTGGCCACCGGAGCAATATGCGCAACGGGCACCCTCGGGCAGATCATTCCACCTTCTATCTCCCTCGTGCTTCTGGGAGATGTTCTTTCTAACGCCTACCAGCAGGCACAGCTTAGCCAGGGTATTTTTAGCCCGCGCACCATATCTGTAGGAGATCTATTCGCGGCTGCCATCATTCCCGGGCTGATGCTGGTACTCTTTTACGCGGCCTATATCTGGATCACAGCCCTGATATGGCCGCTAAAGGCCCCACCTACTCACGCCGGGACAGAAAGGACGCCGAATATTCTCAGCAGCCTGGTGCCACCACTAATTCTTATTGTTTCGGTCCTGGGCTCTATCCTGGCTGGTATTGCAACGCCTACAGAAGCTGCCGGTGTCGGCGCCATGGGAGCATTCCTCCTGGCCATAATGAGGAGAGCCCTGAACCTAGAAAAACTGAAGTCCGTAACCCGATCCACGACGCAGACAACTTCCATGGTGTTCTTTATCCTGATCGGAGCGTCACTATTTTCACTCGTTTTCAGGGGTTTCGGTGGCGATGACCTGGTAGGGCAGCTTTTCCTTGATATGCCTGGTGGCGTTACTGGCGCTACCCTAATCGTCATGCTGGTAATCTTTTTGCTGGGATTTGTCCTCGACTTTATCGAAATTACCTTTGTCGTGGTACCTATCGTCGGACCGGTGTTGATGGCAATGGGAGTCGACCCTGTCTGGCTTGGCGTCATGATTGCCATAAACCTGCAGACTTCTTTCCTGACTCCACCTTTTGGTTTTGCCCTTTTCTATCTGCGCGGTGTGGCTCCACCAGAAGTGCCTACAACTGAAATCTATCGCGGTGTTGTGCCTTTCATCATCATTCAGTTGTCTGTGCTACTCATTATCGCCTGGCAACCGGCAGCCGCAACCTGGCTACCATCACTATTATATCACTAGCCTGGTTTTTGTCCGGATTTGGATATTGAGCGGGCTAGTCGCTATCTTCCAGGAGGGACCTGGCATCTCCGTATGCCCGCTCTGAAATCTTCTGGTACTCAACAACATCACTTCTATACCGCGTAAAAGAGTCATAAATTTTCTGGCTCAGGGGATCCTCATCCACGATAGAGGCTGTCACCTCCTTTGAGAGCCTGGCAAGCTCCTTAATAACATCGTCAGGTAGTTTTCTTAATTCCACGCCATGGTTATCTACCAGTTCACGTAACGCCGCATTATTTCGCGCTGTATACTCTGCCAGCAAATCACTATTTACCGTGAGTACAGCAGCCCGCAATATTTCCTGTAGATCTTCAGGCAATGAATCATAGGCTTCTTTGTTTACGATAGCCTCCAGAGTTGGCCCAGGTTCCTGCCATCCTGGGTAGTAGTAGTATTTCGCGACCCGATGCAGACCAAAAGCCAGGTCATTGTAGGGGCCGACCCATTCAGTCGCGTCTATGACGCCCGTCTGCAAACTCGTAAAAATTTCACCACCATGCATATTGACCGCTATTCCACCTGCCTTCTCAAAGACTTCACCACCCAGTCCGGGTATGCGCATTTTCATACCTTGAATATCTTCGAGGGAATTAATCTCCCTGTTGAACCAGCCGGCCATCTGCACACCGGTATTACCAGCTGCAAAAGGCACAAGGTTATATCTGGCATAGAGCTCCCGCCACAGTTCCATTCCACCACCATGAAACAACCAGCCATTCATTTCCTGGGCTGTCAGCCCGAAGGGTACCGCGGTAAAAAACTGTGCTATTTCTACCTTGCCTTTCCAATAGTAGGCTGCCCCATGTCCCATCTGCACAGCACCCTGGGAGACTGCTTCAAATACCTCGCGAGCCGGCACTATCTCGCCGGCCCCATAGACTCTTATATCCAGCCGGCCATTACTCATCTTACGAACCATATCTGCAATGGTTTCAGGCGCAACACCCATACCCGGCAGATTTTTTGGCCAGGTTGTAACCATCCGCCAGGAGTAGACTTCCTTGGCTTTTGCCTCCCCTGAGGCTTCTGAAGAGGCTCTGTCCTCGGTCCCACCACAACCGTACAAAGACAACATGCTGACCAGCATCAAATACTTAATTTTCACTTTCCGTTCCTTCCTGTTCATGCTGCACCCATGATCTCTCATCAGTGCATCAATAATGGACCCTTTGTTTTCCTACCCAACCGATTCCAGCTTGGCATAGGCCGTCATCAGCCACTTGCTGCCTGTGCCCACAAAATTAACCTGGACTCTGGCCTGTTTTCCGGCACCTTCGTAGTTCACCACAGTACCTTCACCGAATTTTGCATGTATCACTCGCTGCCCAAGTTTCAGGCCCGTTCCATCTACTTCAGCATCTCTTGCTATGGCAGTCAGACCCCTTGACCTGGCAGATGTGACGGGCCTAACCAGTGTATTTTGTGACCTGATTTCCAGTATCAGCTGCTCAGGTATCTCCGCGACAAACCTGGACGGTCTATTGTAAGTATCACTACCATGCATCCGCCGGGCCTCCGCATAGGTCAGGTACAATTGCTCCATCGCCCTTGTAACGCCCACATAACACAGTCGTCGCTCTTCCTCCAAACGCCCGGGTTCCTCAATGGACATCCTATGGGGGAATAGTCCTTCTTCCATTCCAGCGAGGAAAACCAGTGGAAATTCCAGGCCCTTGGCACTGTGTAAGGTCATCAACTGTACACAATCCTGGTTAGGATCGCCTTGACCTTCTCCCGCCTCCAACGCAGCATGATTGAGAAATTGCTCCAGTATCGTTAACTCAATGGGATCAGCTGTCTCTTCTGATGTAAGGTCTGAAGATCCCACTTCTGCAAACGATAGCTCTTCTTCCGGGTCAAAAGTTCTTGCGGCGGTCACCAATTCATCCAGGTTTTCCAACCTTGCCTGCCCCCGTTCCCCTCTCTCCTTCTCATAGAAGCTTTTAAGTCCGGACTGTTCCACAACAATTTCTACCATTCCGGGCAAGTCAGAATCTTTCGTCTTCTCGTCAAGTGTATTGATCAAATTGATGAAGCCGCCTACGGCGTTTCTTGCCCTCGCTGGCAGATCACCCGCCTGTGCAATACCACAGGCAGCCCGCCACATGGAGATATTACTGGTACTCGCCAAAATACGAATCTGCTCTAGGGTCCGGCCTCCAATTCCCCGGGTGGGTGTGTTAACCACCCGTTCAAAGGCAGCATCCGCATCTCGCCCTGCAACCAGTCTCATGTAGGCAAGTGCATTTCGAATTTCTGCCCGTTCAAAAAAACGCTGCCCACCATAGATACGATAGGGTAACTGTGATCTAAGCAATGCTTCTTCCATAGCCCTTGATTGAGCATTGGAGCGATATAGGATTGCCGCATCGCAGAAGCGATTCCCATCCCGGGACCACTGTTTGATACATTCGACAATATATCGCGCCTCATCAATTTCATTGTACGCGGCATACAGCTTGACAAGGTCCCCATCATTTCCGTCGGTCCAAAGCTCCTTGCCGAGTCTGCCAGCATTCTTGTTGATCAAACCATTGGCAGCTTTGAGGATATTTCCTGTGGAACGATAATTCTGTTCAAGGCGGATGGTACGGCTATTAGGGAAGTCTTTGCTAAACCGCTGGATATTCTCTATTTTTGCTCCACGCCAGCCGTAAATGGACTGATCATCATCTCCCACAACCGTCAGGATGTCCCTGTTGCCGGCCAGGACCTGAAGCCAGGCGTATTGAATGGTATTAGTGTCCTGGAACTCGTCCACTAACAGGGTCACGAACCTGTCCTGGTAGTGCTGCAGTAATCTGTCGTTATTCAACCAAAGCTCATGGGCTCGAAGCAGCAACTCACCAAAATCCACCATGCCACCACGTTCACAGGCTTCTTCATAAGCCCGGTAAACTTCCAGATGGGTCTTGATATACAGATCACCGAAATCTTCTATATTTTTTGGCCGCAGTCCCTCATCTTTCTGGTTATTGATGAACCAGACCGCCTGCCTGGGTGGCCACCTTTTTTCATCCAGATTGAGATTGCTCATGACTCTTTTTACGAGACGTAGTTGATCATCGGCATCGAGGATTTGAAAATTCTGTTGTAAACCCGCTTCCTGCCAGTGCATGCGTAGCAACCTATGGGCAATGCTGTGGAAAGTTCCAACCCACATTCCCTGCGCTGGCATCGACAACAAGGATTCGATGCGGCCTCTCATTTCAGCAGCGGCCTTATTCGTAAAAGTAACCGCAAGAATACTGTAAGGAGAAACATCCTCAGTTTGAATCAGCCATGCGATTCGATGAGTCAAGACCCTGGTCTTTCCACTCCCTGCGCCCGCCAGTACCAGCGCACTACCCAAGGGAGCGGCTACGGCATCTCTTTGAGCTTCATTGAGCGAATCCAGGATATGTGAAACATCCATAAGAAACCTACTCTACTGTCACAGACTTGGCGAGGTTTCGGGGCTGATCAACATCTGTACCCTTAAATACAGCAACATGATATGCCAGGAGCTGCATAGGCAGGACATAAACAAGAGGTGAAATTATGCTGTGGCACGCAGGTAGATGAAGAACAGTTGTATCCGGATCATCAGGGAATCGACTGCTTTCATGGGCAAAAATATACAGCTCTCCTCCCCGTGCACGAACTTCCTGGAGATTCGACTTGAGTTTCTCCAACAAATCATCATCTGGCGCAACAGCTATGACGGGCATATCATCATCTACCAGCGCCAGGGGTCCATGTTTTAGTTCACCAGCCGGATAACCCTCAGCGTGAATATACGAAATCTCCTTTAACTTGAGAGCGCCTTCCAATGCGATGGGGTAGTTGGTTCCCCTGCCTAAAAAGAGAGCATTGCGTTTCTCAACAAATCTCTCGGCGATAATTTCAATCTGGTTATCCAGTTTCAGAACCTGTTCCAGTAAATCCGGCGTCGCCGACAGGGCTGCAACAATTTCCTGCTGTTCATCCTCTGACAATCCATTGTGCCTTCCCAATGTAACGACGAGCAGCAACAGGCCTGCCAGCTGGTTGGTGAATGCCTTCGTGGACGCGACACAAATCTCTATACCCGCCTGGATCATCAGGCAGAAATCGGATTCTCGAACAAGGGAACTATTGGGAACATTGCAGAGGCAAAGGCTGGCCAGGTAACGACTGTCGGTAGCATTTCTCAACGCAGCCAGCGTATCGGCCGTTTCACCTGATTGGGAGATGGTAACCAGCAATGTATCCTGTAAAACAGCAACCTTCCTGTAGCGAAGTTCACTTGCAATTTCAACGCTGCAGGGTAGACCCGCAATCTGTTCAAACCAATATTGCGCCACCAGACCGGTATAGTAGCTGCTGCCACAGGCAACTATCCGAACTGCCTTGACCTTGGCAAACATTTCACCTGCTCCGATACCAAAGGCAATGTCCAGCACTCTCCCATCAGCAACCCTTCCCTGAAGAGTTTGTCTCAGGGCATCTGGCTGGTCAAAGATTTCCTTGAGCATGAAATGACGGAAATTTCCCTTGTCACCAGTCTCATGATGATCATCGAGCTTAACTGTCCTGCTCTCAACGGAAGCTCTGTTATGACCAAAGATGGAGATCTCTTCCGCCGATAATTCAACAATCTCACCTTCTTCCAGGAAAATGAATCGATCAGTTACAGGACGAAGCGCCTGGGGATCTGACGCTACAAAGTTCTCACCGATACCAAGACCAACAACCAGCGGGCTGCCCGCACGGGCCGCCAGCAAGGTTCTGGGATAGTCGATATGCTGCACGACTATGGCATACGCACCATGCAGCCGGTCCAATACCGCGTCTACTCCTTCCCTGAAATCTCCGCACTTTTCTATTTCCCGGGCGAGTAGATGCGCGATTACTTCCGTGTCTGTTTCTGAAACAAAACAATAGCCATCCTGCTGCAACTCAACCCGAAGGGCTTCATGATTTTCGACTATGCCATTATGAACAACACTGATCTTGTCTCCGGAAACATGTGGATGAGCATTATTCTCTGAAGGGCTGCCGTGAGTCGCCCAGCGTGTGTGCGCGATACCAACATGCCCAGCTGGTCTAGGGTCCTGACAAGCACTGTGCAGCTCACTGACTTTGCCAAGCCGGCGGATTCTCTGCAGGCCATCACTTTCACTGTAGACGGAAAGTCCCGCTGAATCATATCCCCTGTATTCCAGCCTTTGCAGCCCTTCCAACAGAATACCTGCAACATCGCGATGAGTGACCGCTCCGACAATTCCGCACATACTAACGGACCAAGGAAGAATAAGGATGAGGCATTTTTCTCATCGCTTTTTCGGTCTCTTCCAATGAGTGATTGTCTTTTGCCTGCCGCGACTAACGGCCAGCACATTCTTTTCAACATCACTTGTAATAGTGGAGCCTGCACCGATTGAGGAGCCCTCCCCAATAGTGACGGGTGCAACAAGGGCAGTATTCGAACCTACAAAAACATGATCCCTTATGTGTGTCTCAAATTTATTTACGCCATCATAGTTACAGGTAATGGTTCCTGCGCCTATGTTCACTGAGCGTCCAATAGTGCTGTCTCCCAGGTAGGAAAGATGACTGGCCTTCGTCCCTTCACCCAGTGTGCTCTTTTTGACTTCGACAAAATTACCGACCGCCGATTCGCTTTTCAAATGAGTTCCGGGACGCAGCCTGGCAAATGGGCCAACCCTGCAACCATTGTCTATGGTAGTTTCTTCAATCACTGAATTAGCCTTGATAACAGAATCTTGCCCAATTTTGCTGTCTGTGATTACGCAATTTGGACCTATAACGACACCATCCGCGATTTCCACCTTCCCTTCTAGTATTACATTGACGTCAATCACAACATCCTTACCGACCGTCAATTCACCTCTGAGATCGAATCTGTTTGGATCGATTATATGGACACCCTGATCCATGAATTTGCGGGCATTATTGAGCTGGTGCTCTCTTTCCAATGCCGCCAGTTGTTCAAAAGTATTGATTCCTGTCACTTCAATTGCCTCCGACGCTTTGTGGGCGGATACCTTGCAACCAGATTCTGCTGCGATCGCCACAATATCCGTCAGCAGATATTCACCTTGATCGTTGTCATTATCCAGACTTGAGAGCCACTTTTGTAATAGGGATGCAGTGATAATCATGCAACCAGTATTAATCTCTTTGATTGCTTTTTGATCCTCCGTCGCGTCACGTTCCTCGACTATTGCAGCGACGTTTCCATTCGTATCCCGCACAATTCTTCCATAGTTAAAGGGCTCGATCATATCAACGCTTAATACGCCCAGGTCACACTCTAATCCCACCAGTGCCTCCAAGGTCGCGGTTGTAATTAATGGTGCATCACCCAGCAAAATAATCACCCTGGATTCCGCTGCAAAATGCTCCGTGGCCTGCATTACAGCATGCCCGGTACCAAGTCTTTCCTCCTGCATGACCCAGTTAACTTCCGCTTCCGGGAATACCGCCCTGACCAGTTCCGCCTCCGAACCAATAACGACATGAACCCGTGATATACCAAATTCTTTGACGGTTCCCAACAAATGAAATAGAAGTGGTCGGCCCGCAAAATGGTGCAGGACTTTCGGTCGCCGGGAGCGCATCCTGGATCCCTTTCCGGCGGCTAGAATGCAGACTTCGATACTTTTATCCGACATCTGGAGAGTTTACCTTTATATCTGTCTGCTGACAGAAAAAGCGACCGCTTTGAAGCCAATCACAAAAAAGGCGACTCTCGCCGCCTTTATCGAACTTCAAATTATTGCTACTTTTTCTTTTCCCTAAATTTCCGGATAGTTCTCAGCATGGCAGCCGTCTCCTGTAGATCTAGAGTTACCCTGGCATAATCAATGTCAGCCTTCTGATCCGCAAGCTCATGCTCAACTTTCTTTTGTGCCTCAAGGGCTGCTGCTTCATCCATATCACCTGCCCGATAGGCAGTATCAGCCAAAATTGTAATTGAAGTAGGCTGGACTTCAATGTAGCCACCGGACGCAAAAAAGACTTCCTCTTCACCACCCTCTAGAATTAATCGAACAGGTCCCGGTCTCACTCCACTCAACAGCGGTGTATGTCCTGGCAATATTCCAAGCTCTCCGATTGTCCCAGTAGCGACAACCATCTCGACCTGCCCCGAAAAAATCTCCTCCTCGGCGCTGACAATGCTGCAAGTTACGGTAGATGCCATAGTGTCCTATATCCCCAACCTTTTCAGGTTAAAGTGTTTTCGCCTTTTCAACTGCCTGCTCGATGTTGCCAACCATGCTGAACGCAGCTTCTGGCAGATCGTCATATTCACCTTCAAGAATTCCCTTGAAGCTCCTGATGGTGTCTGCAAGTGGAACATATTCTCCGGGTTGACCCGTGAAGACTTCCGCCACGTGCATGGGCTGTGAGAAGAACTGACTCACTTTCCGCGCCCGGTAAACGGTTAATTTGTCTTCTTCAGATAATTCATCCATACCGAGGATGGCAATAATGTCTTTCAGTTCCTTGTATTTCTGCAGGACACCCTGCACGCCCTGCGCAACATTATAGTGCTCTTCACCAACAACCAGGGGATCAAGCTGGCGAGAGCTTGAATCCAATGGATCCACCGCTGGATATATACCAAGGGATGCAATATCCCGTGACAAGGTAACAGTAGAATCAAGGTGGGCAAATGTCGTCGCTGGTGATGGGTCTGTCAGGTCATCAGCCGGGACATAAACCGCCTGGATTGAAGTGATCGACCCGTCTTTGGTCGTTGTAATCCGCTCCTGAAGAACACCCATCTCTTCAGCCAGGGTAGGCTGGTATCCCACTGCTGAAGGCATACGTCCCAACAGTGCCGATACCTCGGTTCCTGCAAGGGTGTAGCGATAAATGTTGTCTATAAATAACAAAACATCCTTTCCGTCATCGCGAAACTTTTCAGCCATCGTTAGTCCGGACAAACCAACACGGAGCCGGTTCCCCGGGGGCTCATTCATCTGCCCGAATACCATCGAAATCTTGTCGATAACCCCGGCTTCCTGCATTTCATGGTAGAAGTCATTACCTTCCCGGGTTCTTTCGCCCACACCTGCAAACACTGATAAACCACTATGTTCTGTTGCAATATTATTGATGAGCTCAAGCATAGTGACCGTTTTACCCACACCGGCACCACCAAACAGACCCACTTTTCCGCCCTTGGCAAAAGGACAAATCAAATCAATTACCTTAACTCCGGTTTCGAGCAGATCACGACCACCAGATTGTTCTTCAAACGAAGGTGGTTTCCGGTGAATCGGCATACGTTCCTTTTCGCCAATGGGGCCACGTTCATCAATGGGATTACCCAGAACATCCATAATTCGGCCCAGTGTCTCTTCGCCAACGGGCACAGAGATCGGCTCATTCGTATTGCTCACTTCAAGCCCGCGACTGATTCCCTCTGAACTGCCCATTGCGATCGTTCTGACAACGCCATCGCCAAGTTGCTGTTGCACTTCCAACGTAAGCTCAGCTGCCTCAACCGTCAGCGCATCATAGACCTTTGGAACTTCCTCACGGGGAAATTCCACATCAATGACGGCACCAATGACACTTACTATACGTCCGCTACCCATTGCTTTTTCCTCTTAGCTTAACCATGCGGTTAGTGCTCCGGCCTATACTGCCGCAGCACCACCAACTATCTCTGACAATTCTTGTGTAATTGCTGCCTGTCGTGCGTTATTCATGATGAGCTCTAACTCATCAATCAAATCACCGGCATTATCCGTCGCACTCTTCATGGCGATCATTTTCGCCGCCTGCTCGCAGGCCACATTCTCAACAACTGCCTGATAAACCTGTGACTCAAGAAAACGTGTTATCAAGCCTTCTATCAGCTGCCTGGCATCGGGCTCATAAATATAGTCCCATCGATACTTCATGCCGACATCATCTTCCCTGTCCAGTGGAACTAATTGCCTGATGGTCGGCTCCTGCGTCATGGTATTGACGAACACATTATTTGCCAGGAAAATTTTGTCGACCCCACCTTCACCAAACAGATCCAGCATCACCTTGATACTGCCAATCAGGTCAGCTAAGGCAGGAGATTCGCTAATATGACTGCTTGCCGCTATGACATTTCCACCATAGCTCTTAAAGAACTGAATGCCCTTATTACCGATCAGACACAAGTCTACTTCGACTCCCTGATCTACCCATTGCTTGATATCCAGGACAACGGTTTTCAGCAAATTGACGTTGAGACCACCACATAATCCTTTATCTGTCGTTACTACAATGAACCCAACCCGTCTAACATCCCGTTCTGCCATAAACTCATGACGATATTCGGGGGACGCATTAGCCACATGACTGATCACGGCACGAATCTGATCGGAATAGGGGCGCCCTCGAGACATTCTTTCCTGCGCCTTTCGCATTTTACTCGCAGCCACCATTTCCATCGCACTGGTAATTTTCTGCGTGTTCTTAATGCTTCCGATCTGTTTTCGAAGTTCTTTGGCGTTTGCCATGGTCTTTCCCGTTAGCGCTTGTCAGTTATGGCCTTCTTTCTTACCAGGTCTGGGTTGATTTAAAGGTCTCAAGTGCCTTCTTCATTGCTTCGACAATCTCATCCGTATAGGCACCCTGTTCGTTAACTTCCTTCATAAAATCTGCATGCTCTGTATTCATGTAGCTAACCAGCGCACTTTCGAAATCAAGTACCTTCTCTACTTCGATGTCTACCAGCATTCCCTCGTTAGCAGCAAACAAAACAACACCCATTTCCGCTACAGTCATGGGGGAATACTGTTTCTGCTTCATCAGTTCGTTGATGCGCTCCCCATGCTCGAGTTGTCTTCTGGTCGCATCATCAAGGTCAGATGCAAACTGGGAGAAAGCAGCAAGTTCCCGGTACTGGGCAAGGGCCAGCTTAATTCCGCCGGATATCTTGGACATGAATTTTACCTGTGCGTCTCCACCAACCCGTGATACCGATATACCAGGATTCATTGCCGGCCGTTCGCCTGCATTGAACTTATCCGATTCAAGGAAAATCTGACCATCCGTTATTGAGATAACGTTGGTAGGAACAAAAGCTGAAACGTCACCTGCCTGAGTTTCGATAATGGGTAGTGCGGTCAGTGAACCTGTCTTTCCTTTAACTTCACCATTGGTCGCGTTTTCTACATACTTCTCATTTACCCTGGCAGCCCTCTCAAGAAGTCTGGAGTGTAGGTAAAAAACATCACCCGGATAAGCCTCTCGACCTGGTGGGCGTCGCAACAGCAGTGAAATTTGACGATAAGCCCACGCCTGTTTGGTAAGGTCATCATAAATTATCAGGGCATCCTCACCACGGTCACGGAAATATTCACCCATAGCACAGCCGGAATAGGCTGAAATATATTGCATTGGAGCCGGGTCTGATGCACCGGCAGCAACAATAATTGTATTTTCCATCGCTCCATATTCTTCCAATGTTCGTACTACGTTGGCGATAGAAGAGAATTTCTGGCCAATTGCCACATACACACACTTAATGCCAGATGCCTGCTGGTTGATAATCGTATCAATCGCAATTGCAGTTTTACCTGTTTGACGGTCTCCAATAATCAACTCTCTCTGTCCGCGTCCAATCGGGATCATCGAGTCGATACATTTAAGGCCGGTCTGTACAGGCTGGTTAACGTGCTGTCTAGCGATTACACCCGGCGCTACCTTTTCAACCGGTGACGTATTTGAAGCATTCAACGGACCCTTGCCATCGATGGGGTTACCAAGGGAATCAACGACTCTTCCCAATAGCTCCGGTCCCGTTGGTACTTCCAGGATACGCCCGGTACACCTTGCGGTTTGCCCTTCCGTGAGGGATTTGTAGTCACCCAGTACAACCGCACCGACAGAATCTCTTTCCAGGTTAAGTGCGAAGCCAAAAAGGTTATCGGGAAATTCGATCATTTCACCGTTTTGAACATCAGCCAGCCCATGGATGCGCACGATACCGTCAGAAACACTGACGATCGTACCTTCATTACGAGCTTCAGAAGAAACATCAAGCTTTTCGATTCGCTGCTTGATAATCTCGCTGATTTCGGAAGGATTCAGTTGTTGCATGTTCCGTTCCTCGGAAAATTAATAGTATTCTAGTTGTTCAAACAAATAATGCTCTCGCCGAGAGCCGCCTGCTAACCTAGCGCATTCGACAATTTCTGCAACTTACCTCTAACAGAATCATCAATAACTGTGTCTTCAGCTTTGATCACTACACCACCCAGTAAACTCTTATCAACGCTGGTTTCCAGATTAATTTCTCGCTGTAGCTTCGTGTTTAGAGCTTGTGACAGCGATTCTTTCTCACTCTGAGTTACTTCAAACGCACTTGAGATCTCAACATCCATCGTCTTCTCATGATTTGCCTTAAGTAGCTCAAACATCTCAGAGATATTGGGTAACAATTCTATTCGAGAGTAAGTTGAGAGCACCGCAACGAAATTGCGTCCCTCCTCACTAAGCTCATCACCCAGCAACCTAACCAGTAGTTCCGCTCCCTGCTCATCCGACAGCGAAGGATCGTCTAATGCTTGACGAACCATTTCCTGTCTGGCTGTTGCAGCAAGCAAAGACAACATCCGTGACCAGGTAACGAGTCCTTCAGTCTGATCAAGCGCGTAAGTAAAAGCAGCCCTGGCGTAGGGTCTGGCTATTGTCGCAAGTTCTGTTTCAGCCATCTCAAGAGTATCCTTACAATTCTGCCGATAGCCGGGTCAACATCTCTGAATGTGCCGCCTGGTCAATCGTACTTTCGAGAATCTTCTCTGCGCCGTCGATCGCAAGCTCACCAACGCGGGTACGAAGCTCCTCTCTGGCCCGGCTAATTTCCTGATCAATTTCAGCCTGGGCTCCATGAATTATACGATCAGCTTCTTCTCTGCCCTGTCCTTTCGCTTCTTCAACAATTTGGCTGGCCCGGCTCCTCGCCTGAACTAATAGTTCTGCAGCCTGCTTCTTGGCATCGTCAAGTTCAATTGCTACCGACTCGTTCGCTGCCTCAAGCTTCTTTTCCGCCACAGCGGCATTATCCAGGCCCTCGGCTATTAGCTTCTGGCGCTCGCGCATCGCCTCACCAATATAAGGCCAGACAAACTTCATGCAGAAAACCACGAACATGACGAACGAAATAAGTTGGCCAAGCATCGTAAGGTTAATATTCACTGTTCACCCCGAATAGATTAATAGAGGATTGCCCACAAACTTAAACGGCAAAGATCAAGTACAGCGATATACCAACGGCGATAATGGGTACCGCATCAACCAGTGCCAAGGCAATAAACAATTGTGTCATTAACATGGGTTGAAGCTCCGGTTGTCTGGCCACGCCTTCCAGGTACTTACCCCCGAGCATTCCAATTCCCAGACCACTACCGATGGCGCCGAGGCCCATCAATATGCCACCAGCGATATAGATAAGTGATTGTTCCATTACATACTCCTGCTGTTAATCGTTTTAAAGCTTAATGTTCACCCGTTTCATGTGCCTGCGTCAGATAGACGATAGTCAGGATCATAAATACGAATGCCTGTAAACAAATAATCAAAATGTGAAAGATCGCCCAAGGCAATGACAGTGCCCACTGTGCATAAAACGGTAACAGGGCAATCAGGATAAAAATCATTTCTCCCGCGTACAAATTACCGAATAAACGTAATCCGTGTGAAAGCGGTTTGGCGATCATATCAACGAATTCGAGGATGAAGTTGAACCAGTACATGCTCCAATGAGGAATTGGGTGCGTAACCAGACTAGCACCAAATTTAATGGGTCCCTTGATCTTCAGGTTATAGTAAATAACTAGAAAAAATACACCTAAGGACATGCCAAGGGTTGCATTGGGGTCCGTTGTGGCTACGACCTTGAAATAGGGCACGCCAGCTAACTGTGCTGCATGCGGGATAAAATCTACCGGTACCAGGTCCATCATGTTCATCAGGAAAACCCAGATCAGAATCGTCAACGACAGCGGGCCAATGATGGGATTAGGTCGATTCCCAAATACCTGTGTAACGTTGTCATCCACAAATTCGACCGCAATTTCACAGATATTCTGTAACGTGCCGGGCACACCCGTGGTTACCTTTCGCGCTGCAGCTACAAAGATGGCCAGGAAAAGGAAGCCCAGAAAAATGGACCAGAACATAGTGTCCACATTGATTGCCAAAAAACCCATTTCCGTAAGATCATCGGCACCATGGGCGAATCCCCAGTGACCATCTTCAAACCTGCCATAGGTAAGATTAGTCAGGTGATGCTGAATGTACTCTTCTGATGTAAGCGTATCGCCTGCCATATTCCGTGTCTGATCCCAAATCCAATTTAATCGCTTTGCTTTCCTGCATATCTTCGCCGCAGGGCACTCGCCTCTATTGCAGGAACCACTATATAAATTAACTGCAGCCCGATAAACGCAGCAAAGAAAAGGAGCGTATTAAGTCTCTCAACCAGCAGAAACGTGGCTAAAAACAGGGCCACGCTCAACCCAAACTTTATCAACTCACTGCGTATAACGGGACTTAAACCAACATCGGTTGGCAAATTTTCTAGCGGCCCTTTTTTGGCCACTAGCACCCGTGCTGCAAAGTAGCCCGGTAGGATACAGATGAGACCACCGAGCATGACCGAATAGGCCGCAACCACTCCAAACATCAGAAATATACCAGTAGCCAAAATAACCGTAAAAATCTGTATTACGATTATTCGGTCGACCTGTGATTCAATATTTAGAAATGGCCCAAAATGCACTGGAACAAAGCCTTTACCGCCAAGTCTATCGCGGCAGCAGAGTATAGAGATTTACTCTTGGTCGTTCAACTTGAGGCGCTATTAATTTGCCGCTTTTGGCTTCTTTTTCTTCTTTTTGATCGAGATTTCCCTGAATCTGGTCTCACAAATCCAAATCTCCGAACCAACCCAGTATTCCATCAAATTCATCCAGGCTGCTGTAGCTGATGGTTAACTTACCGCTACCTTTGGCCGTGTGTCGAATCGCAACGGGTTGTCCAAGTTTTTGTGCGATCTGCTCCTGCAGGTGGCGTATATCAGCATCACCCTTTCCCTTGCTCTCCTTTTTCGGTTCTGCCGAACCTTTCGCCAGCAACTTCCTGACCATCTCTTCCGCCTGACGTACGTTGAGATGCCCTTCCACTATGTCAACAGCAGCCTGCTCCTGGCGCATATCATCCAGACTCAATAAGGCTCGCGCATGTCCCATTTCAATTTCACCTGAACTCAAGAAGTGAATAACTCTCGGGGTCAGATTCGCCAGGCGCAGCATGTTCGTTACAGCGCTTCGACTCTTACCTACAGTTTCAGCCACCTGCTGATGGGTCAAGTCAAACTCTTCTATCAGTCGCTGCAGTGCCAGGGACTCTTCCCAGGGGTTCAGATCTTCCCTCTGGATATTCTCAATCAGAGACATGGCAATTGCAGACTGATCATCCGCATCTCGTACAAGGGAAGGCACTTTATCCAATCCTGCCACCTGAGCTGCACGCCAGCGTCTCTCGCCAGCAATTATCTCGTACCTATCTTCACCAAGTTGCCGCAGAACGATAGGCTGCATGATCCCCTGTGCCCTGATTGATTCGGCCAGCTCACTTAGACCCTGCTCATCGAAACCCTTACGAGGTTGGTATTTTCCCGGCCTTATCCACTCGATGGGTATTTCATGTAACTGTTGCCGCGGAGGGATCGCATTCGGTTTAGGACCAAGTAGCGCATCAAGCCCCTTGCCCAGCCCTCTTCTTTTAGGCGCCATTCGGTCCCCCTATGCTCTTCGCATCGCGTCTTACCAGCTCTCCTGCCAGCGCCAGGTATGACTTGGACCCCTTGGACTGCTTGTCATAGAAAAGTATCGGTATGCCATAGCTTGGGGCTTCAGCAAGGCGAACGTTTCTCGGTATTACCGTGCGATAAACCCTATCGCCAAAATGCTCCAGTAACTGAGCAGATACCTCACGGGTTAAGCTGTTTCTTGGGTCGTACATGGTGCGAATAATGCCCTCTATATACAGACTTGGATTTAGCTGCATGGTAATTCTGTCAATGGTGTCGATCAAAGCAGACAATCCTTCAAGTGCATAGTACTCACATTGCATCGGTATCACGACACCATCTGCAGCAACCAGGCCATTGACCGTCAACAAACTCAGGGAGGGTGGACAGTCTATAATGATGAAGTCGTATCCATGCCGTATCTCTTCGATAGACTTCTTTAGACAATATTCCCTCTCTGGCATGTCCAGCAGTTCAATTTCAGCACCAGTCAGCGCCGAGTTAGCCGCAAGCAGATCATAACCTGCAGCTTCAGCGTCAATCCCAGCCTCGGCGATGGTTGTCATACCAAGCAGAACCTCATACACAGAGCTTTCCACATCACGCTTGTCTATGCCGCTACCCATGGTGGCATTTCCCTGGGGATCAAGATCTACCAGCAGCACCTTTCTTTTCATCGCGGCCAGGGAAGCCGCCAGATTAACACTGGTGGTTGTCTTGCCGACTCCGCCCTTCTGGTTAGCAACTGCCAGTACAATACTCATCTGGTTTCTCGATATTTAAGTTCGACCAGGCATCTCTCTGCATCAAGCAACGGTACCTCAATAGGAATTACCCGAGTCACCTGCAGGGGGGAAGCCTGTGCAAGCGCGGAATCGTGGTCCTGCTTACCCTTCATAGCCAGAACATTTCCCTGACTGTGAAGCAGGTGGGACACTTTTTCCGCAATAGTTTCCAGCGAAGCAAATGCCCTGCATAGTACCTGGTCGAATTTCTCACCGTGGTATTGCTCTACTCGATCCTGCACCACCACTACATTTTCCAATTCCAGCTCAATCACGGCCTGTGTCATGAAGCGTGTCTTTTTCCCGTTCGAGTCCAGCAGTACAAATTTTTTGGCCGGATAGAGAATCGCCAGGGGGATACCCGGCAAACCTGCCCCACTACCAACATCTATGATTCTACTGCCTTCTATAAAGGGCGCTATCGATAACGAATCCAGGAGGTGCCGCACTACCATTTCCTCCGGTACCTGAACCGCTGTCAGGTTATAAACTTCATTCCATCGACAGAGCTGATCAATGAATGCGGTCGACTTGGAAACAAGCGTATCTGCTAGAGGAAATGGAAGCTGGTCAACTCCAGTCTGAATCAGGTCGACAATCTTCATCTGCCCAACTTTAGTGGCCTGGAAGTGCCTTGCTTGCCCTGTGATTCCATCAAATACTGTTTCTTCAAGTAGACTAGTAGCAGGGAGATCGCTGCATGAGTTACTCCTGCTACCCGCCCTGCCTGGCCAATGGTCGCTGGCCGGACTGATTCCAGCTTCTGGCACACTTCATTGGAAAGACCGCTAATTGTGCCATATTCGATGGAATCCGGTATCGCCATTTCCTGCTGGGCCATAACCCGATCAATTTCCTCCTGCTGCCTTACAATGTAGCCCTCATACTTACAATCTATCTCAATCTGTTCGGCCACTTCCTCTCTCAAAGAATCCAGTTTCGCGGCATTCATCAGCTCATTTACGGTGACGCCAGGACGCTTCAACAGCCCAAGTAGGCTGTGGTCTCGATTTAGCGCCTGTCCCAGTAACGTCTCGACTGCTGCATCACCAGGATGCACATAGGTTTTGCTCAATACACCTGCCTGACGCTGAATTGCCTCCTCCTTCTCACAAAAATATCGCCATCGCTGTTCATCAATCAGACCCAGTTCTCTTCCCTGCTCAGTCAACCGCCTGTCGGCGTTATCCTGACGGAGGATAAGCCTGTATTCCGCGCGGCTGGTAAACATACGGTAGGGTTCCCGAGTTCCCATTGTTATCAGGTCATCCACAAGTACACCCATATAGGCTTCATTTCTTCGCGGACTCCAGGCTTCTTCTCCTTTGGCTAGCCTGGCGGCGTTTATCCCTGCTATCAGCCCCTGGGCTCCGGCTTCTTCGTAGCCGGTTGTGCCATTAATCTGCCCCGCAAAAAACAGACCAGGCAAATGGCGGGTTTCAAGTGAATTCTTCAAATCCCTTGGCTCAAAGAAATCATACTCAATAGCGTAACCTGGCCTGGTGATATGCGTGTTCTCAAAACCCTTTATGGTCCTTACGAACGCCTGCTGGACATCAAATGGCAGACTGGTTGAAATACCATTTGGATAAAGTTCAGTCGTGTTCAGCCCCTCTGGTTCGATAAAAATCTGATGAGAGGACTTATCGGCAAATCGCACTATCTTGTCTTCAATTGACGGGCAATAGCGCGGACCAACGCCAGCGATTTCCCCCGTATAAAGCGGTGAACGATCAAGACCCGAATGAATAAGCTCGTGAGTTTCTTCATTGGTGTGGGTAATAAAGCAGGGGACCTGACGCGGGTGATCGTCTCTGCTAGCCATATAGGACATGACAGGTCGTTGCTCATCGCCGGGTTGCTCTTCGAGTTCCGAGAAATCAACGGTGTTGCCATCAATCCGTGGCGGCGTCCCTGTTTTTAGTCGATCAACTGAAAAGGGCAGTTCTCTGAGGCGATCCGCCAGTCGGTTTGAAGGAGGATCGCCGGCTCGGCCACCTGGCTGCTTGTCCATGCCCACATGGATAATCCCTCCAAGGAAGGTACCAACTGTCAACACTACGGCCGGGGCAGTAAATCTCAATCCAGTGTCCGTTACTACACCGGTAACTCGCCCATCACCGATAATCAGATCGTCCACTGACTGCTGAAAAAGCTTAAGATTCTGCTGATTCTCGAGTGCATGGCGAATATATGCCCTGTACAGCTGCCTGTCGGCCTGCGCCCGCGTTGCTCTTACGGCTGGCCCCTTGCGCGCGTTCAAAACACGAAAGTGGATACCCGAATGATCAGCCGCTAAGGCCATCACCCCGCCCAGCGCATCAATCTCCTTTACCAGGTGGCTTTTACCAATTCCGCCAATTGCCGGGTTGCAGGACATCTGCCCGAGGGTTTCAATATTTTGAGTCACCAGCAATGTCTTTGAGCCACTACGGGCTGATGCCAGAGCGGCCTCAGTGCCAGCGTGACCACCACCCACGACGATTACATCAAAATTTGTTGCACTAACCATCATTGCCATGCCAAGTAAGGCAAACAGCCGTCAAGCCATTAAATGCGAGGAAAAGGGGATGCAGTATACGATTGAAAGCCAGGATGTCCACGTATGAAGTTATTCGCTTTCGAAGTACGATAGCTGTTACAGGCCGGAACCAGTCTGCTTAATCATTTACCTATGCAGAAACTCGAAAAAATCCTGCCAAGAAGATCATCACTGGTAACTATCCCGGTAATTTCACCCAGTGCCTGCTGGCACAACTTCAATTCTTCAGCCAGTAATTCACCGGCACCCGCTTCCACAAGGTGCCTTCCCCCCGTTTCGACTGAGATTCTTGCCCTTGCCAGCGCATCCAGATGACGGGTCCTTGCTATGAAAGTTCCCTCCTCAACCGCGATGAAGCCTAACGCCTGTTTAAGGTGCTCTCTAAGGCAACCTATTCCTTCGCCGGTCTTGGCGGAGACGGGAACCCAACCCTCGGGGACTCCATCAAGTTCCCGCTGCCAGTCCGGATTCAGATCTATCTTATTCACTACTACGGTAACGGGCATTTCACCCGGCACTTCGCCACGCAGCGCTTCCGCCGCTGCAGCCAATTCTCCCCTGTAGGCGAAACAATCGACAATAAGAATCACATGGTCTGCGTTTCTGATTTCGCCATGAGCGCGTTTTACGCCTTCTACCTCTATCACATCACTGCCGGAACGTAGCCCGGCAGTATCAATTAGCCTGAGAGGCAGGCCATCCAGATGAATATAGTTATCGACTATGTCCCGGGTTGTACCGGCTATATCGGTAACAATTGACACCTCTTTGCCAGTGAGCGAATTCATCAGGCTTGATTTCCCTGCATTGGGTCGACCTGCCAGTACCAGGCTCACGCCTTCTCTCAACAGTGCACCCTGGGTAGCCTTTTCCGTCACCTCGTCAAATTCTGAAAGAATGCTCTTCAACATTCCCTGCACTTTCTTGTCACCAAGAAAATCAATTTCTTCCTCAGGGAAATCGATTGCTGCCTCAACATACATTCTTAACAGGGTTACTTTCTCGGTTAGTTTTTCAATCTGGTTTGAGAACTCACCCTGCATTGATCGTACAGCGCTTTTAGCAGCAGCTTTACTGGCACTATCTATCAGATCAGCAATAGCCTCCGCTTGAGAAAGATCAATTTTATCGTTCAGAAAAGCCCTTTGTGTGAATTCCCCGGGGGCAGCTATCCTCGCTCCTAACCGCACGCATCTGTCTAGTAGCAGTCTCATAACGACCGGTCCACCATGGCCATGTAATTCGAGTACGTGCTCACCGGTAAAAGATGCTGGTTTGGGGAAATAAATTACCAGTCCCCTATCAATAACGGACCGATCGCCATCACGAAAATCACTAATAGCGGCAAATCTAGGTACTGGTAGCGACCCTGTAATGGCTTGGCATATATCCTGGACTTTGTTCCCTGACAGCCTCACTACGCCGATTCCACCTCTGCCCGGTGGTGTGGCCTGAGCCACTATCGTATCCTCCAAAACAGGGGGCTTCTCACTCATCCCTGTTCGCCTCTAGCTAGTTCTCGTCCGTTTCTTGACATAGAGCGGGCTATCCTGGGCGGCCCCTTACTTCATAAGTGATTAATTTATATATCTAACGTTATTGTAGTGTTGCGAAACTTGGCCAAAGTCCTCCATTTACTGACAGGAACTAGCCACCCTTTTCGATCTGACGTGTTACAAACCACTGTTGCATTATGGAAAGTATATTGTTTACCAACCAGTAGAGAACCAACCCAGAGGGGAACCAAAGGAAAAAGAAGGTAAACATGATAGGCATCATTTTGAAAACTTTAGCCTGTACTGGATCAGGGGGTTCAGGCTGCAGCATTTGCGTCAGGTACATTGAAATACCCATTAATATGGGTAGAACAAAATAGGGATCCATAACCGAAAGATCATTGATCCATAGGGCAAAAGGCGCCTGTCGTAATTCCACGCTCTCCATCAACGTCCAGTAAAGTGCTAGAAATACCGGCATTTGTAAAAGAATAGGAAAGCATCCTCCTAACGGATTCGCTCCTTCCTTCTTGTACAACTCCATCATGGCTTGCGAGAACTGCTGTTTATCATCGCCATGCCTTTCCTTCAAACGAGCCATCTCTGGCTGCAGCTTGCGCATTTTTGCCATCGACTTAAAACTGGCAGCAGACAAAGGAAATAGCAGCGTTTTTACAATAACCGTAAGCAGAATAATCGCCACACCCCAGTTATTGAACATTCCGTGAATTAGCGTCAGCAGGTAGAAAAGCGGCTGTGCCAGCCACCATAGAAATCCGTAATCCACCGTTAAATTGAGTCCTTCAGCGATTTGTTCAAGCCTATACTGATCTTTTGGACCTACGTAATACTGCGCACCTATCTGCCCAGTAGAGTTCTTCGCCACGGTGATGACGGGTGTGGTAAAACCTAACAAATAAATATCCTGATTAGGTAGTTTCCTTACCTGATAAGAAACCTCTGTCTCTCCGTCAGGTACCCAGGCGCTGACAAAATAGTGTTGAACCATCGCGATATAGCCGCCATTGATTTTCACCTTAAAACTATCGTCAGCAATATCGTCAAAACTCAATTTCTTATAGAGTTCATCATGTGTCCGAACAGCACCGCCAATAAAAGGACGTAAACCCATACTATTAGTATCAACGTTTCTAGGTTCCTCCCCGTCTCTCTTTATCTGAGAAAAAAAGGCTACCTGTAAATCAGTATTGGACAAGTTTTCAACAAAGTATTTAACTTCTACAAGATAGTCTCCCTGCTTGAAGATAAACTTTTTCGTAATGTTAACCCCAGCTTCGGTCCGATAATTAAGATCCACTTCCATCGAATCACTACCGTTAAGCTCATAATGACTTTTAGAGGAACTATATAGTGGCCTTTTCCCTGATTTATCTACACCGTCTGGGCCAATCAAACCGCTCTGAGCTGCATAGGAGTTTCTTGGATCAACCAACAAAAACGGGACTTCTGGCGTATCCAGCGCTACTGGATAAGAGGGCAGGGCGGCACGAACTATATCTCCACCCTGCAAATCAATAGTGAGATCAAGCACATCTGATCTAACGCTAACATGATGGCGCGTACTCAACTTTACCGGGACTTCTGTTTTTGTAACATCGACCAGTGGCACAACATCAGGAATGTCGTTTGAAACAATCGCTTCTGGTACGTCATCTAAAGGAGTAGAAAGGTCAGATGTTTCCTCAGGGATAACTTCATTCAAAGACTCAGCATTACTGCCATAATCTTCGTTCCACGCTAAAATAAGAAGATACGATGTAACAGCCAGTCCGAGCAGTATTGCTATTCTCTGAATGTCCACTACTGCTCCCGCTCTTCACATATATGGTCTGGTACCAGATCGACCCCACCCGGGTCGAAAGGATGGCATTTACACACCCGTCTAACCGCCAAAGTACACCCCTTCAGGATTCCAAACCTGCTAATTGATTCGCTCGCATATTCAGAACAACTGGGGTAGAACCGACACCGCTGGCCCAGGAAACCACTCAAAGTCGCCTGGTATATCCAAATAATCTTGAGTAGAAAAACCTTCACGTTTCCAACACAGTTTGTTGACTGGACTTCTCAACGACAGTTGCAAACGCCCCAACCAGGATCTGATTGAGTGCTTGCGTTGATTTCCCATTTGTACCTGACCTGGTCAAGATGACAATATCAAGTGAAGCAGGTGATACCCTTCTGAATACTTCTCTAATTAGTCTCTTCAGCCTGTTTCTACTGGCCGCCTTTGCTGTATTTTTCTTAGCAACGACCATGCCCAATCTATTTTGTTTCACGTTGTTCCTGCGGGCGAGTAAAAGTATTTCGGGACTACTCACCCGGAATTGATTAGATTTGAAAACTGCATCAAATTCTTTCGAATTATTTAGTCTTTTCGAGGTGGGGAAACCCTGGTCGGCCATTAGTCATGCCCGGTAAGCAGAAAAGCTTAGGCTGAGAGAACTTTACGGCCCTTTGCTCTTCGTCTCTTCAAAACCAGACGGCCAGCCTTAGTGGACATTCTGGAACGGAATCCATGCCTTCGCTTTCTTTTTAAATTACTTGGTTGGAAAGTTCTTTTCATTTGCCTGCACCAGTCAGAATGGGTCTAAAAAGGAGCGGCGATTCTAATGAAGAACCCAATTACAGTCAATCAGACAATTCATTTTACCTAATAAGCTTGTGATGGTAGCTCGCTCTTAATATTATCTAATTATATATAAATTTATTATTGTTGTTTTTATTAGTGATGATTTTTCTGTGGATTAGTCGGTATTCTGGTCCTATTTCAAGGGGTTAGCTACTTAATAAGGATGGTGGCCGATTATGTATTTGTGGCATAGAGGGTGTTGATATGTTGGGGACTAAACACGGTTTTATCCACCGCTCTTTGCCATAGGTTGGGACAACACTTTTTATACACAGGTTACCCACAGGTTAGTAACTAATTATTGAGTGGGTTCATGTATAAATTATTGAAAAATATAGAGTTTTTTTCGGTTATTTGTCTACCAATGCTTGGCTTGAGGCAGTCAAAGGCGTTAGTATTCGAGGCTGGAAATAGAGAAGATCAGACCGTATAGAACTTCTTTGCTGTCTCGCTCGAAATCCAAATGCGCTTTATAAAAAAAGGCCGTGCTTTAACAAAGATTTCTTAAAACATTATAAAAATAAAGCTAAGAGTGAGGGTTCTGTGGGGGCAACAATCTGGCATAAATGCCTACAAATTCTTGAAGATGAATTATCTTCACAACAATACAACACATGGATTAAACCACTTCAGGTGACCGCTGGCGGTTCTAATGTGACTTTGTTGGCACCAAATAGATATATCCGTGATCGAGTCAACGATCAGTTTCTGAGTCGGATAAAGGAGTTGCTGGAGGTACAGGGTTCTACAGAGGTAATTCTGGAGATTGGTAGTAGTGGCAGGGCTCGTAAGGCCAACACTGACAGACAGGAAGCGTTGGATATCAGCCTTGCGGCCAGGGAGAATTTCTATCCCTTGTTGGAACTGAACAAGGATTTCACTTTTGATACCTTTGTTTCTGGCAGTTCAAATGAAATGGCGTGGGCAGCGGCCATGCAGGTGTCAGAAAACGTTGGCGGAGCATCTTACAACCCCTTGCTGTTGTACGGTGGATCAGGATTAGGAAAGACCCATCTGATGCATGCCGTGGGTAATTCCATCATTGAAAAGCACCCCAATCTAAAAGTAGCTTACATGTATTCCCAGCGTTTTATGGAAGACATGGTTAGAGCGATTGAGCATGGCACCATGTCGGACTTCACCCAGTACTACCGGTCTGTTGATGTTTTACTTATGGATGATATTCAGTTTCTAGCCAAAGGATCCAAGTCACAGGAGGAATTCTTCCATGTTTTCAATAGGTTACAGGAAGATAGCAGGCAAATAGTATTAACCTGCGATCGTTACCCAAAGGAGATACAGGGACTGGAGGAGAGACTGGAGAGCCGTTTTGTCTGGGGCATGACTGCGGCGGTTGAACCCCCGGAGTTGGAGACCAGGATAGCGATTCTGATGAAGAAAGCCGAACTGGAGCAGACGGTTCTTCCGCATGATCCAGCTTTTTTCATCGCAGAGCGAATCCGGTCAAATGTACGGGAGTTGGAAGGAGCGCTGAAACGAGTTATTGCTAACGCAAGGTTCACTGACCGCCAAATCTCAATAGAGCAGGTTCGTGAATCGCTGCGGGATCTTATTGCCATACAGGACAGACAAGTCGGCATCGACAACATTCAGAAGACCGTTGCGGACTACTACAAAATAAGGATTGCCGATCTACTCTCAAAAAGGCGTAATCGATCTGTAGCCAGACCAAGGCAACTGGCAATGGCATTGGCTAAAAAACTGACCAACCACAGTTTACCGGAAATAGGTGATTCTTTTGGCGGCAGGGACCATACCACGGTGCTGCATGCCTGCCGAAAAATTGAAGAGCTTAGAGAAAGTAAGCCAGAGATCAATGAAGACTACCGTAATTTGCTGCGCTTACTCACCGCCTGATTGCTCTGCAGCGAATGAAGTTTTCAATAAATCGTGAAGCGCTACTCGAGCCCTTGCAGGTCGTCACTAATGTTGTAGAGCGCAGGCAGACCCTGCCGATATTGTCTAATTTGCTGATTGCCATTGAAGACAATACCCTAAGTATGACCGGTACCGATCAGGAAGTAGAATTGATCGCACGTACTGATGCTTTCAGTAGTGATGAAGTTGGTGAAATTACTGTACCCGCAAGGAAGTTGTTGGACATTTGCAAAAGTTTACCGCAAGCCGCCATTGTCGATTGCTCGCTAAAGGAAGGCCGGCTGGCGATAAAGAGTGGAACCTTTAAGTCGCAGCTAGCCACCCTGCCTGTGGTGGATTTCCCGAATGTCGAAATGGACTCATATGATGTCACTTTTGTACTAGCCGCCGGTGTATTGCAGCAACTATTGGATAAGACCAGTTTTGCGCTGGCTCAACAGGATGTTCGTTACTTTTTCAATGGTTTGTTACTTGAAGCGGAAGGCAGCCTGGTGAGGTTCGTTGCAACCAATGGCCAGCGACTGGCCACCAGCTATGTTGATGAGGTTGAGACTGGATCAAGTCAGCAGTTCATTGTTCCCCGCAAGGGAGTGAATGAACTCTCAAGACTAGTTCAGGATGGCGGCGATCAGGAAGTGAAGATGAGCTTTTCCAGCAATCATATGCAGGTTCATTGTGCGCAGGCCACTTTAACAAGCAAGTTGATAGATGCCACCTATCCCGATTACACCCGGGCGATTCCAGAAGGGGGAGACAAGATACTGGTGGGTGACCGCTTACTAATAAAGGAAGCACTTAGCCGAACAGCAATTCTTTCAAATGAGTTGTATCGGAATGTCAGGCTATTACTAGAACCTGGAAAACTTGGGATGCATGCAAATAACCCCATGCTGGAGGAGGCCGAAGAAACTGTTACCGTCGACTATAGTGGATTGCCATTGGAAATAGGCTTTAATGTTGGCTATCTCATCGAGACCTTGACGGTCATGCAAGGAGAAAAGGTGCGCATGGAGTTAACGGATGCGAATAGCGCTTGTTTATTGACAGACCCTGATGATATAAACTCTCGCTATGTTATCAGCCCAATGATGCTATAGTTGAGTTAGGGTTAGTGTAAGCGCTTACTAACATATCGGTGCACATACCTGGTGGTGTCCTATGAAATTTTCAATTAATCGAGAAGTCCTTTTGCGACCTTTACAGCAGGTAGCTGGTGTCGTAGAGCGTCGACAGACGCTTCCAGTGCTGGCGAATGTGCTGATGCAGGTAACTGAAAATCAGCTGTCGATGACCGGTACGGATCTGGAAGTCGAGCTGGTGGGCAGGGTGGAGTTAGAGGGAGCCAGCGCCGGTGAAATTACCGTGCCAGCAAGAAAGCTGGTGGATATTTGTCGAGAAATTCCCGAAAAAGCTGAAATAGAGTTTGGGCTCAACGATCAGAGGCTGGAGATCAAGTCCGGCAGATTCCGATCAAACCTGTCAACTTTACCCGCAGATGATTTTCCTGCGGTCGACAGTACTGCTTCTGAAATGTCGTCGACGGTAGAGAGCAAAGCCTTCAAGAAATTACTGGATAGCACCGGTTTTGCCATGGCTCAGCAGGATGTCCGTTATTTTCTGAATGGCATGCTAATAGAGATTGGTAGTGGCCGTATAAGATCTGTATCAACCGATGGTCATCGCTTGGCTATGGGGAATCTAACGGTAAAAACTGAGAACGATGAAATGCGGCAAGTCATTGTGCCGAGAAAAGGGATTGTGGAAATACAGCGCTTGTTGAATGAACTGGAGGGGGATGTAGAAATTTCTCTGGGTGCCGGTCATGTCTGTGTTTCATCCAGGGATTACACCTTGACCTCGAAACTGGTAGATGGTCGATTCCCAGAATACGAGAGGGTGATTCCAAGGAATGGTGACAAGATCATTTTTGCGGACAGGGTTGAATTGCGCCAGGCTCTCAATCGTACAGCAATACTCTCAAACGAAAAATTCCGCGGTATCAGGGTAATACTCAGTAAAGGATCTATCCAGTTGTCTGCTAATAACCCGGAGCAGGAGGAAGCAGAGGAGACGGTATCGGTAGAATATGACGGAGAGGGCATCGAAATAGGCTTCAACGTCAGCTATCTGCAGGATGTGTTGGGTGTTTTGGAGAGTGATAAAGTCAAGCTGACTCTTCATGATGGGAACAGCAGCGCGCTCCTCGAAGACCCTGATAATGAAGATACCCTTTACGTGGTTATGCCAATGAAGTTATGAGCCTGGCCCGGCTGGATGTAACGGGCGTTAGAAATATTCGTCAGGCTACCCTGGAACTCAGTGCCGGAACCAATCTGATTTATGGCGGTAATGGCAGCGGTAAGACGAGCCTGCTCGAGTCGGTCTATATCCTGGGTGCCGCCAGGTCCTACAGGGGTCACACAATCGAGCCGTTAATTTCAAGGGGACAGGATGAGTGCCTGGTCCGCGGTGTTATCGAATCCCTTCCATCACGACATACAATCGGTGTACAGAGAAGACGGGGAGGTGAACGGGAAATTCGTGTTGATGGAAATGACGTAAAACGTGCCACGGATTTAGCCAACCTTTTACCAACCCTTGTCATTGGACCGGATACGGTCAATCTACTGCTGGGACCGCCAGGGATCAGAAGGCGATTCTTGAATTGGGGATTGTTTCACGTGGAACCTTCCTTCACTGAGGTCTGGGGAAATGCCAATAGATGTTTGCGGCAACGCAATGAATTGCTGCGCAGGCATGCGCCAGCGGATGAATTGGGTATTTGGACACGGGAGCTGGTTGGATATTCAGAACAGCTGGACAAAATCAGAGCAGCCTTTAGCACGGAATACGGTGAGATTTTCCTGCAAAACTGTATGCGGATGACCGAATTGCCTGATATTTCGTTCAAATACTACCGGGGCTGGAATCATGATCAGCAATTACTGGAATTGTATGAAAAAGATGACGAAAGTGATCGAAAAAGAGGGTTCACACAGCGCGGTTTTCAGCGCGCTGATGTTAGAATAGAGGTAGCCGGTGAGGATGCTATCGGCTCATGTTCTCGCGGTGAACTCAAGGTAATTTCCTGGACTATGGTTATCAGCCAAGGGGCCATGTTGAATGATGCCAGGGCTGGCAATCTCATATACCTGGTCGATGACCTGGGCTCTGAGTTGGATCTGCAGCATCAAGCACGGATGTGTACTTACTTGAGATCGACAGGTAGGCAGGTTCTCGCCACAGGCATAGAGCAAGATAGGCTCATTGAATCCTGGGGTGGAGAAGGTAGCAAATTGTTTCACGTGGAACATGGTTCCGTGAAGCAGCGAGGAGAAGATTGAATGACAGATGAAAAAACTTACGATTCCAGCAGTATCACGGTACTTAAGGGGCTGGATGCCGTAAAAAAGAGACCGGGCATGTACATTGGTGATACCGATGACGGGACGGGGCTGCACCATATGGTACAGGAGCTGGTCGACAACGCCATAGATGAGGCTCTGGAAGGTTACTGTTCAAAGATTGAGGTGATTATACATCCGGACGAATCTGTCACAGTTACAGATGACGGCCGCGGCATACCCACAGATATCCATGAGGAAGAGGGAGTTAGCGCAGCAGAAGTCATCATGACCGTGTTACACGCCGGTGGGAAATTTGATGATAGCAATTACAAGGTATCGGGTGGCCTGCACGGGGTCGGGGTATCAGTCGTTAATGCGCTGTCTTCGGAACTGATTTTGACAATCTGGCGAGATGGCAAGGTGTGGGAGCAGGTTTACCATGATGGTAACCCTCAGGCACCACTGAAGGTTGTTGGAGAAACCGACCAGACAGGGTCAAAATGTCGATTCAAGCCATCGCCGGAGATCTTTAACAATATTGAGTTTCATTACGATATTCTGGCAAAACGGCTACGGGAGCTATCATTTTTAAACTCTGGTGTGTTGATCAAATTGACTGATGAGCGTAGTGGCAAGTCAGAAAACTTCGAGTATGAAGGTGGACTAAAAGCTTTCGTCGAGTATCTAAATCAAAATAAGACATCCCTTAACGACGTATTTCACTTTCAATCTGATCACGAAGGCGGCATTTCTGTGGAGATTGCCCTGCAATGGAATGATTCATATCAGGAAAACCTGTATGCCTATACCAACAATATTCCGCAGAGTGATGGTGGAACACACCTGCAGGGTTTCAGGGCAGCTTTAACTCGTACCTTGAATAACTACATTGAAAAGGAAGGCATGGGCAAAAAGGCACAGGTCAGCACCTCGGGGGATGATGCGAGGGAAGGACTTACAGCGATTATTTCAGTCAAGGTACCGGAGCCGAAGTTTTCTTCACAAACCAAAGACAAACTCGTGTCCTCAGAGGTGAAGCCAGCTGTAGAACAGGAGATGGGTAAACACTTCACATCCTACCTGCTGGAGAAACCGCAGGAAGCCAAGGCCATAGTTCAGAAAATGATTGATGCAGCGAGGGCCAGGGAAGCCGCGAGAAAAGCGCGGGAAATGACACGGCGCAAGGGAGCGCTGGATATAGCCGGTTTACCGGGAAAGCTTGCTGACTGCCAGGAGAAGGACCCGGCTCTATCAGAGATATACCTGGTGGAGGGTGACTCGGCTGGTGGTTCAGCAAAACAGGGCCGTGACAGGAAGTATCAGGCGATACTGCCCTTGAAGGGAAAGATACTCAATGTCGAGAAGGCCAGATTTGACAAAATGCTGTCATCAGCAGAGGTTGGAACCCTCATAACGGCACTAGGATGTGGTATTGGCCGGGAAGAATTTGACGCCGACAAGCTGAGATACCACCATATCATCATCATGACAGATGCCGATGTTGACGGTGCCCACATCAAGACTTTATTACTCACATTCTTTTTTCGTCATATGCCAGAGCTCATTGAACGTGGTCATGTGCTTATAGCTCAGCCGCCTCTGTACAAGGTTAAACGTGGCAAGCAGGAGAAGTACATTAAGGACGAACATGAACTCACTGAATATGTACTGGAACTTGCGCTGGATGATGCTTTCATTATTCCATCGGAAGGAGCAACGCCGATATCGGGTGCTGACCTGAGGAACCTGGCGCTGTCCTACTATGAAATTCAGGAGCACATGAAACGCCTCGACAGAGTCTATCCGCTCCTTGTACTGAAGCAGCTTCCCTATATTCGAAAACTAGATCTCGATGAGCTGGCGGATGAAGCTACGGTTCGTGAATGGCTTGATTTGCTCGATCAGCGAGTTCAACAGGAAAACCTAAATGGAGCGCAGTACATTTTTGAACTGAGTGAGGATCAGGAACGGCATCAGTTTTACCCGTGTGTCGCAGTGGTAAATCATGGAATACGCCGGGAGTATGTTTTTGATCGGGACTTTTTTGCATCAGCGGACTATCGAGAATTTGCTCTATTTGGTGATCGCATGTCCAGGGTTGTCTCCAAATCAGGGATTGTAACCAAAGGGGACAAGTCCGAACCCGTGGAGAACCTGGAGAGTGCACTGGACTGGTTGCAGTCAGAAGCCCAGCGGGGTCAGTCCAGGCAGCGCTTTAAGGGACTTGGAGAGATGAATCCTTCCCAGCTGTGGGAAACCACCATGGATCCTGAAACCAGGACGATGCTGCGGGTAACCATCGAGGATGCCATTGCTGCGGATCAGGTGTTCACAACACTGATGGGTGACCAGGTTGAACCCCGACGTCAGTTTATCGAGGAGAATGCCCTGGCGGTTGCTAATCTTGACGTATAATTGATTTATATCGCTATTAGTTTCTTCGCGAAAGCAAGTAAGTCGTCATAGACATGATCAAGTCCGGGTCTGTGTTTCCTTGTTTCGGCCCCATTTCCCGTTAGAACCAGAACAGCTTTACAGCCTGCTGCTTCCGCCGCCTGTATATCCTTAAGAGAATCACCAACGTAGGGTATTTGTGTAATATCGATACCTGATTCAGTTGCGATCTCGTACAGGAGACCGGGCGCCGGCTTGCGGCACTTACACTTGTCCTTCGGGTGGTGGGGGCAGTAGTGAATGCTGGATAGTTTTCCACCTGCTGCAGCAATCATCGTCGACATTTTGTCATGAATGGCGCTTAGACTGGATTCCGTCAGGAGGCCACGGCCGACGCCTGCCTGGTTGGTTGCTACGTGAATGCTGTACCCCTTCTGGTGCAACAGAGCGATAGCTTCAAGACTCCCGGGTATGGGCTGCCATTCCTCCGGACTCTTTATGTAGTCGGGCGAATCCTGGTTGATGACTCCGTCGCGATCCAGGATAACGATTCGACCATTTTCATCTTGTGTATTCATCTGCTTTACCTTTGCAGATCAGGATTGCAACAGTGAGAAATCCGCTACCTCAAGAAAAATTAGCCTTAGCTCTGCCAGAGCAGCAAGACGGTTGTTCTTTAGGCTTTCATCATCTGCCATCACCATGACATCATTAAAATATTTGTCAACATGAGGCTGTAGCTGAGCAAGTTGTAGAAATTTTTCCTCGTAGTTAAGGCTGCCTTCAGAAAATACCTTTTGTGTCGATTCTACCTGATCTGCGAGGCTCTTCTCGGATACCTCCCTGAAGAGTGAGGGATCTGGGGGCTCAAGAGTATCCAGAGCAGCTTTCTTTAAGATATTGGCGACTCGTTTATTGGCCTCAATTAAATTTGTAGCCTGTTGGTGCTGGCGAAAGTCCTGCACTGAGCGGATTCTGTGATCTGCCTCCAACAGGTCAGTGATTCCCGCATGGCTGTACCGCACTGCATTGAAAACATCTTGATCAATCCCTAGTTCACCGTACCAGTTGGCTAGCCGGTCGAGGATATAGTCAAAAACCTCGTCTGTTGAAGACTCGTGCTGGTGTAGGTCCAGTGAAGTTTGCAGTGATGTTCGTATATCTAGCGAAAGTTTGTTCTCGATACATATGCGAACAATGCCCAGTGTTTGGCGCCTTAGGGCGAATGGGTCGCGCGAACCGGATGGTGGTTGCCCTATTGCGAATAAACCAACGAGTGTATCGAGTTTGTCAGCGAGAGCGACACAGCTTGCTACCGGGTTGGACGGAAGGTCTGCGCCAGAATAGTCAGGCATGTAGTGCTGCCGGATGGCGCTGCACACATTTTCGTCTTCACCATCATTAGTGGCGTAATAACCTCCCATAGTGCCCTGCAAGTCGGGAAACTCATTTACCATCTCAGAAACGAGATCAGCTTTGCAAAGTAGCCCGGCTCTGCTACTAGCAATCTCATCTATTTCAGTTTCCTTGGCGATAAATTCTGCTAACTTAGAAATGCGCTCAGCTTTTTCAAAGAAAGTACCAAGCTCAGACTGAAACACAATTGACTGCAGTCGAGCCAATTTTTCTTCCATGGTCGTCGCTGAATCCTTTCTAAAAAAGAAAGCAGCGTCTGCTAACCGAGGTCTGATGACTCTCTCGTTGCCTGCAATTACAATGGAGGGATCTTTGCTTGCAAGGTTTGAAACAGTTATGAAATTTGGGAGCAGCTTACCTTTGTCGTTAGTCAGATGAAAATAGCGCTGGTGCTTTTTCATTACAGAAACTAGCGCTTCCTCCGGTATTTCAAGGAAAGCAGATTCGAAACTACCGGATAAGGCGCATGGAAATTCCACCAGTGCTGTAACTTCTTCGAGAAGGGCTTCATCAAGTTCCAGGTTGGCATCTAGGAAAGAAGCCTGATCTTCCAGCTGTTTCAGAATTTGCTGTTGGCGTTGTTCAAAGTCAACAATCACAGAAGCTTTCTCTAGTGTGGCAGCGTAGTCTTTCGCACTTGGAATTGTACACTCGCCATCAGACATGAATCGGTGTCCCCTGCTGGTTCGACCTGTCGCCTTACCCAGGATGTTGGCGGGAACAATTTCATTTCCATATATCAGTACTATCCAGTGGACCGGCCTGGCGAATTCGAGGCGTTTACTGCCCCAGCGCATATTTCTGTCAATTGGTAGGTTCGCTACAGAATTAGTCACCAGGAGCTCAATTTCGTCGTGTAGATACTTACCCTCCTGCACGCCTCGGTAAAACACCCACTCTCCCTTTTCGGATGTAAGTCTTTCCAAACTAGTTGGATCTTCTACTCCACATGATCGGGCGAACCCGAGCAAAGCTTTTGTTGGGTCACCATTCCCATCAAAAGCTGCAGATACTGCTGGTCCCCTTTTTTCGATTTGCTGATCAATTTGCTTGTTGGCCAGATCCTCTATGAGGACAGCAAGTCTTCTGGGTGTAGAGAAGCTCCTGGTCGCGGTGAAAGTGAAACCAGCGCTGTTAAGTTGCTCTGAAAGATTTTTTTCCAGGCTCGACATCAGCTTTTTCAGAGATTTCGGCGGGAGCTCCTCGGTACCAATCTCTAACAGAAGGTGATCATTTGGCATTGGCAGTCTCCTGTAGGACATAATCCCTCGCCTTCGCGTCTGAAAGGGGAAAGCCAAGATCCAATCGTGACTTAAAGTAGGTCTGTGCCACCCCTCTGGCCAGGGTGCGAACTCTAAGAATATAACGCTGCCTTTCAGTAACAGAGATAGCCTGGCGGGCATCAAGCAGATTAAATACGTGAGATGCTTTCATGACGTATTCGTAGGCAGGTAGAGATAAGCCTGTTTCCAGCAGCCGTTTTGTTTCTGACTCAAAAAAGTCAAACTGTGAAAAAAGCCCAGCCACGTTTGATTCGTCGAAGTTGAATCTGGACATTTCTATTTCATATTGGAGGTAGACATCCGCATAGGTGACTACCTGGTCGTCCTTCTGAGTCCAGACAAGTTGCCTGAAATCCTCGACACCCTGCAGGTACAGGGCCAGTCGTTCCAGGCCATAGGTGATTTCCCCCATGACAGGAAAGCACTCCAGTCCACCGACCTGCTGGAAATAGGTGAACTGGGATATTTCCATGCCATCCATCCAGACTTCCCAGCCCAGACCCCACGCACCTAATGTCGGAGATTCCCAATCGTCTTCAACGAAACGGATATCGTGGACCAGGGGGTCGATACCCAGGTGGCGAAGAGAATCCAGATAAAGATCCTGGAAATTTTCTGGCGAAGGTTTCATTACCACCTGATACTGGTAGTAATACTGATATCGGTTTGGATTCTCTCCATAGCGGCCATCTGTGGGTCGCCGACAGGGCTGGACATAGGAGGCCTGCCAGTTTTCGGGACCGATAGCTCTAAGAAAAGTGGCTGGGTGAAAAGTGCCGGCGCCGACCTCCATGTCGTATGGTTGCATGATGACGCAACCAAGGTCTGACCAGTATTTTTGCAGTGACAGGATCAGATCCTGAAAAGTGTTTACGGCTGCCATCGTGTCCTCTTGCCTTGAGCCGATTTAGCCCCGGCATAGGGCGTAAGTATACCTAGGGAACCACTGATCAACTACTTAATGTCAGTTGTGATTGTATAAGGTGATGCTACGGGTTAGGCGGGAGACTCGAGCTTATTTTATGCAACTGGCATTATGAACCGGGATGGTCAATTATCTCCATGTAGTAGCGAATTGAATGTTTTGAGAGAGCGATGTAAATATATGCGAGGTTGGTTTTCACACTTTTTGCTGTTAGTTCTAGCCCGGCTGCCCAGGCGGGTGAGTCAGTTGTTGGGTCGCATAGTCGGTCATTTGAGCTATCTGTTCCGCACGCGGGCTTACCAGGTGACGGTCGCCAATTTGCTGTTGTGCTTCCCAGAATTGTCTGATGAAGAGCGTATGAAACTGGTGAAGAAGAGTCTGCAGAGTACCGGGCAAACCTTGATGGAAACACCAGCTGCCTGGTTGGCAGGCAGTAGTGTGCTGGAAAAGTGGATAGCCGGGGTTTCCTCCAGCGAATTACTGGATGAGGCAATCGATGGAGGCAACGGCACGATTGTGCTGTTGCCCCACATGGGTAACTGGGAGCTGTTTAATGCCTATTTTGCAACCAGAGGCAAGATGACTGCTCTGTATCAACCGCCACGTAAACCCCACCTTCAGAAGATCATGAAAAGAGTGCGTAGTCGATTTGGCAATGAGCTTGTTGCCACCAATGTCAAAGGAATAGCCAGACTGTATCGTGTGCTAAAAAATGGCGGGGTGGTCACCATATTGCCGGACCAGGTACCAGCCAGGGGGCTGTACGCGCCCTTTTTTGGCAATGCTGCCCTGACAGATCAACTAATTAGCCGACTGGCACTCAAAACCCGGGCGCGGGTTGTTGCTGCCTGCGTGATCCGGCTGGATGATGGTCGATTTGAAATCAAGTTCAGTTCAGTTGACGAGGGCATCTATTCTAAAGATATAGAGTTGTCGGTCCGCGCTATCAACGCCACCGTGGAGAACTGTGTTAAGGAAATACCTGCGCAGTACCAGTGGGAATATAAGCGCTTCAAGGTACGCCCTTCGGGGGAGAAAAGGGTCTACCGCTTTAACAAACCCGATGCTTTCCACTAGTCCGGATAATTCATGAAGGGATCGGAATTTAGGATGGTCCGGCATTCCGGAAATCTGGCTTTGGAACTGCGGTGTCCGGTACCTGATTCCACAATCCGGAAACTGTTCAAGGACAAGTGAACAACTGATTGGTGCTGTAGCAGTACGAGGCTAAATGGTTCTACTTTTTCCAGAACATGGGGCTAAAGAGCACCAGGATGGTGAAGATTTCAAGGCGGCCAAGAACCATTGTGAAACAAAGCAGGAGTTTCGCGCTGCTGGTGATGTTCCCATAGTGCACAGAGACATCGCCCAGGCCCGGTCCCAGGTTGTTGATCGCAGCGCCGACAGCCGAAAATGCAGTCAGGAAGTCCATCCCAGTGGCCATCATTGACAGATCCATGAATAGAAAGACGATAACGTAAATAGAGAAAAACCCCCAGATAGCTTCAATTACGTTTGAAGGAACCCGATGCTTGTTAACCTTAATGGGGAACACAGCATTGGGATGTATCAGGCGATGAATTTCGCGAAGAGCCTGCTTACAGATGAGCATGAAGCGCATCACTTTCATGCCGCCACCAGTTGAACCTGCGCAAGCGCCTGCGAAAGCACCAAAAAATATCATGATGGGTATGATGCTCGGCCACTGGCTGAAATCCGCGATGGCAAATCCAGTGGTTGTAAAGATGGATACCACTTCAAAAACTGCCAGGCGGAAAGCGGTTGTTCCTTCCGCGACGTCAAAGTAGACAAGTAGTACAGAAACACTCACTGTAGAGACCAGAAGTATGGCCAGGTAGAACTTCACCTCGTCATCACGAAAATAGTGCAGTATTGATTGGTCACGAACCGCGAAGAAATGTAGAGCAAAGTTAATCCCAGAGATCAACATAAAGACAATAGCCACTGATTCAATCAGTGGAGAATCAAAATAGGCGATGCTGGCATCGTGGGTTGAAAAACCACCGATGGCAACCGTTGAAAAACTGTGGCAGACAGCGTCAAACAAAGTCATTCCAGCTATCCAGTAGGCGATCGCGCAGATCGTCGTCAAGCCAAGATAAATTGACCAGAGTGCAATTGCGGTTTGCTTGATTCGGGGTGTCAGCTTGCTGTCCTTTACCGGACCGGGTGTTTCCGCTCGATAAAGCTGCATGCCACCTATACCCAGCATGGGCAGGATCGCAACTGCCAGGACAATGATACCCATGCCGCCTAGCCACTGCAGTTGTTGTCGGTAGTAGAGGATAGATTGCGGCAGCTCGTCCAGACCGGTGATGACCGTTGCACCCGTGGTTGTGAATCCGGAAAAGGATTCAAACAATGCATCCGGGAGATCAAGCCCAGCACCCGTCGGGTCTAGGAAGGGGATGCTACCGTAGATGCCCAGGGCCAGGTAGAAAAGAACCGTGATGAGAAATCCATCTCTAGTTCTCATTTCGTCTGTATATTTTCGGAAAATGAGCCAGAGGATGCACCCGGAAACCAGTGTATATATAAAGGCATCGATGAAAATGGTTGCCACACCATCTGCGAATATCCAGGAGACCAGCACGGGAGGGAGCATGGTCGTACTGAAGATCATCAGTAGACTGCCCACTATTCTAAAAGCTGCCTTTGGGTGCATTGACTAGAAAAAGCTGAGTGGAGCCTGAAACAGTTTCTCGACGCTTCGAATTTTACTCTTGTCGACGAGGAAAAGTATCAGGTGATCATCTGGTTTAATGACGACGTCGTCGTGGGCAATAATGACATTCTCACCCCTAACGATAGCGCCGATGTTTGTACCTGAGGGTAGTTCTATATCGCCCAGGGATCTGCCAATGACCTTCGAGCTGGTTTCGTCCCCATGAGCGATGGCCTCAATTGCTTCTGCTGCACCCCGGCGAAGAGAATGAACCTTGACAACATCCCCCCGGCGGATGTGAGTCAGTATGGAACCGAGAGTTGCCTGCTGTGGAGAAATGGCGATATCAATATCATGGCCTTCTATGAGATCAACGTAGGCGGGATTGTTGATCAAAGTGATAACTTTTCTTGCGCCGAGACTCTTAGCCAGCATTGAAGACATGATGTTGGCTTCATCATCACTGGTGACAGCACAAAAAACGTCTGCTTCCTCGATGTTTTCTTCCAACAATAGTGATCGATCAGATGCATTCCCGGCTAGTACAATGGTTCGATGCAGTGTTTCTGAGAGCTCATAGCATCTTNGCTTACTGCTCTCGATGATACGAACACCATATTTGTTCTCGACGGATTCAGCGAGACCCCGACCGACATGACCGCCACCTGCTATAACGATTCTTTTGTTTGGGCGTTCAGTCCTTCTTAGTTCACTCATCACGCTCTGGATATCATCTGCAGCAGCGATAAAAAATACCTCATCATCGGCTTCGATAACCGTAGTTCCTTCTGGAATGATGGGGCGGTTCTTGCGAAAAATGGCAGCTACTCTGGTATCGACCATGGGCATGTGTTTTCTGATGTAGCGCAATTCCTGGTCAACCAGGGGACCTCCGTAGTAAGCCTTGACGCAGACTAGCTGAACCTGACCATTGGCGAACTCCATGACCTGAAGTGCGCCCGGGTTATCGATCAGGCGCTTTATATCCTGGGTTATGATCTTTTCCGGATTCACGATGTGATCGACCGGCATAGCTTCGTCCCGAAAAATGCCGCCATTTTCCAGATAAGCAACGGTACGGATGCGGGCTATTTTGGTAGGTGTGTGGAACACGGTATGGGCTACCTGGCAGGCGACCATATTAGTTTCATCACTGGAAGTTACCGCAATAAGCATATCGGCGTCTTCTGCCCCGGCCTGTCTCAGGATATCGGGATGCGATGCCAAGCCTCTTATGGTCCGGATATCGATGCGGTCCTGCAGGTCCCTGAGGCGATCAGCATCGATGTCGACAACCGTGATATCGCTTGCTTCCTTGATCAGATTTTGGGCTAGGTTGCCACCCACTTCTCCGGCGCCGAGTATGATGATCTTCATTTGTCAGATCTCGTCACTGGAAGTTTGCGTAGATGGGCATAGTAGAAGCCATCGTGGCTTCCTGAGGTTGGCAGCAGCTGGTGACCGATTTGAAGCTCGATACCAGCATCTACTTTGATTGGCAGTACTTGTACATCCTCTCGATCTGATATGAAGTCGGAAATGATGTCCTCGTTTTCATCGGGAAGCACGGAACAGGTGGAATACAAGAGCTCCCCTCCATGATCAAGTAGTTGCCAGGCAGCAGAAATCAACCTGAGCTGCATGGCGCACAGCTTATCAATATCTGAATTTCTGCGCAGCAACTTAATATCCGGATGTCTTCGGATTATTCCGGTAGCGGAGCAGGGTGCATCGAGAAGGATCTTGTTGAATTTGCGATTGCTGAAATCCAGCAGATCCATGGAGGCAATTTCACAGGACAGATTAAGCCGGGTCAGGTTGTCGATCACCGCCTGTAACCGACTCTGGCTGATGTCATTGGCAACAAGCTTGATGTCAGGGTCCCTTTCTAGGAGATGACAAGCCTTGCCTCCCGGCGCGGCACAAGCGTCGAGAACATCCTCCCCCGCTGTTGTTGTCAGTAAGTGGGCGGCAAGCTGGGAAGCCTCATCCTGAACGCTCACCCAGCCATCTTCGAACCTGGGAAGTTGGCTTACGGGGCAGGGTGATGCCAGTATTACTGATGAAGGAACCAGCAAACCAGGACTGGCAGAATGGTCAATATCCGACAATAGTTTTAGGTACTTCTCTCTAGTTGTTTTCTGCTCGTTGATTCTAAGCACCATTGGTGGTTTTTCATTGTTTGTGTGAAGTAACTGGAGACCCTCCTCTGGCCAGGCACGGCGGATTCTAGTAGTTAGCCACTCCGGGTGGTTGGTTNGAATTTCGATACTCTGGTGCGAGGTATCGTNGATTTCACCCCGTCTGCGAATGTAATTACGCAGGACGGCGTTGACCAGACCTTTAGACCAGGCTTTACGCATAGTTTTGGGCACATCTACGGCTGCGTTAACACTCGTGTGTTGAGGGCGATTAAGGGTTCTGATGCTATAAATACCACAAAATAGCAAAAGCTTTAGATCGAGATGTTTGGCCGGTAAAGGCTTGTCCAGGACGCAGCCGCATAAATGGTCCAGCAGGTAATAGTCTCTTAACACACCATAGGTGATCTGTTTTGCCAGTGGGCTGGCTTCAGGTGGGATACTGGCGGTAAGGCTCTGTCCCTTTTTGACAACTTTCAGGAGGCTCGAAACGGCCTGTTGATATTCATTCATGGCTTTTGAGTGATTCTAGGAGAAATAGATACCAGGTGACAGCATATCGCGCCTTGCATTGAGGATATCCTGACCATCCAGAACTTTTCCTTTTCCCACTGGAAGCTGGAGAGCTGAGATGAGCAACAAGCCCTCACCGCATGCGACCTCGACTCCAGCTTTGGACAGGCCGACTATTTCTCCTGGTTGTCCTGCGCAGGTCGTTGAAATTTTGCGTGCCTGCCAGATTTTTACCCTCAGCTCCTTCAGATAGGTAAAAGTGATGGGATCAGGATTAAAAGCCCTGATTTGCCGGGAAATATCCAGGCTAGATGAAAGCCAGTTTATCCTGGCCTCATCTTTGCTGATTTTTTTTGCATAGGTCATCCCTTCATCAGGTTGTGGTGTGATGTAGCTGGTATCGGCATCAATCTGTTCCATGGCCTTGAGCAGGACAGGGGGTCCTACTTCGCTGAGACGGCTTGTCAGACTTAAGGTCGTGTCGTCTTCGAGGATTGGAACAGTCTGTTGCAGCAGAATGCCACCCGTGTCGAGCCCTTCATCCATTTGCATAATACAGACGCCAGTTTCAGTATCTCCTGCCAGGATTGCGCGCTGAATGGGTGCGGCGCCTCTCCACCTGGGTAAAAGGGATGCATGTACGTTGATGCAGCCCTTTTTGGGGAGTTGCAGCACATCACTTCTGAGAATTTGTCCGTAGGCCACGACCAGTAAGAGATCAGCACCGAGGTCGGCAATATCATTCGCAACCAGGCGGCGTGGCTGCCTGACGTCCAGTCCCAGGTCAGTGGCAAGGTGTTTAACAGGGCTGGCAACAGGCTGGCGCCCCCTTTTACCTGGCTTGTCGGGAGGGGTAATGACGGCAGCCAGTTCATGATGGGACTCGGCGATTGAGGCGAGGTGCGTTGCGGCAAATTCTGGCGTGCCAGCGAAAATGATCTTCAAGCCATTAGGCCTGCAGTCTTTGCAGCTTTTGCAATTTCTTGCGAATCATCTGCCGTTTGGCTGTCGATAGGTAGTCAACGAATAGTTTGCCATCGAGATGATCCATCTCATGCTGGATGCAGACAGCAAGCAGATCTTCCGCCTCTATGGAAATGGGTCCGCCATCTCGGCCAAGGGCATCAACCTGGATTTGGCTTGCACGGCTGACCGGCTCGTAGAAGCCTGGGACTGAGAGGCATCCCTCAGCGGTTTCGAGCTCCCCCTCCTCGCTGACCAGCACTGGATTGATGAGAACAAGAGGCGAATCCTTGTGTTCCGAGATATCCAGGACCAGCAGCCGCTGGTGTATGTTCAGCTGGGTAGCCGCCAGACCTATGCCGGGAGCCTCGTACATAGTGACGAGCATCCGGTCGATAAGTTTATTCAACTTTCCATCTATTTCCTTAACAGGTTTGGCAGTGGTCCGCAGGCGGGGGTCTGGAAACTCCAAAATTTCTAATGGCACCATATAGTTTAGGCTAATACCTCTAGTAATAGTGCAACTTGTGCTGCTAAGATTATGATCAAATAGAAAATTCAGCTCTGCGCAGATTGCTGTAGCGGCTGAAAATATGGTTCGAGTAACCTGCTATTGTACTCTTTTTGAAGACGGGATTCGCCCTATGAAGAAATATCTTCCGTCCCTGGTGTTAGTTATAGCTGCCTGTTGGGCTACTATTCCGCTGGTAGCCGCTGAAGTTTTTCGTGAAGATCATCCGGATCGATATCAGGTGAAAGAAGGCGATACGCTTTGGGAAATTGCTTCAATATTCTTGACCGATGCCTGGATGTGGCCGGATATCTGGCATGTAAACCCGAACATAGAGAACCCTCACCTGATCTATCCAGGGGACGAGATTTTTCTCACCTATGTCAACGGAGAGCGACAGTTATCCCTGCAGCGTGGCGTTGAATCAAGGACTGTTGCCCTTAGACCGCCACAACCGGTCAGAAAAGGGGACCGAACTGAAAAATTGAAACCAAGTGTTCGCTCATCCCCATTGGTCAGCGCCATCCCTGCAATCCCGCTTGATGCGGTTGCAAGCATGCTGACGACGGGGAGGATTGTTGAGCAAGACACCTTGAAAAACGCACCCCACATACTGGCGGGCACTGCAGAAAGATTGATATTTGGGCCTGGAGACAAGTTTTTTGCCAGAGGTGATTGGGATAGTGAAACGGTGGTTTTTGGTATTTTCCGTGAAGGCAACGTTTATCAGGATCCAGACACTAACGAGGTGTTGGGGTTTGAAGCACGGGAAGTTGGTCTGGCCAGAGTTGTATCGAGCGATGACGGGCTGCGTACATTTGTGCTGCAGAGCGTGAAGGAAGATGTTCGACTTGGTGATCGTTTGCTGCCTACAGAGGAAAGGCGAGTAGAATCCACCTTTTATCCGAAGCCACCATCGAGCGAAGTCACTGGTGTCATTATGACCGTCCTTGGCGGAGTCACCCAGGTTGGCAGGAATGACGTCGTCGTGCTAAATCGTGGCAAGGTACATGGGCTCGAGGTGGGTAGTGTACTGGCGATCCACAAACGTGGTTCCGTCGCCCGAGACCGATTTACAAGGGAACTGGTTCAACTTCCCACCGAGCGTGCTGGTATCCTCATGGTGTTTCGCAACTTTGACAAGATGTCCTACGGCCTGGTTCTGCAGACCGATGAACCGCTGAGTGTTGGCGATGAGGTCCTCAACCCCTAATAGATATCCGGGGTATCTAGCCTTACCGGTCTTGCTTACCGGGCTATATCTGGCCTGAATTTGCGATATTGACCATCGAATAGCTGTTTCTGAAGCTTTATGTTTTGTCTTCTTGATGAGGACACTTCAGGATGGATACCAAAGAGATTGCTGACCTCTTGCTGCTGTTTCGCGCGCTTGAAGATAAGCCGGTTCAACTTGCAATACTGCTTAGATTTTTTGGTTCGGCAGGTGCAGCGCTCTCCTCAATTTCCGATTTAGCTGCACCAGGCGTGAATAAAAAGATAATCAGGCGCCTGCAGCAGCAGATATCCTCCAGGCGAATCAGGGATGATCTGCAACGAAAAGTCGACGCAGACCTGGGTTGGCTGCAGGACAAGGACAATCATCTTTTGATTCTGGATACGCCTGATTACCCAGATCTATTGGCAGAGATTTGTGATCCCCCTGTGCTGGTTTTTTGCAGGGGAGACCTGGAGGCAATCAGGGCGCTGAAGATTGCCATAGTTGGCAGTCGTAATCCTACCCCGGCAGGCACCAGACATGCAGAAGAATTTGCACGGGTGTTCGCATCCGTGGGTATCGCGGTTACTAGTGGCCTGGCTTTGGGAATAGATTCGGCGGGCCATCGTGGTGCGCTGGCTGCAGATGGAATAACGATCGCGGTGCTCGGTACCGGCTGCGATGTTATCTACCCCATGAGGCACGGACATCTCGCCAGACGGATATGTGAAAAGGGTTTGCTGGTGTCAGAATTTCCGCTTGGTACAAGGGCGTATCCAGTCAACTTCCCGCGGCGCAACAGGATTGTCACTGGCCTTTCCCTCGGTACCCTTGTGGTGGAGGCACAGGAGAAGAGTGGATCTCTTATATCTGCTCGCCTGGCCATGGAGCAAGGCAGAGAAGTGTTCGCGGTTCCAGGTTCTATCAGCTCCAAGCAGAGTCGAGGGTGTCATCAGTTGATTCGTGAGGGTGTGGTGCTAAGCGAAAATGCGGAGCAGGTGCTGCAGGAACTGGGCGCGATTGCCCGGTTCCAACTGACGGCACAAGAGCAGCGGACTGGAAATTCTCTATCGCAAGCCAAAAAGCGCATTCTCAATCATCTTGGTGCAGAACCCATCGTAGTTGACCGGCTCTGCCGGACACTTGGCGTTGAAGTATCGGTTTTGCTGGCACAACTGGTGGAGCTGGAAATCGATGGATACATAGTGAGTGAGGCAGGAGGATACAGCCTGGTGTGAGAGTTATGTTGAAACGTGAGGGTGAGTGGGGTAACGTCCCTTTCCTTTTTCGTGAAGGTTATCCTCATGTCAGCAGTGTTTGTTGCCATCCTGATGGGTTCAGATTCTGACCTGCCGGTGATGGAGAATTCCATTGAGATACTTAAGAAACTGGGTATTAATTATGAGGTTCGAATAACTTCCGCGCATCGTACTCCGGAAGATACGCGCGAATATGTGCTTGATGCGGAACAGAGAGGCTGCGTGGTGTTCATCGCTGGAGCCGGTATGGCTGCACATCTCGCTGGCGCTGTTGCTGCACATACGGTGAGACCCGTCATTGGTGTACCTATCGATTCAGGCCCCCTGAGAGGGATTGACGCGTTGCTTTCCACGGTGCAGATGCCCGGTGGAATACCAGTAGCAAGCGTGGCAATCGGTAAGTCAGGTGCAAAGAACGCAGCTTATCTGGCGGCCCAGATTATCGGTGTCATGGATGCAGATCTGAAAGTGGCACTGGAAAATGAGCGCGCAGCCAATGCGGAATCGATTCGACAGAAGAACAGGGACCTGCTCCCGTAAACCTGGAAATCAGGAACTAAAAGGTGATCTGTTTGAGCATGGAAAAGAGCCTGACCACCCGCGTGGGTTTTGCTGCATGACGGCTAGAATTTCAGACTGGCGCATGGATCATGTGGCGAAGCAGGTTAATGGAGGGGCTGTTATCGCCTATCCAACCGAAGGTGTATGGGGTTTGGGATGCTCCCCGCATTCTTTGTCAGCAGTTTCCAGGATTTTGAAACTCAAGAACCGGTCCTGGGATCAGGGTCTTATTATGGTCGCTTCATCGATTGAGCAGCTCAAGCCGTTCCTCACGGGTCTGTCGGATGAAATGCGTGACCAGCTTGAACGTGATTGGCCGGGGCCCGTTACTTATCTGGTGCCGGATAATGGTTGTTGTCCCCTGTGGATAAAGGGAACTCATGATTCCGTAGCCCTGCGAGTGTCAAGTCACCCGGTGATCCAGGATCTATGCCAGCGGCTGAATTCACCACTGGTCTCGACTTCTGCCAATCCAACTGGCCGGGTAGCCGCGATCAGTCCGCTGCAGGTCCGCAAGAATTTTCCGGCCGGCATTGATGCCGTTGTGCCAGGTACGGTAACAGACCGTCGTAGCGTAAGTGAGATTCGGGACTTGAATACCGGGAAGGTTCTGAGGACGCGAAATAGTGGATAACCGTAGACTGGCAGTTCTGGGCAATCCAGTGGCACATAGTAGGTCACCTGAGATTCACCGGGATTTTGCCAGGCAGACAGGTGTGGATCTGGACTACGAAAAAATCCTGGTTCCAGATGGCAGGTTCCACGATGTAGCTATGGACTTTCTCGGTGCTGGTGGCGTTGGGTTCAATATCACCCTTCCCTGCAAAGGTGAAGCGTTCGATATGGCTGAACACCGGTCAGTTTCTGCCAACAGGAGCAGGGCTGTGAATACTATTGCCGCGGAAGCCAGCGGACGAATATATGGGGACAATACGGATGGCGCGGGTCTGGTCCAGGATTTAACACATAACCTTGGATGGAAAATTGCCGACCAGAGGGTACTTGTGCTTGGAGCGGGTGGTGCCGTTCGTGGTGTCCTTTGGGACCTGCTGCAGGCAGCCCCTTGTTATATTCATCTCCACAATCGAACATCTGCCAAAGCCATCCAGGTAGCAGCACAGATGGCGGATGGTCGAATTACTGCTGTAGAGATGAGTGATTTGGAACAGGGTTATGACCTGATAATTAATGGTACCTCGGCTGGTCTGTCCGGCAATGTGCCTGAATTGCCAGAGAACATTCTTGGCCATCATTCTCACTGTTACGATATGGTATACGGAGCAGGCGCAACGGCATTCAATGAATGGTGTTTGTCGACCAGCAGGTGTGAGGTTGCTGATGGCCTGGGTATGCTGGTGGAGCAGGCTGCTCTTTCCTTTCGTCTGTGGTTTTCAGAAGCAGTTCAAACCAGGGAGCTGATTATGTCCTTGAGAAAAACTACCTGACCATTATCCTGAGCTCGGCTACGAGGGGGCTAACTATGAGCAATCCGCTTATTCAAAATAATGAACTACCTCCCTTTGGTGAAATCCAGGCTGAACACGTCAAGCCGGCGATCGAGCAGTTACTCACTGAAAACAGGACAACCATAGGAGAGTTGCTCAAGGCTGGCGCTGATGACTGGGAATCATTGGTGCATGTACGTGAAGAAACTGAAGACAGACTGAGTCAGGCATGGTCTCCGGTTAGCCATATGAATTCAGTGGTCAATACTGATGATCTGCGGGAAGCCTATAACCATTGTTTACCACTGCTCAGCGAGTATTTCACTGAAATGGGACAGAACCCTCAACTCTATGCGGCTTATAACAAAATTAGAGAATCGGCAGAATTCTGTGATCTGTCGATTGCACAACAGAAAGTCATAGATAATGCCCTGCGGGATTTTCGGTTGTCGGGAATTGATCTTGGTGAAGAGCAGCAGACACGGTTAGCAGAAATCACTAAACAGCTTTCAGAGCTCAGTAGCAGGTTCAGTGACAATGTGCTTGATGCCACTGATGCCTGGAGCAAGCTTATTGTTGATGAGAACCAGTTGGCTGGATTACCGGAGAGCGTCCTTGGTTCGGCGAAACAGGCTGCCGAGCAGCGCGGAGAAGATGGCTATCTTCTTACCCTCGATATCCCCAGTTATCTGCCGCTAATGACCTACTGCGATGATTCGGCATTGCGACGAGAGGTGCAGGAAGCTTTTGTTACACGAGCTTCGGAGATAGGACCGGGTGAAGCTCAGTGGGATAACTCCGGCTTGATGCTTGATATTCTCAAATTGAGAAAGGAGCAGGCCGGCCTATTGGGTTTCAACAACTTCGCCGAGAAATCCCTGGCGAAGAAGATGGCGCGTTCAACCGATGAGGTATTGGAATTTCTCGAAGAGCTGGTGGCGAAATCAAAACCCATGGCCGAAAAGGAATTTGCGGAGCTTTGCAAATTTGCTCACACTGAATACGGCGTAGACGAATTAAGTGCATGGGATACTGCTTACTTTGCTGAGAAGCTGAANAAGCAAAAATATGACGTGTCAGAGGAAGAGCTTCGACCCTATTTTCCGGCACCGACTGTCATCCGAGGCATGTTTGAAGTAGTCAGGCGTCTCTTTGACATTGAGATAGTAAGGACCGATGGCGTCAATGTCTGGCTGCAGGATGTCACAACGTATGATATTCGCAAAGAAGGGAAAGTAATCGCCAGGTTTTATCTTGATCTGTACGCCAGGGGCAAGAAACAAGGTGGTGCCTGGATGGATGAATGCAGGACCCGCAGGGTAAGGTTGGATGGAACCCTGCAACTGCCGGTTGCATACCTGACCTGCAACTTTAGCCCACCGGTAGGAGATGATCCGGCCCTACTGACCCACAAAGAGGTTGTTACGCTGTTCCACGAATTTGGCCATGGTATTCATCAAATGTTGACCCGGGTGGAGTGCGCTGGCGTATCAGGGATAAACGGTGTCGCCTGGGACGTGGTTGAACTGCCAAGTCAGTTTTTGGAGAACTGGTGCTGGGTCCGGGAGGCACTGGAATTTGTCTCAGGACACTACCAGACTGGCGAGTCATTGCCTGACGAATTACTGGAGAAGATGCTAAGAGCCAAGAACTTTCAATCAGCCATGGCAATGGTCAGGCAACTGGAATTTGCCCTATTTGATTTTCGCTTACATGTTGAATTTGAAGAAGCTAACCTCAGTCAGATCCAACAGATTCTTGATGAAGTTCGAGACAAGGTGGCAGTGGTACCCGCGGTAGCGCAAAATCGGTTTCAAAATGCCTTTTCACACATATTTGGGGGAGGTTATGCTGCTGGCTACTACAGTTATAAATGGGCTGAGGTACTGTCCGCTGACGCTTTTGCCAGATTTTCAGAAGATGGCATTTTCAATAGACAGACCGGAGAGGAGTTTCTTTCAACCATATTGGAACAAGGTGGATCTCGCGATGCAGAGGAGCTGTTCTTGGCCTTTCGTGGCCGGGAGCCCAGTGTAGATGCCCTGTTGGTCCAGGATGGAATAGTCGATTTACAGCTTGCCTGAATGAAAGCTGTCACAAATTATGCAATCTGAACATGATTTAGATAGAATTCACAATCCTGTGTCCCAAACCTGAATTGACGTGACTGAACTTACTCCTGAATTCAAATTGACTGCCAGATGGCGTGACTACCTCGAGATGTGTAAACCTCGTGTCGTTCTGTTGATGCTGTTGTGCACCCTGGTCGGTATGTTTCTCGCTACGACCGGGATGGTGCCATGGGATATCCTGGTCTTCGGCAATCTGGGTGTTGCGCTGGTGGCTGGTTCGGCTGCGGCCTTGAATCATCTGGTTGATGCTGGCATCGATGCCAAAATGGCACGTACCAGGAATCGACCCGTTGCCCAGGGTAGGATCAGCAATCTGCATGGATACATATTTGTAGGGGCTACTGGCGTTACTGGTATCACGATTCTTGCGTTTCTGGTAAACCCGCTGACAGCCTGGCTGAATCTGGCATCCTGGTTTGGCTATGGGATAATTTATACCCTCTACCTTAAACGGGCTACACCGCAAAATATTGTTATTGGTGGACTTTTTGGAGCAGCACCACCCTTATTTGGCTGGACGGCGGTAACCGGGAGCATAGATGGCGGTGGCCTGCTGCTGGTTTTGATTATTTTCGCCTGGACTCCTCCACATTTCTGGGCACTTGCCATAGATCGTATGGAAGAATATCGGAAGGTGGATATCCCTATGTTACCAGTCACCCATGGTGAGTATTACACCAAGATCTACATCTTGCTGTACACCGTCATCATGATTCTAATCACCGTATTGCCTTACCTGATCGGTATGAGTAATTTGCTGTATTTGGTAAGTGTCCTGGCGCTGGGGGCTGGCTTCCTCTATTGGAGCTTGAACATGCTGTTTGGCAATAATCCCCGAGCTCCCATTGAAACCTTCAAGTACTCTATCTTCTATTTGATGGCGCTATTTGTCGCACTGCTTGCTGATCACTACATCATGCCTGTTAGTTAGTTCCTTATAAGGAACTAACCCGCTCGATATGTAAAAAAACAGTCAGTTCCTACCCGTGCCTAGGAAAGGCTGGCCGCCAGGTGCATATACACCAGGGGATCTTTCAGGTGGTGGCCTTCAGAGCCACTTAGTAATCTTGTTAGGGTAAAACGAGCACAGGCTGCCAGCTGAAAATTTGGTAAGAGCTCTCTTTCCTCATCCTCAAGAGAACGTTTGGATTCATAACCCTGGAGCAAACTTTCACTGAGCTCAGCACTGATTTCGTTCTGCTCAGTTCTGCACCAGTCATTGATTGTGATAGCGATGTCCTGGATCAGGAAATCATTGCAGGCACGATAAAAGTCGATGACCCCGGTTAACTCCTCCCCCTTGAATAAGGCGTTATCCCGAAAAAGGTCACCATGTGTAATGCCCTTCGGCAAAGGTAACTCGCTTATTTCAGCGTATTCATCCGCGATCTTGTCTAGGAGGAGCCGGTCCTCTTTGTCAAGCTCGTGTCCCAAGTTCTCTATCGTATGAAACATCCAGTCAAGATCAAAAGGATTTGCCCTGTACAGATACGTGGTAGCGAGCGCACAGTGAATCTCTCCCAGTACCTGACCAATCGCGTTGCAGTGATTGGTCGATATTTGTTTGGGATGTTCGCCGGTCAGTTTGGGAACCAACACCGTCGGCTTATCGCAAAATGTTGTGCTGGTCATTCCCTCCAGTGTCTGCTGCGGTGCCGGGACTGGCAGCCCATAGTGAGACAGGTGCATCAACAGGCCGTTAAAGAATGGAATGTCGTCAAAGGAGAGGACTTCCATGATGGTAAGCACGAAACTCCTATCTTCTGCATGTTTTCTGGTTGTAACGAAATAGTTGGAATTCTCGATCCCTGTTTTTATAGGTGTCCAGGAAATCAGATCACCAACGTCAAACTTGACAAGGAATACTTCCAGGGCGTCCTGTGAAAATGTTGTAAATGCTGACATTCTTACCAGTCAAGAATGACCCATTGCGGGTACAATCTCTTTTTGTGATCAAGGCTCTGATAATGGGCGGATCCATCGGCAGGGACCATGTAGTAGGGTCTGCCTACTTTCGGTACTATCTTTATCATGATCAGTACACCATTATTTCGATATTCAAAGATGGTCCTTTCTTCGCCTTCGATGATTTCAATATCATCATCATTGATATCGCCCATTGCGGATTGTGCATTCAAATTGGCACAGCTAAATAGTGCGCATAGTGCAAGAAGTAACCATACCAGTCCGCCAATTTGATCAGGAACAATTGAAAAGCGCAGTGGGTTCACAGTATTGTTTGATCTTTCCAGACGGGTGAAATTGACAGCGATGAAAGATGACTACCAACTGGTGCTAATAGACGGCTCATCGTACCTGTTTAGAGCCTACCATGCACTACCTTCATTGATGAGTTCCAAGGGTCAGGCGACGGGTGCAGTCAGGGGCGTCATCAGCATGATAAGGAAGCTGATGAAGGCGTACCCCGATAGTCATCTTGCGGTGGTGTTTGACGCCAAAGGGAAGACTTTTCGCAATGACATTTACGCGGAGTACAAGACCAATCGCCCGCCCATGCCGGATGAATTGAGAAGCCAGATAGCACCGATCCATGAAATTGTCAGCTGTATGGGGTTACCGCTGTTGGTCGTTGAAGGCGTTGAGGCTGATGATGTTATCGGCACACTTGCCAGGCAGGCGACTGAGGCCAAAATGGACGTACTTATTTCAACCGGGGATAAAGACCTGGCGCAGTTGGTCAATGAGCATGTCACCCTGATTAACACTATGACAGATACCCTAATGGATATAGATGGGGTCGTGGAAAAGTTCGGAGTGCGACCTGATCAGATTATCGACTATCTCGCCCTGGTTGGGGACACATCAGACAACATCCCGGGTGTGCCGAAATGTGGTCCGAAAACAGCAGTCAAGTGGCTCACTGCCTATGACTCTATGTCCGGTGTTATGGACAATGCCGATGATGTCAAAGGCAAGGTTGGTGAGTATCTGCGTGAGTCTGCTTCGTTTCTGCCCATGTCTCATGAGCTTGCCACCATAAAGCAGGATGTGCAGCTGGATCATGGAGTAGAAGATCTGAAGATATCCGAAGCCGACGAGGTCAGGCTGAAGAAACTATTCACTGACCTGGAATTTAAGGCGTGGGTGGAGGAGTTATCGGGAGCTGAGATCGAGGTCGAGCGCAAACCGGCTGCTAGTACCAACTATGAAACAGTGTTCACTGAAGAGGCATTGGATGTTTGGATTCAGAAATTGAGCTCGGCAACCAGTTTTGCCTTCGATACAGAAACCACCAGTATCAACTATATGCAAGCTGAGTTAGTTGGTGTTTCATTCTCCTGTGTCGCGGGTGAAGCAGCTTATGTTCCGCTAAACCATGATTACGAAGGGGCGCCGGTTCAGTTACCTGCTGATTTTGTGCTAAATAAGTTGCGCCCCCTTTTGGAGGATCCATCGCGAACAATTATCGGGCAGAACCTCAAATATGATATGAGTGTTCTCGCACGCTACGGCGTTGGTCTTGAGGGAATAGCCTTTGACACCATGCTTGAATCATACATTCTGAACTCCGTTGCTTCCCGACACAATCTGGATGACCTGGCACTAAAATACTTGGGACGTGAAACGATTCACTTTGAAGATATTGCAGGTAAAGGCGCCAAACAAATAACATTTAACCAGGTGGCGGTTGATGTGGCTGCAAATTATGCTGCCGAGGATGCGGACATATCATTGCAGCTACACCAGGTTTTGTGGCCCAAACTTGAAGCTGTAGAGTCGCTGAAATTAGTGTTCAGTGAAATTGAACTACCACTGGTAAGTATCCTTTCCAGAATTGAGCGAAATGGTGTGTTACTTGATCAGCAACTGTTGAATGAACAAAGTAGGCAACTTGAGTTGAGACTAACGAGGCTAGAGCAAGACGCTTACGCGCTTGCCGGGGAAGAGTTTAATCTCGGTTCCCCTAAACAGCTGCAGCAGATCTTTTTTGAAAAAATGCAATTGCCGATTATTAAGAAGACACCAAAAGGGCAACCATCCACAGCAGAACCGATTCTTCAGGAACTTGCCCTGGACTATCCTCTGCCGAAAGTAATATTGGAGTACCGTGGGCTGAGTAAGCTTAAATCCACCTATACTGATCAATTGCCCAGGCAGGTCAATGAAGAAACTGGCAGGGTTCATACCTCATATCATCAGGCGGTCACCGCCACCGGAAGGCTGTCGAGTACCAATCCCAATTTGCAGAATATCCCGATACGTACCGAAGAAGGGCGGCGGATTCGCAAAGCATTTGTAGCCCGTGAAGGGTTTGAGTTGATCGCCGCGGACTATTCCCAAATTGAACTGAGGATTATGGCTCACCTGTCTGAAGACGAAGGATTAGTTGCAGCATTCAGGAATAATCTGGACATTCATCGAGCCACTGCGGCCGAGGTTTTTGGTCGAGCACTTGAAGATGTCATGGACGGTGAGCGTCGTAGTGCTAAAGCCATAAATTTCGGATTGATCTACGGCATGTCTGCTTTTGGACTGTCCAGGCAGTTGAATATCGCGCTTAAGGATGCGCAGGAATATATTGACCTGTACTTTGAACGCTATCCGGGTGTCAGAGAGTACATGGATCGCACCCGGGTCGAAGCCGCAGAAAATGGTTTTGTCGAAACAATATTTGGCAGGCGTCTATACTTACCCGAGATCAATGCCAGTAATTTTCAGCGCCGTCAGGCAGCCGAGAGGACAGCTATCAATGCACCAATGCAAGGTAGTGCAGCGGATATTATTAAGAGAGCGATGATCAAGGTAGATGCGTGGCTGAAAGAATCGGAACTGGATGCACAGATTATTATGCAGGTGCACGATGAATTGGTGCTGGAGGTCAGCGGACGTGATACTGAGATTGTGGTGGCTGGTCTTAAGGAACGAATGGAGAGTGCTGCCGATTTGAGTATTCCTCTCCTGGTGGAAGTTGGGATCGGTACAGACTGGGATGCTGCACACTAGCAGCAATGCCTATGGAGCACATTTGGTGACCGTCAGAAAGAAAACCGAATTTTTTGGGAACTTCTTCGATGAAGGTCAGTCACAATATATGAAACAACGACATTGTTTCGGATACAAACTTCGGTGATTTATCCCCCTAAATAGCCGAAGCCTGGGCTCTGGTCACACCTCCCCAATAGGTGATCAGGGCCCGTTCTTTTTATGCCCAATCACTTGTCCTCAAGTTCTATGGCTTCCAACCAGTCAGTCATGACGCTGGTGAGTTGATCGAGCCCAATAGTCTCAGTGGAGGAAAACAACTGGATTGTAACCCCCTTGGGTAGCGCGCGCTGGGTTTTAAGCAGTGTATTGTTTCTGGCGCCTCGTTTAAGTTTATCAGCTTTTGTGAGCAGGATATGAAGCGGCATGTTGGAAGATTTGCTCCATTGCAGCATCATTTCATCGAACTCCCGGAGAGGGTGCCGGATATCCATTAGTAGTATTAAACCCTTCAGGCAGAGTCTGTTGCGCAGGTATTCATCCAGGTGTTGATGCCAATGTGCTTTCAAAGCACTGGGTACTTTTGCATAGCCGTAGCCAGGCAGGTCTACCAGGCGCTGCAGGCTGGACAGAGAGAAAAAATTTATCAGCTGTGTTCTTCCAGGTGTCTTGCTGGTTCTGGCTAGCTTGCGTTGGCCTGTCAGCGTGTTTATTGCGCTCGATTTGCCCGCGTTAGAGCGACCGCAGAAAGCGACCTCTGCCCCTTGATCAGTGGGGCACTGAGTCATAGCGGACGCGCTTTTCAGGAAAGTTGCGGTGTTGAAATCAATGCTCAAGATGCTGACCGGATGGTGAATGAATGAGTGAAGTCATTGTACTGTGAGTGCTATATAATGCGTCGACCATTCTATCACTGCATTAATATGAAACTGCAAAGCGAAGAATTTGGTGGTACGGCACCGTTATACATGAAAGCAGCGGGTCAGGAACCCGTGAGGGAACACGAAGTGACTAAGCCGGATCTAATAATCAATTCGGGTGGGGTATGACGTGACATGATTAAAAAAGTAGCAATATTCATAGTATGTTGGTTTGTTGGCAATCTGGCGATGGGCGAGAGCTTCGATTACGAGGAAGGTACCCACTATGCCGAATTAGTGATTCCACTCAAGACCGGCAACAAGGATAAGATCGAGGTCACCGAATATTTTTCCTATGGTTGCCCCCACTGTTACCAATTTGATCCAATGATTACTGCCTGGGAGGAAAACCTTCCAGGAGATGTGACATTTAGCCGGACCCCTGCGATCTGGAACAAGGATTATCAGGTTTATGCCCAGACATACTATGTGGCAGCGGCATTGGATATAGCGGAGAAATTGCATACGCCCTTGTTTCAGGCGATCCATGCCCAGAGGAAAAGGTTAAACGATCCTAAACTCATGGCAAAATTCTTTTCAGATTTCGGCATTGATCCAGTAGATTTTGCCAAGGTTTATAATTCATTCGGTGTACGCGCCAGTGTCCAGCAGGCAGAAGCCAGAGGCAGGGCATATCGAGCAACTGGTGTCCCAGCAATTATTGTGAACGGAAAGTACCGTATTGAAGGCCAGATGGCTGGTAGCAATAGCAATATGCTGCGAATAGCAGACTATCTGATTCAGAAAGAGAGAGAAACGATGAAAAGTCTGGCGACAGAATCAGGGTCTGGCGAATAGTATCTCCTGAAGCGCGTTTAGGTCAGGTCCGGTTGAACGATGCGGAACCGGTATTATCGCCAGATTCAGTTGCCGCCTGTTCGTCACGTGCTTCATCAACCCGTCGTTTCAGGTCCTTCCCGGGCTTAAAGTGAGGTACGAACTTTCCTCGTTTCCGGATACCGATTTCCCCCGTCTTTGGATTTCTCACGGTCCTCGGTTTGCGGTAGTGGTTAGTAAAGGTCCCGAAACCTCTTATCTCTATCCGCTCTCCACCGGCAAGGCTCTCGGACATGATCTCAATTAAGGTGTGAACAGCCAGGTCAACATCCCGACTGGTGAGTTGGTCTAGCTTGTCCGACATTCGTTTGATCAGTTCTGATTTATTCATTGAGCAAAAAAAGAAGCATTCTGTGCCCATATTACGAATTTTGGGTTAATAATCAATATCTTATAGTTAAATACTAAAGTATTTAATCAATATTCACTATATCGAGCTGATTTTGTTGATGTGAATTGGCGTATTGCCGGGAGATCATTGAATCGTCTATGCCTTTCGCATAGAATTCGCCATGGCGCGTCCCAGTGGCAAATTAGTTCCCTTTTTCCCCTATCATTCCTGCGTGCCTATTCCGAAAAGAAGCAGCCAGGCATTCGCAACTGGCCTACACGTTTTTTTTCTCCTGAATAAAGATGTCCGCCTCAACCGTGACACAAAGCCAGCCTATGGAGTTTTTTAATGGCAACTATACTTGCAGATACCTCTCGTACCTTTAGTGAATACTTACTGATACCCAGACTGACTCGGAAGAACCAGAGTTCAGATGTGGTTGACTTACGGTCTCCCTTGTCCGCTGTGGAGTCAGACCAGCCGCCTCGTTTTAGTGTGAACATACCTGTCGTATCTGCATGTATGCAATCGGTATCGGGGACCGACCTGTCAGTTGCCCTTGCCAGACAAGGGGGTTTGAGCATGGTATTTTGCTCCCAACCTATCGAATCCCAGGTTGAGATGGTAAGACAGGTCAAGACCCATAAGGCAGGTTTTGTCTCCAGTACCTCAAATACCACCACTGATACATCACTCAGAGACATAGTAAGGCTAATGGATGAGACGGGTCATTCAACAGTGCCCGTAACGCAGGATGGCTCTGCCGCTGGAAAACTCCTCGGAATAATTACTGACAGGGATTTCTGGGAATTTGAGGATGACCTGGATAAGCGGGTGGGGGAGCATATGACATGTATCGAAGATGTTATCCACGGTGTTGATGGCATCAGCCTGCGAGAAGCCAACAAATTATTACACAGGCACAAGAAGGAATGTCTACCGATCCTTGATAAAGCTGGAAACCTCACATCGCTTGTATTCAAAAAGGATTATGTTGATCACCGCAGGCATCCTCTGGAGTTATTGGATGACTCAAAGAGACTGTGTGTTGGTGCTGCCATTAATACGCATGATTACAGGGAGCGTGTGCCGGAATTAGTCAATGCAGGTGCAGATGTGCTTTGTTTTGACTCATCAGATGGATTTACTGAATATCAAATGGAAGGAATCAGATGGATTCGCGACAATTTCGGTCCGGAGGTGGTAATAGGAGGCGGCAATATCGTTTCAGCGGAGGGGTTTGATTTCCTGGTTAGTGAACCTGGGGTCGACTTCATAAAGGTTGGAATGGGGGGTGGCTCTATTTGCATAACCCGGGAACAGAAGGGTGTGGGCCGGGGGCAGGCTTCGGCATTGCTGGATGTGGCGCAGAAAAGAGATGAATTTTATTCCGAAACAGGTCGATATATTCCATTGTGCTCGGATGGGGGTCTGGCCAATGATACGCAGATTGTGATCGCGCTCGCCATGGGCGCTGATTTTGTGATGATGGGTCGATACTTTGCTATGACTGAGGAAAGTCCTACCCCCAAGACGTCCATCAACGGTCAGATGTACAAACCCTATTGGGGGGAAGGTACCCATCGTGCGCAGAACTGGCAGCGATACAGCGACGGGATGAGTTCCAGGAAGATGATGTTTGAAGAAGGTGTTGACGCCTATGTTCCGCTGGTTGGATCTTTGGCGGAAGTGTTGGAAACGACCTTGTTTAAGGTTCGTAGTACCATGACTAATATCGGCGCGAACTCGCTGGCAGATTTTCGTGAGGGAGCGATTCTGACCCGGGTTTCGGAACAGTCAGTAATTGAGGCAGGAACAACCAACGTCTTCCAGTTTTCCAGAAACCGGGAATTTGAGGAATCCGATTGGGGTAACGCCGGGTAGCGCCATCCAGGGGAGGCTGATAGGGCAGGGTAAGTTGCTCGCAAGCAGCTTTGCGTCAAAACTCATAGCACCGACCGGTGCCCGGAACGGTCCAGTCTGCGGTAGCCCAATGCTTCAGTCAGGTGCACTGTTCTAATGTGTTCAGAGCCCTCCAGGTCAGCGATTGTCCGTGCTACCTTGAGTATCTTGTAGTATCCACGAGCGGAAAGGCCAAGTTTGGTCATGGCACTATCGAGTAAGTTTCTGTCTGCAAGGGCCAGCTTGCAGGCGCTTTCCACAAGCCTTGCAGACATATGCGCGTTGAGCTTGTTTGATCGATGCATCATTCTCAGCCTGGCTTCTGCAATGAGATTGATGGAACGGTCATGTTCATCAGTATCCTGCCTGAGTGCGGGATCTGATAGGGCACCTGTTGGCAAGGGAGGCACTTCGACATGAAGATCAATACGGTCCAGAAGTGGCCCGGATACCCTCCCCCTGTAGCGCTGAATCTTGTCATTGGTACAGTTGCATCGATCTGAATCATCGCCGAAGTATCCACAAGGACAAGGGTTCATGGCGGCTACAAGTTGAAATTGTGCAGGGTATTCCACTTGCCTCGATGCCCGGCTAATGACAATTTTACCGGACTCAAGGGGCTCCCTTAGAACCTCCAGCACATGCCGCGTAAATTCCGGCAACTCATCAAGAAATAGCACGCCATTGTGAGCCAGCGAGATTTCACCTGGTCGAGGTGGATTGCTCCCACCAACCAGTGCTACGGCAGAAGAAGTATGATGAGGAGCTCGAAAAGGCCGTTTGGACCAGGTGGTAAATTCAAAGGAGTATTTGGAAACTGACCTGACGGAAGCGACCATTAGGGACTCCTCCAGAGTCATTGGCGGTAGTAATGAGGGTAATCGGCTTGCCAGCATGGTTTTACCTGTGCCTGGTGGACCGACGAATATGACGTTGTGTGCACCGGCAGCAGCAACGGTTAAAGCGCGCTTGGCAGATTCTTGACCGCGAATGTCACACAGTCGTTGATCAGTAATTCCCTGCTCTGCGATGGCGCCCTTCCGGGCGGTTTCAAGCCGTTGCTGTCCAGTTAGATGATGAACAACCTCTAGTAGTGAATCAGCCACCAGTACATTGTTTGATTGTGCCAGTGCTGCTTCGTGTTCATTGGCACGCGGCACAACGATCAAATTACTGGCCTTTACTGCCCTGATCGTGGCGGGGAGGACACCGGTGACCGGGCGGATAGCACCATTCAGAGCCAGTTCACCAAGAAACTCCATATCGACCAGGCGGTGAGCCGGGATCTGGTTGCTGGCAGCCAGAATCGAGAGAGCGATAGATAGATCATAACGGCCACCGCTTTTTGGCAAGTCTGCTGGTGCCAGATTGACGGTGAGTTTTCGATCAGGGATGTCAAAGTTTGCGTTTTTGATAGCAGACTTTACGCGATCCTTGCTTTCCTTGACCGCAGTTTCTGGAAGACCGACGATTTGAATTTGTGGAAGTCCGCCGATTACATCAGCCTCTACGGTAACAGGGGGTGCTTCGATGCCGATTTCGGCGCGTGAGAAGGTGGTTGCAACGGCCATAGAGTGAAGAACAGCAAAAGAATTGAATATAAACTGGTTCGAGCGGCATGAAATTGAGACATCCCCATGATTGTTGTACGTTAATATCCCCTTGAAGTGTGAGCCTCTTCTGCACCAAGTGAGTGCAAAAAGTGAGGGTGTTATAGTCGGCAGTGCACTATGATGGTGCCTAAATAGCTGAAAATGGCGGGTGGCAAAACCCAATGTATTGACTGGCTGTTGTCTGGAAACTGTACCCGTGGGGGGTATTTCCCTTGTAAGCAATTGATTTAGATGACTTAAGCTGGGAACTGGCGGTGATTTTGATCAGTTGCATCAAGGCACGGGCAGCAGGCAATGAGTGAGCTGTTTACTAGCTGGCATGATCAATGCAACTGGCATAATCGATGTAAAAGGGCTGTCTATGTGAACAGCCTGTTAAGGCCAACGGTCTGTCATGCAAAAAGTGGATTGACGGCCAAAAGAGACGATTAAGAGGAGAGAAAGAATGAATAATCTGAAAGTAGCCCTGATCAGCAGTAGCCTGATGCTGGCGTCCAGTAGTATTAATGCGGCGGAGGTTGCTGGCAATGTGACCCTGGCTACTGACTATATATATCGGGGTATATCTCAGACCGGCGAGGAGGCAACCATTCAGGGTGGATTCGATATCACAGGGGATTCAGGTCTGTACGTTGGTGTTTGGGCATCGAATATTGCATTTGACGGAAGCATTGAAATCGATATTTATGCGGGATTTGCTGGCGAGATCAACGAGAACCTGGGCTTTGATATTGGCCTTTTACATTATGATTATCCAAATAATGCCGGCCCTAATGATAGTAATTTTGATGAAATATACGGCAGCCTGAGTTATCGTGATCTGACCGTAGGTGTTGCCTATTCCAACGATTTCTTTTTTGAAACTGGTAACGCGACCTACGTTTACGTTGACTATTCGCTACCCCTGCCGAATAGTTTTGGCCTCGGTTTTCATTATGCCAGCCAATCGATTGATAAAGGCGCTACCTTTGGCATAGAAACCACGGAACGTTCAGCAGATTATGCAGAGTATTCCATCGGTATAAACAGGACGGTTGCAGATATCGATTTGTCTCTAACATGGCATGATACTGATCTGTCCACCAACGATTGCTTTAATGGCACGGATCTATGTAAATCGCGTTTGGTATTTGGGCTATCAAAGAGCCTGTAATTTGGTAATATTTAGTTGTGGTATGAGTGTGAAAACTGGAGAAGGTAGATGAAGTTAGTTACAGCGATTGTCAAACCATTCAAGTTGGATGATGTCCGAGAGGCACTGTCTGAAATATCCGTGCAGGGAATGACGGTAACTGAGGTGAAAGGTTTCGGGCGTCAGAAAGGCCATACTGAGCTTTATCGAGGAGCGGAATATGTTGTTGATTTCCTGCCTAAAGTAAAAATCGAGGTCGCCATTGCGGAGGAGAATCTGGACTCTGTTATCGATGCTATCCGCAATGCAGCAAACACGGGAAAGGTAGGTGATGGTAAGATTTTTGTTAGCTCCCTTGATGACGTTGTCCGAATTCGGACGGGTGAAATCGGTGTGGAGGCGATCTAGGACAGCTAATCGAAGGCTAACCTCTATATAATCAAGCCTTTGGTGATTTTCACGGTCTGTTCATGAAATATCGAAGTTCACGCGGCGGCGTATCCGGTCTTGGATTTAGGGATGCCGTGATGATGGGGCTGGCCACCGACGGTGGCTTGCTTATTCCGCATGATATTCCCGATGTAAGAGACAAACTTGTCAGCTGGTCTTCTCATTCCTTCCAGGAACTGGCCATCAGTATAATGGCGGAGTATATCGATGATATTCCTGTCGAAGATTTAACCTTACTGGTTACTGACAGCTACGCCCGCTTTAATCATGAGAAAGTAACACCCCTAGTGCCACTGGGAGATTTCCACCTGCTTGAACTGTTCCATGGTCCGACTCTAGCGTTTAAAGACATAGCGTTACAGTTTCTGGGTAATGTGTTCGAGTATATTCTTGATGATCAAAAGGGTTATCTAAATATTCTTGGTGCGACCAGTGGTGATACCGGCAGCGCAGCCATAGAAAGCGTTCGCGGCAAATCCAATATCAATATATTTATTCTTTTCCCAGAAGGGAGAACCAGTCCGGTACAGGAGGCGCAGATGACGACCGTACTGGATGCCAATGTTTTTAATATTGGGGTGGATGGCAGCTTTGATGATTGTCAGTCATTGATAAAGACCATCTTTTCTGATTTACCATTCAAGCAGGAATACCAGCTGGGAGCGGTCAACTCTGTGAACTGGGCGAGGGTGTTGGCCCAGATTGTTTACTACTTTTTTGCCTGGTATGAGCTAGGTAGACCGGAGACGTTCGATGTCTCAGTCCCAACGGGCAATTTTGGTGATATCTTTGCTGGTTATCTCGCCAAACGGATGGGACTGCCCATTAGAAAGTTGATTCTGGCAACTAATCGGAATGATATTCTTGCACGCTTTTTCCATACCGGAGTGTACCAACGGGGAGAAGTGTATATTAGTGAAAGCCCTGCAATGGACATCCAGGTTTCCAGTAATTTTGAAAGATATCTTTACTACGCTCTCGATGGATCCTGTGAAAAGGTCAGCGAATTTATGGCTGGTTTCCTGGACGAGGGGGTCGCACGTCTAGACTTTAATACCAGCGGGTTCGATGAATCCTTTCTGGCCGGGTCAGCAGATGACGAGGAGACACTTAAAACAATTCGCAATATCTATGAAGAGGAGAATTATCTGGTTGATCCCCATGCTGCGGTGGGAATTAGTGTCGGTAATCGTCTTCGAACACCAGATGTTCCACTACTGTGTCTGTCTACCGCACATCCTGCTAAATTTGAAGGCGCTATCAACAAGGCGATCCCCGGGCTAACACCAAGTCATGAGTCTCTGGAAGCCCTGGCGGGGTTGCCGATGCGAAAGGAAAAAATGGGTGCAGATGTGGCGCAGGTGAAGGCGTTCATTGGCCAACATGGTCTGCGCTGAATCTACTCAATATTCGTTCTACCGCTTGCGGTAACTGGCGGATATGTTCAATTTTCTCGTCCGCGATTGTTTCGCCCGTATTGTGCTGTCCTGGATGTTGTACCCAGACCGTATGCATACCAATGCGATTCGCAGCATCAATATCAAGTACAGGATTGTCACCAACATAAAGCATTTGTTGGGGTCTGGTATTTGTGTGGGTCAGAGCCCGTCGGAAAAGATTGTCTGCTGGTTTTGGCGCACCAACTTCTTCTGCTGAAAATGCAAAGCTGAAATAGCTGTCTAGGCCGATTTTTTGTATATCGGCGTTTCCATTGGTCAAGGCGCCCAGTGTGAATTGATTCGACAGCAGAGATAGGGTTTCAAGCGCGCCGTCAAAAAACATTATCTCGTTCCGTGCTTCCAGAAATATATTCATGGCCTGGTGCGATAGCTCAGCCGCCTCGTCCATACTGATTTGACTAAGGAGCAGTGCACGCTCAATCAGCCTGCGCCTAAACTCGGTAATTTTATTGCCAAGGTCTGGCTCCAGTTCGAGTAACTCGTGGCGCAATGTGCGCATACTATCCACGTCATAGAGGAGTTGGGGCACTTCATGTTGCAACCAATCGTTGAGTCTTTTTTCTGCATTGAAGATGATTGGTCCAATCGACCAGAGAGTATCGTCCAGGTCAAACGCGATGACTTGAATCAATTCTTGCCTCCTGAATCATATCTCAGGGTCATCTGGCTGAGATTTGCGGTGTGCTCTTGGGTGAGCCTTATCATAAACTTCTGCCAGGTGTTGAAAATCAAGATGAGTATAAATTTGCGTTGTTGAGATATCAGCGTGGCCTAGCAATTCCTGGACTGCGCGTAAATCGCCGCTTGATTCAAGCATATGGCTGGCAAATGAGTGACGCAACATATGCGGGTGTACATTGCCGCGAATGTTCTGGCTGCGAGTCCAGTGCTTTACCCGTGACTGTACGTTGCGTGGGCTTATCCGTCGTCCTTGTTCACTGATGAACAAGGCTGACTCATCCGCTATGGACTGTTTTTTCCTCGGCAGCTGAGAGCGAACCTTGAGCCACTTCCTGATGGCAAGAAGTGCGTGTGACCCTACGGNAAGCACGCGTTCCTTCGATCCCTTACCAGTAACTCTGATGGTTGCTTCATCCCAGTCGATATCGACGATATCAGTATTGGTCAGCTCCGTTAGACGCAGACCGGAAGAGTAGAAGAGTTCAAGGATCGCCAGGTCCCTTATGGTGTGCCATTTGGAACCCTGTACCTTGAGCAGTTGTGATACCTGATCTGTATCGAGTGTCTTTGGCAATTTCTGCGCAGTTTTTGGTGGCGTTATCGATAGGGCTGGATTCTGTTTTACCTGGCCTTCCCTCGCCAGGTAGTTAAAAAATGTCCTGATAGAGGACAATCTCCGCTGCAGGGTTTTACCGGAATTGCCTCGACGGTGAGAGTCAGCGACAAATTGGCGGAGTTGATGGTCAGCCAACTGATGCCACTGATCGATTTCAAGCTCCTGGCAATACCCTTCGAGCAGCTTCAGGTCACTTCGATAACCCTGGGTCGTGTTGTCTGAGAGGCGGCGCTCATCACGGAGATGAGCCACAAAGGCATCGATGAAACTGTGCAACGATCTCTGTTTCACCGCTGCGTTACCGTCAACATTATTGGTGTTTTAGGTAAATGTGTTTGGGCAATAGTTTTGCGAGGGTATCAGCAACAAATCCAATGAATTCAGTACCCATGGCAGGTTTGAAATAGTTGGCATCTTCGCTGCCAATAGCCAGCAAGGCGATTTGACGATTCTTGCGCACTGACAAAACTGCGGCGGACTTTACCCCTTCGCTCTGGTGGCGAAAGAGGAAGTCCTGCTCAGAAGGCCTTAAGACACCGAGCGTCGGGTTCTTGGCGCGAATCAAAGCGCCGATGAAATCCTTCGCTGCCATCTCAGAGACACTGGTAGTAAAATGATTGATCTGGTGGGGAGTATCGCTAAAAATTATCAGGCTGTAGGCGTGACACTTGAAGTCCTCTTTGAAACTGTTTTCCAATGCAGCAAAGAACTGATCTGAATTCTCGGCATCAATCAGGTCAAGTATCAGGCGCCTGCATTTGTCGAATATCTCGTTGTTTAGTTTGGCAGAATCGACCAATTCATCGAGCTTGTTACGAGTGACATTGTTTTTCTCGCGAAGCAAGGAGACCTGTCGTTCCGTTAGAGANACAGCTTTGCCATTTTGTTGGGGTAATTCCAGCTCCGCAAGCAAGTCAGGCTTGTCTTCGAAATATTCCGGGTGCTTGTGCAAATATTCCGCCACCTGGGCATCGGTAATTTGTTGTTCCCTTTTGACGTGTGCGCCTATCATCTTTGAATCGGGTTCATTCATATTTGTAGTCGACCTTCATATACCCGGCAAGCCGGTCCGGATAGCAATATGTCAGATTTGTCCCCACGCCAGATTATGTTCAAAGTTCCCCCGGGCAAGGTGACGCTTACCTGATCATCCAGAATGCCCTGGAGTCGACCAGCCACGACCGCGGCACAGGCGCCGCTCCCGCAGGAAAGTGTTTCACCAACTCCTCGCTCGAACACACGAAGTTTGATTTGGTTTCGAGAAATGACCTGCATAAATCCTACATTAACTCTCTGCGGGAATCTCTTGTGATTTTCGATCAAAGGACCTAATTGACTAACTGGAGCCTCACCTACATCATCAACATTGACCACGGCATGTGGGTTGCCAATACCGACGGCAGTGATACGAACTTTTTCTGATGAGTGACATTCATTGGGAATCGGCAGGGACGAACAGAGCTTCAGGTCATATTGAATACTTGAGCAGTCTGCTAAAAAGGGGATCTGTTCGGGTGAAAGCGTGGGCGGCCCCATATTGACCGTGATATTTCCGTCCTTTTCCAACCTGCACTCGATATTACCAGTACTGGTTTCCAAAGTGATCCTCGTCCTGGTGGTCAGCCCTCGATCGCGGACAAAACGCATAAAGCATCTGGCACCGTTCCCGCACTGCTCTGCCTTGGAGCCATCAGCATTGAAAATGCTATAGCGAAAATCCGCGTTCGGATCCTGTGGTGGCTCTGCCAACAGCAACTGATCAAACCCGATGCCTGTACGCCGATCTGCCAATTCCCTGATTTGATCTTCCCGAATGTGAATATTCTGCGAGATAAGATCAAGCAGCACAAAGTCATTTCCAAGACCGTGCATTTTTGTGAATCGTAATAACATAATAATGCTAGATTACCGGTGAGTGTTGTTAATGCAAGCTGTTAGTCGTCGCCAGGGATACTTTCCAGCCTGATTTGATCAGCAAACGATTCCCGCTGCCGGATACAATGGATATCTGTACCGGAAACAAGCAGCTCAGCAGCGCGATTTCTACTGTTGTAATTGGAACTCATCACGAACCCATAAGCACCAGATGAATAGACGGCAACCAGATCGCCCTTGCACAAGGGTAGCTCCCGGTTCTTGCCCAGGAAGTCCGCTGATTCGCATATGGGGCCAACAACATCATAACTGTCTCTGGGTCCACTGGATTGCTCGATGTTTTCGATCCGTTGCCAGGATTGATACAGGGCGGGTCTTATCAGATCATTCATTGCCGCATCGACAACGGCAAACTTCTTGTTATCATTTTGTTTAATGGTGACAACACGGGACAAAAGGATTCCAGCGTTGCCAACGATGTAACGACCAGGTTCAAACAAAAGTTTTTGCCCGTGATCACCCAGGGTTTGCAGGATCGCACTCGCGTACTCATCAATATTAATTGACTGCTCATCTTTGTAGGTAATGCCAATGCCACCACCAACATCGATATGGGAGAGGCTGATGTTCATCGTCTCTAGTTCATCTACCAGCTCAAGTATGTGAGCCAGTGAGTCCACAAGAGGTGAAATATCGGTTATCTGCGAGCCAATATGATAATCGATGCCCTGAATCTCGATATTGGACAATTTTGCTGCGCGGCGGTAAATAGCAACCGCTTCCCTCGCCGAGACGCCAAACTTGTTTTCCTTCAAGCCAGTTGCTGTATAGGGATGCGTTTTTGCATCAACATCGGGGTTGACACGAACTGAAATTGCCGCAATCTTGTTGAGTCTGGCCGCGATTTCATTGACCAGATTCAATTCAGAGTCCGATTCGAGATTGAAACAACCGATGCCCTTTTCGATGGCCAGTTCAATTTCCCACGCCTGTTTACCGACGCCTGAAAATACAACCTTGGCGGCTTCGCCACCGGCCTTAAGGACCCGTTGTAATTCCCCGCCGGAAACTATGTCAAATCCCGAACCCATGGATGCCAACAAACTGAGAATACCCAAATTGGAGTTGGCTTTTACGGCGTAGCAGATCTGGTGATCGTGTCCGCTGAACGCTGCCTGGAAATTCTCATAGGCAGTGACGATGGATGCTTTGGAATAGACGAACGTCGGCGTGCCGTATTCCTCAGCGATTTTGCTGAGTGGTACGCCTTCTGCATGGAGCTGACCATCCAGAAACTCAAATTCACTCATTAGCAGACCTCGGTTCAGCCGGGTTTTCGTCTGGTGTGGGCAGATATAGGCGGCCTTTCTGACCACAGGCTGCAAGAGTGAAAATGATTAGTATCAATATGAGAATTCGCATGGCCGTTCTTTCTGACTTTGATGAAGCAGGAATGAAGCGGTGCAGTATACTCGATACTTATCGGGTAATAACCCCTGGTGGATAATCATGCAAGACGCCGAATACGAAGAACGTGTGGATCAGCTGTTCAATGCGATTGAAGATGAGATTGATGAGGTGGAAGCAGATATTGATGTGGATGCGTCGGCCGGTATCCTAACGATCGAATTCCCGGACTCAAGTCATGTCATATTGAGTCGACAAATCGCAAACCGCGAGGTGTGGATTGCTGCCAGGTCTGGTGGATACCATCTCGCTCTTGATGATGACGAATGGTATTGCAGAACCAGTAGTGAAAGTTTGTCGGTACTGCTGAATCGAGTATTCACAGAACAGCTTGGCAAGGTAGTGTCTGGGTTTGACTTACATTAGTAGCACATGTACCTAGAATCGATTTTGTGCCACAACGAAAAGTATTGAACTCAGTTCAGGCTGCATGTTTGCGAACCAGGTTTTCGATGGTATCTGTATATTTTCTCGATTCAAAATCGTTGGAATCTACCTTAATGAGAGCTCCTCCGATATCAAGGGCATCATAGACACCGGATTCCAGTTTTTCCCTGCACTCTTGTTCATAGCCCTCATACCAGTCGGCGTGACCTGGATGTCTTTCTCTAGTTCTGGCTCTACGGAGCATTACGTCAATATCCGCAATAACCCAAGCTTGGATGATCTCGCAACCGGCCAGAGCGGCGGCGATGTCGCTAGTGGATTGTTTGTAGAAAGCAGTTTCAAATATGAAACCTACGTTCTTGGATGCCAGTTCTCTGGCGAGTTGTAAATGTAGCTGAAAAGCTGCGTACCCCAATTCAACAGATCTCTTGCGATCTGAGTATCCGAGATTGTCCGCAAGAGATTCCTTAAGCGCATCTTTTGCAAGGATCGGGAGTTGGAGTCTATTTGATAAATGGTTGGCTAATGTCGTTTTACCAGCACAGGGAGGTCCGGAAATAACGACTACTTTGGACATAATCAGTCTAACGCCTATTTGAGCCGCAAGTCGCTAAACAACTCGTCCCAGCGAACGACTGGCGTCGAGCACGACTGAGTGGCTTAAACTTCATATAGTTACTCAGTTCCACTAATTGACCCTATGTTGATGAGTAGTGGAACATGCTCCTGCTCCGTTCACATAAACAACTACCCTTAATTAGATCCTGCATGGTTCGATAATCCTTTAAACGTTGAATTGAGGGATTTGTTGTAGGAATTCTAATATGCCCGCTCTATCTTCAAGGTGTGAAATTACTGCCTTGACGTTCTTAAATCAAAACTTGCACTACTTGAGTAGTGGTTTGTCACCTTATCCAGGGTATCGTCCCGTCATCCCACCACTCCTTTACTTGGGGTTTTGCAACCACTCAAAAAGGATTGCGTAGTCAGAATTCTCAAGAGGTCTGAATGAGATCATCGGAAATTCCAAATATGTCAAGAAGCCGTATGTCAGTTCGTACATGTTCTGGACTCATATTAGTCAGTTAGGCGGCCGACAGGTCAGTGAGAATGAAATGTCATTTTAGTTACCTTGTGACCTTGTCGACTGGACCACAAAAAGCCCAGGTCTGCGGTTGCTATCGCTAAAAGGGAAATGATGATGAGGGAAGAAAATCCGGTAATGGCGACGGATACTTCGGACAAGGTGTGAAAGATATCTAGCATCTGATTGTGCCCAACACCTGCCTAGCCGTTGATACTCTTTCTAGCTTTCTGGATAGCCAGCCTGACCTGACCTGGGGCCGTGCCCCCGGGGTGATTCCTGGCGTTGACGGAGCCTTCCAGGGTCAGGACTGTGAATATGTCGCTTTCGATGAGTTTAGATTGAGATTGCATCGCTTCCAGTGTTAGTTCCGATAGATCCTTGCCAGCGACTATCCCATCTGCCACCAGCTTGCCGACAACTTCATGAGCATCACGAAAAGGTAGGCCCTTCATGACCAGGTAATCAGCAAGGTCCGTTGCCGTAGCGTAGCCTCGCAGGGCTGCGTTCCTCATATTATCTTTTTTAGGAACTATTGCCGGAATCATATCGGCAAAAGCCGTTAGGCAACTCAGCAACGTATCTACCGTGTCAAACAGGGGTTCTTTGTCTTCCTGGTTATCCTTGTTATAAGCAAGGGGTTGTCCTTTCATAACCGTTAGCAGGGCTGTGAGCGAGCCAAATACCCTGCCCGTCTTGCCGCGAACCAGTTCGGGAACGTCCGGGTTCTTCTTCTGAGGCATTATCGAAGAACCAGTGCAAAAGCGATCGGGTAGATCAATATAGTCAAATTGCGGTGAGGACCAGAGAACAAGTTCCTCAGACCAGCGAGACAGGTGCATCATCAGGAGGCTGGCGGCGGCGGCAAATTCAATGGCAAAATCCCTGTCACTGACAGCGTCCAGGGAGTTGTCTGCAATTCCGTCAAATCCCAGCAATTCGGCGGTGAGCTGTCTATTGATGGGGAAACTGGTGCCGGCCAATGCCGCAGCACCCAATGGCAGAATATTGACTCGTTTTCTGCAGTCAGCCAATCGTTGGCAGTCCCTGTCGATCATCTCAAACCATGCCATCAGGTGATGGCCAAAAACAACCGGTTGAGCAACCTGCAGATGGGTTAAGCCCGGCATGATCGTTTCCGTATGATCGGCCGCAAGATCGAGTATCCCGGTTTGCAGTTTCCTGATGGTGGCCGAGATGCTGTCAATCTGGTCCCGAAGGTATAGGCGAATATCAGTGGCTATCTGATCATTGCGGGAACGACCAGTATGTAGCTTTTTTCCTGCCTCTCCGATTCGTTCTGTCAGTGCCCGCTCAATATTCATGTGCACATCTTCCAGGGCAATTGACCAGGTAAAGTTCCCGGAATCAATTTCCGACGATATTTCTGCAAGACCCGATTTAATCTGTTCAAGCTCTTCGCTGCTGATGATCGCAGACTTTTCCAGCATTGTGGCATGGGCGAGCGAACCTGCTATGTCATAGGTAGCGAGGATACGATCGAATTCCACCGAGGCCGTAAAGGCTTCAACGAAGGCATCGGTCGCTTCTGTGTATCTGCCACCCCACAATTTTTTTGAATTGTCTGCCACGCTGACTAATCCTGGTAAAAAGGAGCGAGATTATAGCAGTATCTCCCTTGCAACAGGCATAATCACATTATCCACTAAACCGTCCCGGAGCCCCTTTTTGGTAGAAGAATCTGAAGAAGATTTTTTCCTCCCGGATCTTTGTGATGCTCAAAACATCCTGTTTCTGGTGCTGGTTGCTGAATTGCTGGTATTCGTGGTGATTCTGGCAAATTCCAGCGTAGTAAACTTCAGCTGGTCAGATCTGGGTCTAGTCTCTCTTTTTGTGCAATGGCTTGTTCTGCTGTCTGCGGCGGTGCTTTGCAACCTCAGGCCATATCTGGCGGGTCTTGTCACCGGTATGGCAACATTCATTGGCTATGGCGTCATTCTTCTTTTGACGTTCATTTTTAGTGTTCTGGCCGAGTGGTTTTTGCTGAATGAGTCCTGGAGCGTCATTCAGAGTGGCAATGTTGCCAGGAACCTCATTATTGCTGCAGTGATGACAGGCATCGCCTTTCGCTATTTTTTCCTCCAGCATAAGCTTCGTCAGCAGCAGCAGGCGGAGCTGAAATCCAGAATCCAGGCTTTACAGTCGCGAATCCGTCCACATTTCCTGTTTAACAGTATGAATATCATCGCCAGTCTGATCAGTATTGATCCGGAACTTGCAGAAGAAGTTGTTGAAGACCTGTCGTTACTGTTTCGAGCCAGTTTGAGTGACGTAAATGCCCTGCCTGTTCCCCTGGAAGAAGAGCTCGATCTTTGCAGGAAATATGTACACATTGAATCTCTTCGCCTGGACGAAAGGCTGAAAGTTGATTGGAGAATCAAAGTTGATGCGTCAAGTGTGCGTATTCCCATGCTGACTTTGCAACCAATGCTTGAAAACGCCATATATCACGGTATTCAACCTCTCCCTAAAGGTGGCACCGTGACCGTCGATATATATAGTGACATGGGTATGTTGTACCTGACTATCTCGAATCCTGTGGCTCCTGAGAAATTCGCTCATGAAAGTGGCAACAAGATGTCCCTCGATAATACCAGGCGCCGCCTTGAGGTTGTCTATGGTCGGGACGCTTCAGTCACTACACATCAGGATGGGGAGACATTTACGATAGAGGTTCGATACCCTCTAGAGCCTGGTTGAAAAGGGTTTTGGCTGGCCGGTCGTTTTTGTGACCTGGATCACAAAATCAAGGAATTTCGGGCGAGAATTATTCAGTTTTGTGCGGTAGGTCGCAGTTTTGTAGCGGGAAAGGTGTAATTTAGGTTCTTATGGACGTACTGGTGCCCGCCAATCTTAGGATTACCGGGTAGGCAGACGGAACTTGACGAGAGGTTATCTCAAATGAGAGCACTAGTTGTAGATGATGAAAAACTGGCCAGAGAGCGTCTGGCCAGGATGGTTTCTACCCTTGATGGATATGAGGTTATCGGAGAAGCTGCAAACGGTAATGAAGCCGTTCAGATGGCAGCAGAGTATGACCCCGATATAGTACTGCTGGACATCCGGATGCCAGGTTCTGATGGAATTGAGGCAGGCGCCCAGTTGGCTAAGCTGGAATCACCACCAGCAGTTATTTTTTGCACCGCATTCGGTGAGCATGCCATCGAGGCAATCAAGGTCAATGCGGCTGGATATCTGTTGAAGCCCGTCCGAAGGGAAGCGCTGTCCGATGCTCTTTCCCAAATAAGCCGATTCAATTCAGTTCAAAGACGAGCTATTACAGGACAGGAACAGGGAGCGGATTCTCTCAAAAAGCGGACCCATATCAGCGCAAAAACCAGGCGGGGGATTGAACTTATCCCCTTGTCAGAAGTGAGATTCTTCCAGGCTGACCACAAATATGTAACCGTTCGGCACGATAAAGGCGAAGTCCTGATTGATGATACTTTGCGTGACCTGGAGACAGAGTTTGGTGACAGGCTAGTTCGTATCCATCGAAATGCACTGGTAATGACAGATCATCTTGATGGTCTTGAAAGAGATACAACGGGTCACTATCAGGTGCGTATGCGTGGAGTGGACGAAAAGTTAGATGTCAGCCGCAGGCATGTGTCGGGACTGAGAAGGTTGGTTCAATCCCTTTAGACTCGAAGGAAAGCCAGCCTTGATCACAACCGTTTGCCTTTTTCCAAGTCGAATCAAGTGAGCTTTTTCGCCATCTCTTGAATTGATTTCCATCATTAGTTTACTCAAACAAATCCAATCGGTACTGTTGGCTATTTGATCGGGAACCCCCTGGAAAAATGAGCCACAAAATCAGGATCGCCACAAGGGAAAGCACACTTGCACTCTGGCAGGCGCATTTTGTTCGCGACCGTCTGCTTGAGGCAGATCCAGAAATAGAAGTTGAAATCATTGGTATGACAACCGAAGGCGATCGAAATAAGAGATCACCCCTTAGTCAGATTGGTGGAAAAGGTGTTTTTGTCAAGGAATTAGAGCTGGCACTTCTCAATGGCGATGCTGATATAGCTGTTCACTCGATGAAGGATGTACCGGCGGAACTTCCTTCCGGCCTGTCAATAAATGCCATTTGTGAGAGAGCTGATCCTCGTGATGCCTTTGTTTCAGTCAATTATGACCGTATTGAAGATGTTCCAGCGGGAGGCCGGATAGGTTCTTCCAGCTTGAGGCGAAGGTTGCAGATAAAGGCCAGTTACTCTGAACTTGAGTATCAGGAACTTCGTGGCAATGTTGGCACAAGACTGGCTAAACTTGATGCAGGAGATTTTGATGGCATTATCCTGGCGGTAGCCGGTCTTGTCAGGCTTGGATATTCAGAGCGCATCAGCGAGTTCATTCCCGTTGAACTGTGCATCCCGTCAGCGGGCCAGGGCGCAGTTGGAATAGAAAGTGTCAGCGGAGATTCAGCGACTAATGAACTGCTTCGAACTATAAGCCACCCCGAAACCGAACTTTGTGTTTCATGCGAACGCCTCATCACAAGGAATTTGGCTGCCACGTGCAATCTGCCGATCGCAGCATTCGCAGAAATTCGTGAAGGTGAAATATATCTGAGTTCTTTTGTCAGCGACAATGATGGAGGGCGAGTGTTGAAGGCAGATCTCTCTGGCCCCCTTGGACAGGGTGCACAGCTAGCTGAACAGATCGCTGTGACACTCCTTGAACAAGGAGCACAAGAGCTAATTCAAGGTATTGCACCTGCAGGTTGATGATGAACCATTGCGTACTGTTAACCAGACCTCACGGATCCAATGAAGAGTTATCCCGCTTACTTAAATTAAGTGGTATCCAAAGCCTTGAACGGCCCATGTTGGAGATCCGACCTGTCCAGAAAGCATCCCAGCTAAAGACCCAGGCATTGAACCTGGACCAATGTAGCTGCGTCATCTTTGTCAGCAGGAGTGCAGTTCGATATGGCGTGGAATTACTAGAAAAATATTGGCCCCAATGGCCAAAGATAGATTGGTTTGCAGTTGGCAAGGCGACAGGGAATGCACTTGAAGAGTACGGCATCAAAGCTGCCTATCCAGAACAAGCCGGTAGCGAAGGACTCTTGGATATTGAACAATTGCAGAACCTTAACAATAAACTCGTGATGATTGTTCGTGGTCGTGGGGGTCGGGAACTGCTGGCGACAGAGCTATCGTCCAGGGGTGCGAAGGTAAGTTATCTTGAAGTCTATGAAAGAATTGAAATTGAGTATGGTGAAGCATTGCCATCAGACATGTTTACACATGGTGTTGATTTAGCCGTTGCGACTAGTGCACAGGGTATGCAGCATCTTCTCTCCTCTCTAACAGCGCAAGAAATTGCTACACTTCACCTGGTGGTTCCCTCTAAGCGAATTGCCCGACTTGCTGATGAAATGGGTTGTGTTCATGTGCACCAGGCGGATGGAGCTGATGACGATTCATTGCTGCAATCGATACTAAAGGCCGCGCTGCTGATGCAGGTTGGCCGCGAAGGTAAAAATTGAAATGAGTGAACAAGAAAGTGATGATTTAGCCAATGAGCAGGAAATGCGGCTTGATAGTGGTTTTGATCAGTTGGAAGAAGAAGTGGCAGGGCAAGACAGATCAAGGGACCAGCGGCCGGTATCGTCACCGGTCGGTATTTTGGCATTACTCCTGGCACTGATCGCCCTTGGTATGGGCAGTTATGCCGCCTTCATGTTTTACAATCTTGAATCTTCGGATCGGACAGTTGACCTCGCGGCACAGCTCACAGAAGTTAAGCAGGGGTTAAAAGGCAGCGCTAATGGTCTGGATACTGTTTCAAACCAGCTGGGTGGGTTGCGCCAAGAACAGTCTCTTGCGATGGGTTCACTCGAATCTCAACTGGAATCTCGAATAGCTGATGTGGAATCGGCCATGGGTACGTCAAGTCAGGACTGGATCGTTGCCGAGGTTGAGTATCTGCTTCGTATGGCAAATCAAAAGATACTGATGGAGCAGGATCCAAAAGGTGCCCTGACCTTGTTCATAGCTGCCGATACTATCCTCGCTGACTCTCAGGGATTGACTGCATTTTCGCTGCGGGAAGCGATGGCAACAGATATCGCCAAACTGGAGGTAGTGAAGGTACTGGATAGAGAGGGGCTCTATTTGCGGCTGTCAGCATTTGTTAGTCAAGTGGGTGAACTGAAGCAGCGCGAGCTCCGTTATTCTCCGACGGTTCAGCAGGAAGAGGTAACAATAGGAGCGCAACAGCTGACGTTCGTTGAGAAAGTTGCTGATGTCGCTGCCAAGGCAGGAAAAAGAATCACTACCCTGGTGGACTACCGCCGCAATGAAGTTGAAATCACTCCGATCCTACCGCCGGAGGAAGAATACTACTTGAGACAAAATCTGATAATGAAACTTCAGTTAGCACAGATAGCACTGTTGGAAAGAAATGGTGAAATTTTCAGGGTAAGCCTCACGGAGGCAATTTACTGGATCAACAAATATTTTGACCCTTCTGATACTGTGACAACATCAATGCGTGCTGGACTGGAAGAACTCGCTGTAATCAATGTTCAACGGCCGATGCCGGATGTGACGGCATCTCTTCGGGAAGTCAGACAACTCTTCGGAGATTTTCAGAAAACGGAAGACAGTCAGTGAAACGTTCCATGATGGGTATTCTAGTAGTGATTGTTTTCGCTGGCGGGCTTGGCACCCTGATATCCAGGGATCCAGGCTACGTACTGGTTTCTTATGATGGTTCCAGTTTGCGGACAAGCTTATGGGTCGCGCTTGGTTTGCTCGCTATCTTTGGTATAGCCGTCTACTACGGACTCCAGCTGTTGCGCTTTATCCTCAATAGCGGTGGTTACTGGACCAGTTGGCGCGATGAAAAGAAAAGGTCGCGCGCGCAGGACCTGACCGCCAAGGGATTAAAACTTCTCATGGAGGGTGATTATCTGCGTGCCGAAAGGTTTCTGATTAGTGGAGCTCAAAATAGCAGTTCAGCAGCGATCAATTTTCTTGAAGCGGCAAGGGCTGCAGACAAGCTGAATGACATTGAAAAGCGAGATTCTCATCTGCGTCGGGCTGCAGAAGAAGACTCGAGTTGTGAAAAGGCGATTGCACTAGTGTCAGCCGAAATGAACGCTGCTAGAGGAGAGTGGGACAAATGCCTTCAGGCACTCTCATCATTGAAATCCAGCGACCTTGTGGTATCACTAAGAAGGCGTGCAATGGTTGAGCAAAAAGACTGGCAGGGTTTACAGTCCCTGCTGCCGGCGTTAAAGAAGAGTATCGACAAGGAATCTTTCCTTGGATTTGAAAGAGATGTGGCACTGGCAAGGATTACCGAACCAGGAGCGTCTGAAGAAGATTTACAGGCCATATTCAAGGGTTTGTCAGCCAGCCTCAGAAAAGAACCGGCCATTGTATTGGCCTACTGCCAGGCCGTCGGTAATGACAATCAGGCAGAAACAACTCTGCGTCGCGCAATAAAGGAAAACTGGCAACCGGAACTGCTTGAGTGCTATGGCAGCCTTGGCAGTGAGACGTTATCAAAGCGGCTTAAACAAGCAGAGTCCTGGCAAAAAGGTCATGCAAATGACGCTTCGCTGCAGCTTTGTCTTGGCAAGATATATGAGGCGAAGGGAGATGTCATGAAAGCCCGCGAAGCCTATGAAAAGAGCATCGACCTACAAAGCTCAAGAAAAGCGAATGAACACCTGGGTGGTCTGTTGGCCTTTGATGGCGAATATGCGAAAAGTAGCGATCATTTCAAAACTGCATTGCAGTTTAAAAATTAGAAGCTGGTGATCCAGTCTTAGAACGATTCCAGGCAGCTAAATCGAAGGTAACGGGTCGTGAGACTCTACGATGTGCCAGTGTGCGGGATGAAACAAATAGTCAGACTATCTAGTTCTTGTCCGTTTTCTAGCATCGAGCGGGCCATCCTAGGCGGCCCCTTCCTTTCTAAGTGATTGTTTTGTATACCTAACGCATTTTGCGTGTCGCGATATTGGACTAAATATGTCTGTTTACGGACAGGAACTAGCTAGGTGTAGCGGCAAGCGCCTAGTTGCGTTTCATTGATGAAAAAAATTCTTCATTCGAGCTGGTTTTCTTCATTCGATCTAGCAGGAATTCAATAGCAGCAAGGTCATCCATTTCGTGAAGGATTTTGCGTAGAATCCAGACCTTCTTCAACTCTTCTTCAGACATCAGCAAATCTTCCCGGCGAGTGCCAGACCGCCTGATGTTGATGGCTGGGTAGACGCGTTTCTCTGCAATTTTTCGTTCGAGATGGAGTTCCAAGTTGCCAGTACCCTTGAATTCTTCGTAGATCACCTCATCCATCTTGGAGCCGGTATCTACAAGACAGGTCGCGATAATGGTCAGGCTGCCACCTTCTTCAATATTTCTCGCAGCGCCAAAGAACCGCTTGGGTCGTTCGAGCGCATGTGCATCAACACCACCGGTCAGTACCTTGCCTGAGGCGGGGATGACAGTATTGTAGGCGCGGGCAAGTCTGGTGATGGAATCCAGGAGGATGACAACATTGGCCTTGTGTTCTACCAGTCGTTTCGCCTTCTCAATAACCATTTCACTCACCTGCACGTGGCGAGATGGTGGTTCATCGAAAGTGCTGGCTACAACTTCACCCCTGACGGAGCGTTGCATCTCCGTGACTTCTTCCGGACGTTCATCAATGAGTAATACGATCAAATGAACTTCAGGATTATTGCGTACAATCGACTGGGCAATATTCTGGAGAATTAGTGTTTTCCCTGCTTTAGGTGGCGACACAATGAGGCCTCTTTGACCTTTTCCTATTGGCGCAGTGAGATCGATAATTCGGGAAGTAAGATCTTCGGTGCTGCCATTACCGGCTTCCAGTGCTAACGGCTCATCTGGGAAAAGGGGAGTGAGGTTTTCGAACAGTATTTTCTTTTTCGACTCAGAGGGGTCAGTAAAGTTGATCTGATCTACCTTTAGCAGAGCGAAATATCGTTCACTATCCTTCGGCGGTCTGATTTTGCCGGAAACACTGTCTCCGGTGCGCAGGTTAAATCGCCTTATCTGACTGGGAGAAACGTAGATATCATCCGGACCTGCAAGGTACGAGCTGTCGGGAGAGCGCAGAAAACCAAACCCGTCCTGCAGGATTTCCAGGGTGCCGTCACCGAAAATTGATTCGCCACCTTTGGCGTGCTTGCGCAGGACATTTGCGATGATTTCCTGCTTTCGGGAACGACCCAGGTTGTCCATTCCCATTTCATGGGCGATTTCCAGTAGTTCTGGTATGGGTTTGGCTTTTAGATCAGTTAGGTTCATTTAGGTCACTTGTTAATTTCAGAAAAGGAGTAATGCCGAAGCATCTGAATTTTGTCGAGATTTGTTGGGGTTTATCGCTGGAAAGAGGGTTGTTTAGATTTTTTGTGTATTGTTTAGATTAATTGTGTAAAGCAGAACCGAACGGTCAAAAAGGGTAAGTAGTCAGTAAATATTGTCGATTCTTCCGTCTGCATGTAGCTGGATAGTTCAAAATGATATTTTTAGTGCTGATTGTCAACCATTTTTTTAACTTCTTGTACTTTGGAGCAACATCCTATTTGCCTTAACCATGCGAGTTCAGCCAGGAAATGAGTACTCCAAATTGCCAAATTGTTGCCTTGTTAGATATTGCTATCCAGAAAAGCTGTTAATTGTGACTTAGACAGAGCGCCCACTTTTGTCGCTTCGACCTGGCCATTCTTGAACAACATCAGTGTCGGTATGCCGCGAATTCCATACTTTGGCGGTGTAGCCTCGTTTTCATCGATATCAAGTTTACAGATTCTCATTTTTCCGTCGTATTCCGATGCTATTTCTTCGAGCACCGGTGCAATGACCTTGCATGGATCACACCATTCCGCCCAATAATCAACTAAAACAGGAACATCTGAATTAAGTACGTCATTTTCGAACGTGTCGTCAGACACATGACTAATG
>PBRP01000035.1 GCA_002726655.1 Gammaproteobacteria bacterium
TGACACAGGTGTATACATACGAAATTGTGGGTCAACTATTTGGTACAAACCTTATTCAAAGTGGGTCAATCGAAGATGCAAATCAACACCGCCAGTACTTGGATTTATCAGTTACAAGAAGGTACAGCCCCTTCTCGTCGTAGTATTTCCCAGGTTCCTTTTTCTTCTTAGCCTCACTGGCCGTAAGGGTCATACCCATATACCCCCATATCTGCCCCCAAAAACCTCTGGATTAGTCTGGACAATTCTATCCGAAATTGGACGACAAGTTAAGAAATAGGCTTAAATAATAGGGAATATGAACGACTTCAGTAGCTGTTCACGTGGTGCTGGAGAAGGTGATTGGAGGCTGGGGTCGGAATTGAACCGGCGTAAACGGTGTTGCAGACCGCAGCATAACCACTCTGCCACCCAGCCTAGTTGAAGAAAGGGCGAAGTCTATCGGATTTTCCCGACTTTTACACGACTGCAAAGCATTTCAATAGGATCAAAGTGATCCAAAATCTGAAAGTGATGTTTCGGGCAGGAGGCGTGAGATAATTCTATTAACCACATCAGCAGCCTGCTGGGCTGAAAGTTCCTGATCGCTGCGGAGCTGATTCCACATGTCGAAACTAAGTACTGCTTGTAGTGCTTCTATGAGAGGCCTGTCCTCCAGCAGGAATGGCGGCAGTACTGACATGAGTCTCTCACGTTCGTCGTGTACAATTTCGAGATGACGAGTTTGCAAAATATCAGATCGAAATTTTAGAACATCAGCTGCGACGCGGTAGGGCATGATAACCTCGTACACACGCAACCTGCGCTCCACCAGTTGTGCAAAATTGCGCCACCACTCTTCGTGACCTAACGCCTTGTTAACAATTGGAGCAACCTGTTCACTAATGGCCACAGACATCTCCGCATAAAGGCTTTCCATATCCTTGAATCGCCTGAACACTGTCCTTAGACCTACGTTAGCCCGCTGAGCTACCTCTTCTGCGGTCGGCGCGATATTACCCTCACGGACCAGCTCCAGCATTGCTGAAACGATTTTCCGTTTACTGTCCCGGCTGCGCAATCGTCTGCCGTCGGTCTTATCGATCAAGGTTTCCAATTTCGACATGCCTGATGCCAACTATTTATTTTTATGACACCCCAAGTGTCACAATATATTATCGCCCCCTAGTTGATGGATGTCTAATGATCGAGCTCCAACTAAAATTTTGATCTAGACCAGAGGCAATAAGGTACCCTACAGGCCCTATCTAGCAAAGAACTGCAATGCCAAAACCCAGTCCACTTGACGAACTGCTCGATCTGCTTGATCTTGAGACTATAGAACAGGATATCTTTCGAGGCTATCACCCAAAAGCCAGGACCAAGCGGCTGTTTGGCGGTCAGATTATTGCCCAGGCACTCATCGCCGCGTGCCGGACCGTAGCGGAAGATAGGCTCCCGCATTCCCTGCATGCTTACTTTCTCAGACCAGGCGACCCATCCATCCCTGCCTTGTTTGAGGTCGAGCACATACGTGAGGGTAGATCATTTGCTACCAGGCGAATCCTTGTTGTTCAAAATGGAAAGGCTATTTTCGCGATGGATGCGTCGTTTCACGCGCCTGAAGCGGGACTCGAACACCAGGTGGAAATGCAGGCATTTTCTCCACCGGATGAGTCGAAACTTGTGGATGGGCTAAAACAGCGCCCATTTCTGAGTTGGCGTGAAGATCATAAACGACTGTTGACCAGGGAACCTCAGGCGCCTGTCCAGCATATCTGGATAAAGAGCAATGGGCCTGTACCGACTGATGCCCGACTGAATATGGCGCTACTGGCGTACCAGTCCGACGAAGCGTTATTGGGTACTTCACGCCTTCCTCACCGTGGAAAATACGACAGCTCGAGAACTCAGATTGCCAGTCTTGACCATAGCATATGGTTCCATCGACCCATTAACCTCAACGATTGGCTACTTTACTCTCTGGATAGCCCTGCCGCATGCGCAGCCAGGGGATATACCAGAGGGACAATCTATACCGCAGAAGGCCAATTGGTTGCCAGTTGCATGCAGGAAGGCTTGATCCGAACATAACTGGTCGGACGGACATCACATTGCTTACATAGTTCGCAGGTTTTTCGCCCTGAAAGCAGGGGAGAGCACCTACATTAATCAATCCCGTTCCCACGGAAACTGGCACTGTCAATAACGACGAAACCAAGAGGAACCAGAGATGAAAGAAAAAAGTCTACAAAAGAACTAAACCATGCGGAAATTGCCCTGGTCAGCGGCGGGACCAATATGCCCGGGATCCTGGGTGGAATAGCTTTCGCTGCCCAGATTGGCTGGAGTACCGGGACCGCAATAAACAGTTTCAACCAGACGTTCAGTGGGCGAAGCTTGGGTAGCTCAATATATGATTTTTTTCACTAGAAATTTAAAAATGGCTCTTACGGATGATCATCCGACCAGGACAGGTCAATACGAGTTTCGTGCCAATGGGTGGAAAGATAGAGTCTCGCTGCGCCTGGGCAAGTTTTGTTGCTTTGCCCTAATGGTCTTCACCAGCTATTCGTCCGCCGTTTCTGACAGTCTCGAAGATAGAGTTGTATATTTATCATTCTTACTCACGCTGGCGGCCATTTACGCGAATCTTGCTACGCTGAAGTACGAACTGCGTGAACTGTTCGATCCCCCGCTTTACTATATTGGTTACCCCATTCTTTTTTGTGCCAGTATAAATGCGGCCTGGTATGAGTACCTGAGGTGGTAACACCCCTAGGTAGCAGATAGGGCGATTGAGCGATTGAGCAACCATTGGTGACTCTGTAAACTACGCGCCTTCGCCTTTCTGCCCGGGTGGTGAAATTGGTAGACACGCGAGACTTAAAATCTCGTCGCTTTAGGGCGGTGCCGGTTCGACCCCGGCCCCGGGCACCAGGTTCTTCGCTCCATCTACAGCGGGAAATCAGTAAACTGTCCCCGTGACTAAGCAAACACGAGCCTATATTTTCGCTATTGCCACTGTATTGGCCTGGTCGACTGTCGCCACGGCATTCAAATTAACACTGCGCTACCTGGACGTTTTTCAGCTTCTATTTTATGCCTGCGCTACTTCGGCCTTAATTCTGGTCATTGCCACGATTTTAAAACGGCAGGTGGCTGAACTTATCCTGGCCTTTAGACAGCATTGGAGACTGACCATCCTTGCTGGGCTCCTAAACCCATGCCTGTACTACCTCGTGCTATTTGAAGCCTATGACCGACTTCCTGCCCAGGTCGCGCAACCAATTAACTATACCTGGGCAATTGCAATGGCTTTCATGTCTATCATTTTCCTCAAACAGAAAATATTAGTGGCTGATATTGCTGCAGCGTTTGTTTGTTACGCGGGTGTAGTCGTTATTGCAACCCAGGGGGACTTTACCGGATTCCTGTCATCCGATCTGACGGGCGTCGCCCTTGCGCTTTTTTCCACAATCCTTTGGGCAAGCTACTGGATACTTAACGTAAAAGACCCGCGAGATCCACTCATTGGTATGTGCCTCAATTTTATTGTCGCACTGCCAGCTGCTACCAGCCTTTGCCTGTTATATTCCGGGTTCTCCATTCCCCTGGCTGGGTTAACGGGCGCTGTATATGTGGGCCTGTTTGAGATGAGCCTTGCATTTCTCTGCTGGTCACTGGCACTTCGCCTGTCATCTAACACGACGCGCATCAGCAACCTAGTCTTTCTGTCTCCTTTCCTTTCCCTGATCTTTATCAACCTGATACTTGGCGAAGAGATTTTTGGCACAACATACATAGGGCTAATATTCATCGTCTGTGGCTTGCTGTATCAGCAATGGAAACATTCATTTGAAAGTTGATATGAGAAGGCAGCTGTAAATATGAAAAACAAGTTCATCCAGAATGTTCTTCGGGCTATTGCCGGCCTGTTGTGGCTGACTATTTTCGCCTTTCTCCTCTGGCCCGACAGCAAGCCCGATCAAGACCATGAAAACTGGATATCTGTCAAGCTTCCAGATGTGCCGGAACAGGAGAATGCATTCTTTTCAATAGCCGGGTTCGTATCGAAACAACAAGACGCCCATAAAACCGGTATAGAGTACGTCAGGCGACACAACGATATAATCAAAAAATTCGCCCGTAATGACATTTTTAATTCTTTCGAGGAAGCACAGGAAGAAATCGACAAAATATGGGGTGAAACCGAGGATCAGTCACTAGACCTTCTGATAGATCAGTTTTGCAAACCTGAATTGGAAAAGAACTGCCTGCCGGCATGGCAGAAAAATCGTGACAAGATAGACGAGGCGGTACTGCGATATGAATTCCATGTAACCCGGTACCTGGCGCTGCACGATTTCTCCCAATATCAAAACGATATCTCACCAAGTCATTTTCACGAGCCTCACTATTTCAGGATGATTATTCAGGCGCAGCTATTACTTCTGGCACAAGCCGGTAGCCAGTTCACGATTCAACCAGACGCATCCGGGAAATTCCTGCAAGAAGATATGGAATTTTCAAGGATGATCTTTGAACAAAGCGACTCATTGCTTGACCAGATCAAGGCCTTTGCTCTTTTCCGGAACGCACTCGCCGTGAGAAACAGTTTGATAATGACATATCCACAACAGGCAGGTCTCGAGAAATTGGGCAGTCTGGATGTTGCAGGTCCAAACTTTGCCGCCATAATGCGGCGAGAAGCCAAATACATGATCTACTCTGCAGAGACTTTCAAATCCGCCGAATGGACGATGAGTATTCTGTACCCACTGCTATACAAGAAAAATATGACCCGGGGAAAGATTTCGGAGATATACCAGCAATTTGCGCAATGGAGTAAATTGACACCAGCAGAATTTTATAGTCTGGACGACCAGATCTCATATGCGGAACCCGCACCCATTGACTATTTTACCGATCCTATAGGCAGCGTTTACGGCTCCCTTGCCATACCCGATTATGGTGCTTACCTCGGCTATATTCATGACCTAAATGGTGAGATAGCACTCTCAAACCTACTGTTGCATGCCATGCGGGCAGGCATCAGCGATGCTGAGCTAGAAGCTTTTGGCGAGCACAACATAAACCTGTACCATAACCCGTATACGGGCGGAGCTTTTACCTGGAAAGATCAGAACAAGATGGTCTGCTTCCAGGGCTACAGGGAAGAAAAGTGTATTAGAAGATCCAAAGGTACTGCACCTGCCAAGGAAGAACTTGACAACCAGCAGCCATAGGACTTAATACGAGTAGCAGAGACCACTTATCTTGAATTCGGGTAATTAGCCCCCAATTCGCACTATATCCAACAAAGAGCAGATTCTACGTTATGGACGACAGTAACAACGGCAATACGGAGTTCATTCCACACAAAGGCGAGCAACAGCTTGCGCGTCCTGATGAAATACTACCGGATACGCTGCAACTAATTCCCCTGGTGACTCGTCCCTATTTCCCCGTACTTGTTCAACCCGTAGTTGTTGACCAGGATCCCTGGGGCAAGGGTATCAGGAAGGTTGCAGAAAGCGCTCATAAACTTGTCGCGATGAGTTTCTCTCCGACTACAGGAGGAGGAATACCGGCACCCGATGATATTTGCAAGATAGGGTGTGTAGCACGCATACATCGACTCCATGAGAGCAAGGGGAAGCTGCAGTTTATTGCCCAGGGGATTAGAAGATTTCGCATCCGTGAATGGGTGAAAAAGGAGCCACCCTATGTCGTACGGGTCGATTACTTCGACTCGCTGCCCATGGAAGACGAAAGCCAGCTGCGCGCTTATGCAATGTCGATCATCAATATCATCAAGGAATTGATGACCCTGAACCCTCTCTACAACGAAGAGCTCAAGCAGTACCTGAACTATTTTGACCCCAACGAACCTTCTCCTCTCACTGATTTTGCTGCCGCAATTACCTCTGCAGATGCGCTGGAACTGCAGGACATACTGGAAACGATACCGTTACTGGACCGTATGGCAAAAGTACTGCTGATGATTGGCAAGGAGCTTGAAGTTGCCCGACTCCAGGCCCAGATTACTGAACAGATGCAGGAACAGGTCAGTGAGCAACAAAAGGAGTTTTTCCTGCGGCAGCAGCTCAAGGTCATTCAACAGGAACTGGGGATTTCCAAGGATGATCGTGAGTCTGATGCTGAAAAATACAGTACACGCCTGAAAAAACTGAATCCGCCGGATCATGTCACAAACCGAGTGGAAGAAGAACTGCAGAAACTGCAGGTGCTTGAACCAACATCGTCAGAATATGGCGTCACTCGCAATTACCTTGACTGGGTAACGTCAGTGCCCTGGGGTGTTTTATCCGTCGACAAGTTAGATCTTGCCGATGCAAGGCAAGTGTTGGATAGGGATCACGATGGTCTTGATGATGTTAAACAGCGCATCATTGAGTTTCTTGCTGTTGGTGCCTATAGAGGTGAAATAGCGGGTTCGATTCTGTTACTGGTTGGTCCACCGGGTGTCGGCAAAACCAGTATCGGCAAATCTGTTGCCAGTGCGCTGGGGCGGAAATTCTTTCGTTTCAGTCTCGGCGGTATGCGGGATGAGGCTGAAATCAAAGGCCATCGCCGTACCTACGTTGGCGCGATGCCCGGCAAAATGATCCAGGCTTTGAAGGAAGTAGAAGTTTACAACCCTGTCATCATGTTGGACGAGGTTGACAAGGTTGGTGTCTCCTATCAGGGTGATCCAGCCTCGGCACTACTTGAGGTACTCGACCCGGAGCAGAACAACGCTTTCCTGGATCACTATCTTGACCTTCGCGTTGACTTGTCCAAGGTTCTTTTCATCTGTACAGCAAACCAGTTGGATACCATACCCAATCCACTTCTAGACCGTATGGAGGTGATTCGACTTGCCGGGTACCTGACCGAAGAGAAGGTCGTGATCGCAAAACACCATCTCTGGAAGCGGCAGCTAAAAAAAGCTGGAATTCCAGCATCGAAGCTGAAGATTACTGACGGCGCCCTGCGAAAAGTGGTTGAAGGCTATGCAAGGGAAGCCGGTGTCCGGGCGCTGGATAAGCAATTAGGTCGAATTGTTCGCAAATCAGTCGTGTCATTGCTTGAAGATAACAACCAGAAGATATCTGTTAGTGTTAAAAACCTGGAAACATACATCGGCGAACCTCTATTCAAAAAACAGCGGCCACACAGGGGCGTTGGTGTAATAAATGGGCTGGCCTGGACCGCCATGGGAGGGACCACTCTCGCCATCGAAGCATCCAGAATCCACGATGGTAGTCGAGGTTTTAAGCAGACTGGGCAACTTGGCGATGTCATGCGCGAATCAGCGCAGATCGCATACAGTTTTGTCGCTTCGCACCTGGAGGAACTGGGGGGTGCGGAAAACTTTTTTGATGATGCCTTTGTCCACCTGCATGTACCGGAAGGAGCCACGCCAAAAGATGGTCCAAGTGCGGGAATAACGATGGCAGCAGCCTTGTTGTCGTTGGCAAAGAATAAAAAGGTTGGACGGGATCTCGCTATGACGGGGGAACTGACTCTAACCGGCAGAGTGCTTCCCGTAGGGGGAATCAGGGAGAAAGTCATTGCTGCACGCAGAGCCGGGGTAAAAGAACTCATTCTGCCAGCTGATACTGAGCGGGATATTGATGAAATGCCTGACTATCTCAAGAAAGGACTCATAGTAAATTTTGTATCCGAATTCGGCGAGGTTGCCGATCTCTGCTTCTAGGAACCGACATGACAGATTTGATTGACCAATTAGTAGCCCTGCTGGGTGAAAATGGTGTATTTCATGGTGAACGGCTGAAAGAAAGGCATTTCCCTTCTACACCACCGTTTGCAGTGACCGGCGTTGAGCCACTAGCGCTGGTCAGACCCGCATCAACCGAAGACGTATCCGCGATTCTCAAGATCTGTCATGCGGAAGGACGGGCAGTGGTTCCCCATGGAGGCTTGACTGGCCTGGTAGATGGAACAACTTCCAACAATACAGAGGTGGCCATTACGCTTGAGCGGATGAATAAGATCGAGGAAATTGACGCTGAAAGCAGAACAATGATTGTGCAGGCTGGCGTACCACTGCAACAGGTACAGGAGCAGGCAGAGAGCCTTGGCCTTTTCTTCCCGCTGGACCTGGGGGCGAGAGGCACTGCTACTATTGGGGGAAATGTCTCCACTAATGCCGGCGGGAACAGAGTGATCCGCTACGGCATGATGCGAGACCAGGTCCTTGGTATGGAGGTAGTTCTTGCTGACGGGACTATCATTTCCTCGATGAACAAAATTATAAAAAATAATACCGGTTATGACCTCAAACAGTTGTTTGTAGGCGCAGAGGGCACACTGGGGATCGTTACCCGTCTCGTCCTGCGCCTCAGGCCAATGCCCGTAAGCCAGGACATGGCATTTATTGGCGTAAATAATTTCTCCCAGGTCACGGCATTCCTGAATTATGTTGACAGTGCCCTTGGCGGCACCCTCAGCGCATTTGAAGTCTTGTGGAAGGACTACTACAGGCTGGTAACCAGCCCGCCAGCGGAGGCTTCACCACCTATTGGCCATGGCTACAATTACTACATTCTTCTTGAGGCGATGGGTGGTGACCCAAAGGCAGATGCCAACAAGTTTGTAGAGGTTCTGTCAAAATCTCTGGAGGATGAAGTGATTGCCGATGCGGCTGTCGCGCAGAGTCAGGCCGAAAGGGACGCCATGTGGGCCATCCGCGATGACGTTGGTCAGACAGGACAGAACTGGCCCATATTTACGTTCGATATCAGTGTGTCGCTGAACAAGATGGAATCCTACGTTGAAGAATTGCGCAAAGACCTGAACAACCAGTGGGCTGATAATACCTGCATGATCTTTGGCCACCTGGGTGATGGAAATCTGCATGTTATCGTTGGTGTGGGAGATGACTCCACTGAGGCAAGAAAAGCAGTTGCAGAAACAGTCTACAGGGGGCTCACCAGCCGTGGTGGATCAATTTCAGCTGAACATGGGATTGGCCTGCAGAAAAGGGACTACTTGTCCTGGTCAAGAAGTGAGGATGAAATTGCGCTGATGAGCAGTATCAAGAAAACGCTTGATCCGAAGAACATCATGAATCCGGGGAAAATATTCGTCTGAATGAGTTATTCTGAAAGTAGCAGGGCTACACATCAACCTCAACAAGGCGTAAGCCTTACAAGTCAGGGAATTTCCCTTATTTGAACTGCATCGATTCCGACACCAGCCAGCACATCAGAAATGACGACAACCTTGTCCCCCGGTTCCAATGAAGCTCTGACTTTCAACAAGTCAAAGGCTGTTTGAAGTGTCTTCTCGGGGTCATTGCTGAATTCAGAGCGAAACGGCGACAGGTTACGGTTAAGCATCAGCCGCCGCCTGGTTCGTGAATCATTTGTGAAGGCATAAATTCGAGTCCGTTGTGGGTGACAGTTGGTTACATAATCCGCCATAAACCCACGGCGCGTTATGACTACAATTCCCCTGGCTTTCAATCGTTCAGCCAATTGCACTGCGGTGATGGCCAGCAGTTGTTTTTCATTCTCACTGTGTAGCTCCCGCGTGAAATTGAGACCAGTGAATGATTCAGTCGCTTCTGCAATTTCCACGAGCTGTTCAACGCAACGGACGGGATGTCTGCCTACGGTTGTTTCACCAGAAAGCATGACTGCATCTACTTCTTCGTAGATAGCATTGGCAACATCTGTCACTTCAGCACGGGTTGGTATTGGATTTTCGATCATGGATTCAAGCAGGTGGGTAGCGACTATGACCCGTTTTCCCTTTTCAGCACATTGCTGCACGATGCGCCTTTGTACATTGGGTAGTTCCGCAACGTTGATTTCAACGCCCAGATCTCCTCGAGCAACCATGATTCCATCGGCTTCATCTATAATTTCCGCAAGGTTCTCAACCCCGGACTGATCCTCAATTTTTGCTATTACCTTAATCTTCCCAGCCTTGTCTCCAATAAGTTCATTGAGGTCGCGAATATCCTGTGCCTCCCGCACGAACGAGAGGGCGATAAAGTCCACCTGCTGCTCCGCGGCGAACAGGATATCCTCTTTATCTTTTTTTGTGATGGCGGGCAGGTTTACGCGAATGCCGGGAAGGTTTACATGACGTTTGCTCTTGAGAATACCGCCATCAACTACCTCGCATTGCATTGTGCCGTTTTCGTTCTTGTGCAGCACCTTAAGATTGATAATGCCATTGTCAACGGTGATGCGATCACCCACGTCGACAGTGTCGACCAATTCATCGTAGTTGATGTGAATAGATGATTCCTCAACCTTCGTATCACGAACGCTGATAGTAATGATCGAGCCGTTCTTTAGTTCCAGGTCGTCTGCTAAGTCTCCGGTCCTGATTTCCGGCCCTTGCGTATCCAACAGAATAGCGATGGGGTAGGTTATCTTCCGATTCAGGGTTTTAATAAATTTGATTATGCGTTCGGCAGACTCATGTTCTCCATGAGACATATTTAGCCGCACAACATCCATACCAGCTGCAGCAAGTTTCTCCAGCATTGGGTAAGAGCTGGTTTCCGGGCCAATCGTACAAATAATTTTTGTTTTTCGCATTTAGTTCTATAGCGCGCTGTGGCGATGCCTGGGCAAAAAGGGCCGATATCATACAGAAAGCGGAACTGACCCACCAACAGATCTTTGTCAAAGAGTCGCAAAAAGGTCCATTTGTCGCTTTTCAGCAGGTTCATCTTCTTCCTTGAAGGTGACGCCAATACCAAGCAGTCGTATACCCTTGCCTTTACCACGCTCCCAGGCAAGGGGCATCAGTTCTTTAAACAAGGATTTATCCAGTTCGTTGCAACTGCGCTCCATGGTGGTTTGCTGGAAATCAGAAAATTTCAACTTGACCTGCTGATTTCTTATGGGTCGTTTAGAGTGTTTCTTCAAACGCCGCTGCAACTCATCAAACAACTTATCCAGTGAGGCAATAGCCTTCCCAGGCTCCGGAATATCCTCAGCATAAGTTCTCTCGACACTAAGGCTCTTGCGCACCCAGTGAGTTGTTAGCCTTCTCGTATCGATCCCCTGGGCGCGAATATACAGATGCTCTCCAAAACTGCCCAACTGTTTAACAAGTTCCTCCTTACCCATCGCTCTGACATCGGCACAAGTCGCGAGTCCAATCTTCGCGAGTCGCTTTAAAGTGACCCTGCCTACACCGGGGATCTTCTTTAGAGGCAACTCCTTGACAAACGCAACAACCTGGTTGGGTGATACGACACACTGTCCGTCTGGTTTGTTTTCATCGCTACAGATCTTCGCAAGAAACTTGTTTGGAGCAACACCAGCGGATGCGGTGAGACTAAGCTCTCTCCTGATGGCAGAACGAATATCATTGGCCATTAAGGTGGCACTACCACGAAATAGGTGTGTTCCAGACACATCCAGGAAGGCTTCATCCAGGCTAAGGGGTTCAATAATTTCCGTGTAACGTCTAAAGATCGCACGTATCTGTCTGGAGACCGACTGGTAGTAGCGCATCCGGCCGGGGATAACCTTAAGGTCCGGGCAGAGACGCACTGCATAAGCCGTAGCCATAGCAGAATGGATGCCATATTCTCTAGCGATATAGTTGCAGGTCGAGATCACACCCCTGCTGTCTGCTGCACCACCTACCGCGAGCGGAATATTTTTCAAACCCGGGTCATCACGCATTTCCACAGCCGCAAAAAAACAATCCATATCGATATGAATTATTTTCCTTGGCTGTTGCTCTTCCTCGCTCACTGGCAAGTTACCCGGTACTTTCAACTACTCATTGCTTAACTTAACCTACCTGTAGAATTTGTCTAATCCTATATGCAGCTCTTGCAGCAGGTGTTTATACTCCTATATGGACTTACAAGAGCTTCGCACCCATTTTACTCCTGCCTTGGAAGAGATTATCGACAAGTGCAAAATTTCCAATGACCTGGTCGACAGGGAATTGTTCCAGGTTTATATGGCGACTATTTGGGGGAACGTGGTGTTGGACCCTGAAGGATCGGGAGTCGAAGAAAATGATCTGAGCAGCCTCCACGATTTTCTAAATGAGGAAATCGAGAGAGTCCTGGGGCAGGGTGCAAATGTTACTGGCTGCTATGATTTCATTGCCAGTAAGCAGGGGAACGAAAGCCTGGAGAGACTGGGGGCCACCAGCGAGCACAAGGAATTTTTACATTACTTTGCACGCCTCATCCTCGGCCAGGAAGTGCAGACGAAGCCCTGACAGGATAGTGCCGAATGAATTTCACACGAGTGTAGTGCCATAAATCATGCTAAACGGATCAACTTCGCTGGAAGGAGCGCCTATCCTGTTATTGCTTTCGGCAATAGTGGTTATCGCTTATCTGCTATTTAGGTCCCGCAAAGAACTTGAATATCATCGCCAGATTTTTGACGAGCTGCCATATCCCTTTTTGCGGGTTGATCTTGCGACTTTTGAACCTGCCTTCTGCAACAGAACATTTAGTCGTTTGTTGGGCTATACCAGCAACGCGGAATGCATCTCTCGGTTCCCTTATCACCCTCACTTGCCAAAACAGGACTTCTACCAAATTTTCAAATTCTGCAGAGGATCAGAGGGCAGGGAGGGAATGGGGATTACAGTCGATATCGAGATATGTAATCTCCAGGGTGACCCAATCAAACATGAAACCAACGTGCAGTTGGACCCTGCTGAAAAGTACATGGATGTCATATTGGTTGCAATCGACATTGATTCAAGCAGCCCGGATCAGTCAGTAAGAACGAAGCAAGCTCTCAGCAAAGAAGTTCATCATCAATTAATGAATAAGCTGGCATCAATCAAGGGCTATTCAGAGCTGATCCAGTCGTCTACGGATGTTCCGGGTCCCATTAGAGACTATGCAGCTGAGGTGATTACAAATAGTGAACAGGTTCGTTCCGTTTTGGAAACTGGCAGTGACACAACGAGCTTCTGTAAGTCCATGGACGAATTAGCGAATAAGTACAACCTTAGTTTTAGCGGTGAGCCGCAAATTCCTTCAAATATATCCGCTATAGCGTTAGACCAGCTAATAGCCAGCACTGTCGTATTTATGGACGAGGAGGGCGCCGCTGGCAATCAGCGCGACATTACAACAATGTCCGAGAAACTTGTTAGATGCAGCGGTTGCGATCGTGACCTGGATGACACCTCGTTTGTGATTACCATTACTGACGAGGACCTATTTTTTGACAGGGAGCATTTCAAGTGCCTGCTTTTGACAGGATTTGTGACCACGACCCTGGGGGAAACGACAAACCTTACCGAAGTCAGTGACATGGTTCACCGGCATGGAGGGCACATCAGGCTGGCCAGGGGAGATGAAGGGTTCTCGGTAGACATTCTTTATCCTGTTTTCCAGGAAGTAAAACCTGTTTTGTCCAGTGACAGGGAAAATGGCAATAGTATTCTAATCATTGATGATGACCTTTCGGTTGCCAACTACCTGAAGGTTGTCATAGAAAGAGCTGGGTATAGTGCAACCACCTTTACCAAACCCAGAGAAGCACTTGCACTGTTCAGGCAGGACCCAGGACTTTTTGACCTGGTAATAACTGACCAGACCATGCCCGGACTTTCCGGGGATGCTGTGATGAAGACATTGCTTGAACTCAGGCCCGAATTGCCCATTATTATGTGTACCGGCTACAGCGAAAGTGTTGATGCCGAAACTGCCCTGGAGCTTGGCGCTGCCGGGTACGTGAACAAACCGGTAGAGCTCTCGCATCTGCTTCAATTGATTAGAAATGCCATAGGTGCTCCCTCAGAATGAATGACAAAACTCCCGATCAGACAGCTGGGGTAGACCTTTCAGACGAGCTACTTGTTGCGCCAGTCGCATACATCCTCCTTGACAGTAATTTTATTCTGATTGGTGCAAACCAGAAGGCCGCCGATGCTGGCCTCCATGTAGGCGATAAGTTAACGGATTGTCTTGAAGAGGACACAAAGTCATCATTCCTGCAGCTAATCGAAGCATCGGGCAAAGGAGTATTCGAGGGGTCATATAACAATAAAGGACTGTTTGAATTCCATCTGTCACAGCCTGCTGACACGGCACGCACACAACTATGGGTGTTTGACTTGTCTGAGCTCAGGCTCATTCAAAGCCAACTTCAGCAGTTGAAGAAACCCGAACGGAAATTCCTGCACCAGATTAGCAACCTTGTTTCGAGCACAATCGGTTATGTGGAACTGGTTGAGTTAATGCTGGAAGAAAACACGGTTCTAAATGGTGAGCGCCTTGCCGCGATCAAACGTTATCAAAGTGAAATTGGTGCTGGGTTACGGCAGAGCGAGAACATCATTCAGCATGAAAAAAGTGGCGTAATGCCATATTCCGACAATCTTGGCTCCTCGACTCAACATGTACTGGTAGTGCACCCGGACCCAACGAGGGTAGAGCTGCTGGCAGAGCTTCTTCAATCGCAGCTGTACAAGGTGACAACCTTTTCAGATGCTGAGGCAGCTACGAAATTTGCCAGGTTGAATGGGGAATCCCTCAACCTTGCTATTCTTTGTGGGTCAAATCAACTTGCTGACTATCTGCTGGAGGTTAATACCAGTCTTAGGGTTCTCATATGCACAAACGAAAAATCAAATTTCGAAAGCAGCCGCATCTACACGATTACTGATACGCCTCTGGATATGAACGAACTTCTTAGCAAAGTCCAGGAAATCAGATCCAGTGCGGGTAGTTTATGAAACTAGTCAACCGCAGCGGAAAGGGTGGGTCCTATCTGCTTATGCAGTACGAGGTCTGCGACAGGGTCCATATTAGTGGGCTCATTATTGAGAATGACCAGTACTGCACCATTTTGTTTCGCCATTCGCGGGAACCCGGCGGCCGGATATACCACCAGCGATGAGCCGATGGCAATGAACATATCGCAGGCAAATGTTACCTCCTCTGCTCGCTGCATCTCTTTAACTGGCATTGACTGACCGAATGAGATTGTCGCCGTCTTGATAATACCCTGGCATAGACCGCAGCTGGGTAAGGTCTCATCAGCCAGAAATGACCGCCTGATATCTTCAAGTTCATACCTGTGTCCGCAATCCAGGCAGGTTGCGTAGTTAGCGTTCCCGTGCAATTCAATAATCTGCTCCTCAGAAACACCGGACCTGTGATGCAAACCATCTACATTCTGCGTAATGACGTGGCTCACCTTGCCAATTTGGACCAGTTTATTGATAGCAAAGTGTCCGGCGTTAGGTGCCGCCTCGGCCATCATATCGCCACCTGAAAATTTCCGGCGCCATGATTCTCTCCGCAGGTCTTCCGAGCGCACGAAATCATTAAAATCTATGGGTGTAATTTTGTTCCAGATTCCGTTTGGACCGCGAAAGTCAGGTATGCCTGACTCAGTTGATATCCCTGCGCCAGTGAAGACGACGATATTGCTGCTGGACTTAATCATTTGCCTGAAGGTCGCGATGTCTTCGTCCATAGGTTCCACCAATTTTCGGAGCGGGTCGACGCTATCATACAGATTTGACCCCCCGACCCGAAGATCTCGTCCGAAGATAGTGTCCGAAGATCTCGTCCGAAGATCTTGTCGAAGCTCTTGTTGAAGTACTGCTTTTCACGCACACTGAGATCTACAGTGAACTTTTTTCCCAGCTTACCTGACATGGTGATGCTGACATTCCGGGGGTCAGTCAATGCAGGTAGAGTATTTCTTTGATTGCTCAAGTCCATGGACCTACCTGGCCTATTCGCGCATCGAAACAATTTGTGCGCAACGCTCGGCGGAACTGATATGGAAGCCCATACTTGTAGGCGGTGTATTCAATAGCGTTAACACAAGTGTCTATGAACAGCGGGCGAACCCCATACCAGTTAAGGCTAACTACTATGCGAAGGATCTGCAGGATTGGGCGCGCCATCAGGGCATTACAATCGGATCTCCTCCAATCTTTCCTGTCAATTCAGTGAAAGCCATGCGCGGTTGTTTTGTGGCAATGGAAAAAGGATTGATTTCGGAGTATGTCGGGCATGTCTTTAGAGCCTACTGGACGCAACTCAAGGACATATCGAAGGATGAGGTATTGCAGGAAGTGCTCGATAGAACAGGCCTGGAGCAGACAGAATTTTTCCAAAAGATTACCATCCAGCTCTACAAGGACAAACTACGCGCCAATACCGAGGAGCTTATCCATCGTGGCGGTTTTGGATCACCCACCATGTTTTTGAACCAATCTGATATGTTCTTTGGCAACGACCGCCTTACCTTGCTTGAAGCCCGGCTCGGCTAGCCTGCCCGCTTAACTCTGATTCTGCTGAAAGCTCCGGGTTCACCGGTATCAAGAAAACCAAGCACCATCGAAGCACACTGCTGTGGGCTGGTAGTGCTCGTATCGACTTGTATATCGTAATCATCATGGGCGTGGCAAATATCTATATGACCCAGTGCGGTCCCTGGAAATCGACCTGGCCGGGCGGCCTCTCTCTCGTTAATTACATCGATGGGGCACAGCACGCCAACAAAGATCACTTCAAGTCCATCAAATACATCGAGGTAATCCCACAGAAATTCAGCTTCGAGAATAATATCATCAAGGATAATGTTATTGCCCGATTCTGCCATTGTCCTGACAGCACGACGCATTCCCTGTAACATTTTCACACCCGCCTCACCAAACCTGATAGCGCTGAAGGGTTCGCCTGAATCAGTCACGGGAACAACATTCATGCCTGCATCCCCGGTCGTACCTCGCGGCGAATTGAGCCCCCTGTACTTTGCTGGCAGCCCATCCCTGAACTGATCCAGGGCAATATGTAACCAGGGTTCTTCCGCAAGCTCCTGGAGAACCTGAGCAAGGGTCGTCTTTCCTGCACTTGANGCGCCGTTGAGAAAAATTATCTTGCCCTGCATGCCTGTCCCAGGTGCACTATCGGACGTTAATCGTTACATAGTTGCTTCCCAGCAGCAAACCACAAAACTGCAGTACTCACTGGATACAGGGCTCCTAATGGGTTCGTCACACGGCTGCCAGAGGCAGGCTTGGTTCAGGCTGGCGCATTCGAAAACTCGCTGCAGAGCTCCAGGACGCGCTCTACATCATCCCTGGATACATCCTTATGCAGAACCCAGCGCTGCCCGGAGACCGTAACATTATTATCAGCAAGCCAGGCGCTTAATGCAGAGAAGTACTCTCTCGACAGGTCCAGCAATACCATGTTGGTCTCCGGCTCCTCCAGCAGTCTGAAACCAGCAAGGCCACGCAGCCCATCTGCCAGGTTCGCAGCATTCTCATGATCCACCTGCAGACGCTCAATGTTGTTCTTCAGCGCATAGATTCCAGCGGCGGCAAGGATACCTGCCTGACGCATTCCCCCACCAAGCATTTTGCGAAGGCGTCGGGCCTTTTCAATGGTAATTCGATCACCCACCAGAACTGACCCAACGGGTGCCGCAAGCCCTTTTGACAGGCATATAGAAACAGTATCAAAATAGCTACATATCTCTTTGATATCTATAGACATTTTTACTGCTGCATTAAAGGCGCGCGCACCATCCAGGTGCTTCCTCAGACCATATTTCACAGCCAGCTGGAAAAAGTCAGCAAGGTAGTCCATGGCGAGTACTTTGCCGGTCTGGGTATTCTCCAGGCAAAGGAGTTTAGTTCTTGCAAAATGGAAGTCGTCGGGTTTGATTGTCTCAGCCACCTGCTCCAGATCCAGTTCCCCACGACCGTTGAACGGTAAAGGTTGTGGCTGAATACCACCCAATACAGCAGCGCCACCCGCCTCGAACCGGTAAGTGTGAGCCTCCTGGCCCGCTATATATTCGTCTCCACGCTCACATTGGCTGAGAACAGCCAGCAGATTACTCTGGGTACCACTAGAGACGAAGAGAGCCGATTCCTTCCCTGTAATTTCTGCCGCCAGGGTTTGCAAAGTATTGACCGATGGGTCCTCGCCATAAACATCATCGCCAAGCGGGGCATCGAACATGACCTGACGCATTGCATCGCAGGGTAACGTGACTGTATCGCTTCTTAAATCAATCAATTTGACCTCATCCCATCTTTCCAGAACCGCGTGAGTATCCAATAATTATCAACAGGATACTGAGTTTAGTTAAAGTTGGTCATTGCTTGCTGATCGCATTGACTTTAACCACTTTGATCGCTAATGTTTTCCGTAATTGAGGCTTAATTATGTATACCGGCATCGTAAAAGAACAGCTGCCTATCTCAGGCATTATCAAGAAAGAAGGTCTGATGACCTTTTCATTGGAATTTCCCGACTACCTTCTCGAAGGGCTTGAACTTGGTGGCAGTATCGCCATAAACGGTGTCTGTTTTACTGTAACCAATATCGATGGAAATAGCGTCAGCTTTGATGCTATCCGAGAAACATTGGCCTTATCAAACATCAAATACCTTGATATCGGCTCCATGGTTAATGTTGAGCGATCAGCAAAGCCAGATGCCGAAGTAGGTGGTCATATACTGTCAGGACACGTGATAAGCACCGCTACAGTCAGCCATATAGAAACTACTGAAAACAACTGCCGGCTGACCCTTTCGGGAGAAAGCCGCTGGCTCAAATATGTATTCGAGAAGGGATTCTTAGCGGTTAATGGTGCTAGCCTGACGGTCGCTAAACTCGAGCGGGAAAGCGAATCCTTTTGTATCAACCTGATCCCGGAAACCCTCAAACGAACTAATTTTTCGTGCTTGAGCGTTGGTGATGAAGTGAATATCGAGGTTGAGTCCCAGACCCAGGTGATTGTAGACACGGTAGAGCGTGTCCTGGCTGAAAATTATCAATGAAAACCACAGCGGCTGATCTTGAGATCACCGCTAATTACGATATGATGCGGCCCTTTCCAACAATGACTGAACCAGCAACATGACGCCAATCAGGCTGTTCGATACCTACGAACGTAAGATACGTGAGTTCAAACCTATTAGTCCTGGCAAGGTGGGGCTCTATGCATGTGGACCAACGGTTTATAACTATGCCCACATCGGTAATCTGAGAACCTATGTTTTCGAGGATATCTTGCGCCGTGTACTCGAATTCAACGGCCTTGAAGTAAACCATGTGGTGAATATCACTGATGTCGGTCACCTGACATCAGATGCGGACACGGGCGAAGACAAGATGGAGGTTGGAACTCGCCGCACCGGCATGACGGCATGGGAAATGGCCGAATTTTATGGCGACGCATTCAAAAGTGACCTCAGGCAACTTAACGCACTTGAACCCGCCACCTGGTGCAAAGCAACCGATCACATAGAGGAGCAGATTGCCTTTGTCCAGGATCTAGAAGACAAAGGCTATACCTACAGAACCGATGACGGCATCTATTTCAATTCACAGAAGTTGAATAGCTATGGATATCTCGCGCGCCTTGATATAAGCGGGCTCCAGGGCGGGGCCAGGGTAGAGCAGGGTGGCCGCCTGCACGTTACTGATTTTGCGTTGTGGAAATTTTCAAACCCCAACGAGAAGCGCCAGATGGAATGGGTCAGCCCCTGGGGAACCGGGTTTCCCGGCTGGCACATCGAGTGTTCAGCCATGTCAGCCAAATATCTGGGAGACTTTTTTGATATCCATTGTGGCGGTGAAGATCATATCCCCATCCATCACACTAATGAGATTGCACAGACCGAGGCCAGCAAGGGAACAAGGCTGGCTAATTTCTGGATGCATGGATACTTTTTACAGCTAAACAACGCCAAGATGGCAAAATCCAAGGGAGATTTCATCCGCCTTGAGACACTGGTGGAAGAAGGCTTCTCAACCCATGATTACCGCTACTATTGCCTCACAGCTCACTATCGCACTCAGATGTCATTCAGTCTAGAAAGCCTTGATGCAAGTCGTACGGCACTGGCAAGGATGCGCCAGACCGCGTACGACTGGGGTGAACCAGGTGAGATTTCCGAAGAGTATCTTCACCGCTTTGTCTCTTACATCAATGATGACCTCAATATGCCAAGGGCGCTGGCAGTAGTCTGGGAGATGATTCGGTCTGACCTGGCAGATGAGGCCAAAAAAGCGACTCTGCTTAAAGTAGATGAAGTGATGGGGTTGGACATTGGCGCATGGCACCCCGATGCGATAGAGGCTCCAGCCGAAGTGATGAATCTGCTGCAAGAGCGGGAACTGGCTCGTACAGAGAAGCATTGGCAACGGGCCGATGAATTGCGGGATATGATCGCCGAATATGGCTATGTGATTGAGGATACAGGGAATGGGCCAAAACTGTCGCGATGAAACTTATACATGGCGCTCTTGCCATTCCTTTATATCTGTCGCAGCACCGTCGAGTAGCTCAACTCCGAAACTGAAGGCACCGGACGCGTCTTCAAGACTCCAGCGAACTTTACTTGAGAGAAAGAATTTGCCAGGCTTCGCAGCGTCATCGACCCATAGGTCGATGACACACCCGGCAGGGATATTCTGTTCGCATGTTGCCTTCAGGCCGTTTTCCGATGAATTCACCATGTTGCTGGATAGCATCGTACCTATCAGATCCTAGTCCTCGGACTGTACAACTTGAAGGAACAGTCGCTCACTACTCTCTCGTCGGAATTCACGCCGCTTCTCATGCTGCTCACCGCCGCGTGACCGGGTTGGCTGATCAACACGACTGTTTCTGGTATTGGAGATGCCAGCAATCTTAGATAGAAGGAGCGACGTTGTCATACGGCTGTCCGTTATATTGATTTTGATTGAACAGACTGATGCTACAATTGTGCCAACTTTGCCAATACTGAAATAAATCGTTATTTTTCAGCGAGTTAAGAGTACAACCACGTGGAGGGTTTAGGTATACTCCACTGACCCAAATTGGCAGCCAGGGACAGAACGCGACATAATTTTGCCCTAAATGTGCTGTGGCCCTTCAGAGGTCAGCCACTTTAAGGAGATCATCATCAGCAACAACCAGTTTTTCGATGCCATCACTACCCGTCAATCAGAGCTAGAAACACTACTGTGCGTAGGTCTGGACCCTGATCCAGCACGTTTTCCACCGGCGGTACGCAAGGATAAGGAGCCGATTTTTACCTTCAACAAGGCGATGATCGACGCCACATCCGACCTCGCCTGTTGCTACAAGCCCCAGTTTGCCTTCTACGCAGCTAATGCCGCAGAGCAGGAACTGGAAAAGACGATTGCCTATGTCAGGGATCTTGGCATACCCCTGATACTAGATGCCAAACGTGGCGATGTAGGCAGCACGGCGGAAAACTATGCAACAGAGGCATTCGAAAGATACGGCGCTGACGCCGTAACAATTAACCCCTATATGGGACTAGACGCGATGCAACCTTTCCTGGCATATGCTGAGAAGGGCATTTTTGTCCTGTGCCGGACCTCAAACCCGGGCGGAGCTGATATACAGAACCTGGTGATGGAGGACGGTGAACAGCTATACGAGCGTGTCGCCGGCCTTGCAACTCAAAACTGGAATTCGAATAACAATGTGGCCCTGGTCGTGGGGGCCACCCAGCCTGGCGAACTTGCCAGGGTAAGGGAAATCACCGGGGACATGACGTTTCTCCTCCCCGGAATCGGAGCTCAGGGCGGTGATATTGAGGCAAGTATTAAGGCGGGGCAGGGGGGTGGTTTGATCGTATCCTCATCCAGGGCCATACTTTATGCCTCCTCCGGAGAGGATTTTGCGGAGGCCGCTCGTCAGGTTGCCCAATCGACCCGGGATGCGATAAACCAGCACTACAAATGACCAGTGTATTTAGACTGCTGCTGGTGACCTGCCTGGCAGCCATCACCTGGCTTGCCTTGACCAGCGATCCCATGCCAACTGCTTTTCAGGTCTGGGACAAGCTGAATCACTGGGTGGCATTCATTACACTGGCGTTTCTTGCAGATTATTCTTTCCCGCAAAGCCAGAAAAATTGGATAAAGTGGATATCTCTCACCGCCTACGGCCTCGGTCTCGAAATCATTCAGTTGCTCCAGGGACATCGGTACTTCGAAGCACAGGACCTGCTGGCGGATATCATTGGTATCAGTTGTTACCTGCCACTAAGAGGGTATCTGCAGCGCATTCCTGTCCTATCACCTAAAAATCCCGGTGACGACCAGGGCAGGTGAATCAAATTACAGGGACAGCTCACTCCAGATGGGGCAGTGATCAGAAGGCCTGTCCATGGCGCGGATTTCCTGGTCTATGCCGGCATCCATGCAAAACTTAGCGGCAGCTTCTGAAAGCAGGATCAGGTCAATCCTGAGGCCACGCCTGGGGTCTTTTTCATACCCTCGGCTACGATAGTCAAACCAGCTAAAGGTGTCGTCCACGTCAGGGTAGTGCGCACGATAGCTATCGACCATACCCCAATCGAACACTTTCTGAAGCCACTCTCGTTCTTCAGGCAGGAAGGCTGTTTTACCTTCCTTAAGCCAGCGCTTCATATTCGGCTCACCAATACCGATATCATTGTTTATCGGCGCAATATTCATGTCGCCCATTACCGCCAGCAGGTCATTGGGGCTGTATTCCTTGACCAGATAACTTTGTAGATCCGCATAGAACTTCTGTTTACCGGGAAACTTTGTCGGGTGGCTTCTGTTTTCGCCCTGGGGGAAATAGCAGTTAATAACCGTTAATTGACGACTATCTGGCAGTAAATAATTACCTGCGATGAATCGTCGCTGACTGGCATTGTCATCGAGGTCAAACCCCTTAACGACCCTGACGGGCTTTTCCTTTGAGAGTAGAGCCACACCATAGTGGGACTTCTGGCCATGAAATTCGACGTGATATCCGAGTTCAGCTATTTCATCCACAGGAAATTGATCATCAGCTACCTTGGTTTCCTGGATACCAATAATGTCAGGAGCGTGGTTATCGATAACAGCCTGCAGTTGATGAAGACGCACTCTAATGCTGTTGACATTGAAAGAGACAAGTCGCATCTGGAAAGTTTCTGTCTAGTATTCGAGCAAATTTAAGGTTGAAACCTTGGGATCATTTTTGACTTTCAGCTCAAAAGTCAGGCCTTCGGCTGCAATGTAAGAGCCGATCTTACTGCCGCTTGATTTGAAGTAATTGGCTGACTCGAGTGCTATTTCATCCAGCGCAGAATCAGTTCTTTCAGGATCATGGTGGAACATTGCGAGGTTCTTCACCTGGGCATCCACGGCAAGCTGGCGCACCTGGGATATCAGTGAGTGACCCCAACCGTGCTTTTCGGGCATATCCACCTCAGTATACTGGGCATCGTGGACCAGCAGATCCACGCCACGGCAATATTCAACCCACTCATCGTAGCTGGTATGAGGTTTGTCTGGTGGATCCAGTTCGTTATCAGTGACATAGGCAAATGACACGCCATCTTCCTCAACGCGGTAGGCATGTCCGCCACCGGGGTGATTAAGGTCCATTCGATCTGTTTTGTACGGCTTATCGAGAAGATATTTCTCAACTTCATCAATGGTCGAAACACGGGAGGGCAGATCCCCTGCATGAACCGGGAAATTTGACCCGTCCATCTGTTCAAGGATTGCTGCCAGCGCGACAGCATTGCCTTCAACACCCTGGAAGACGATTATTTCCCTGTCTGGCTAATATATGGGCCCAAAAAATGGATAGCCCTGTATATGGTCCCAGTGACCGTGGCTCAGGAGCAAAAGGATTGGCTCCGAGTGACGGAGCATATCGATTCCCAGCCTTCGAATTCCGGTCCCGGCGTCGAAAATCAGGTTTTCTCCCGAGTTCAGGCGAACATGCATGCACGAGGTATTGCCACCGTACTTAACTGTCGCAGCACCCGGTGCGGCAATCGAGCCACGTACGCCATAGAAGGTGATATGCATAAGGTATGGCTAGCCTGATCTTTTTCCAGTGATTAGATCCCTGAATTTGTCTAACAGGGTTTCATATTTGTAATCAGTAAATTCGCCGGCATCAAAGTACATTCCGTGATCTTCACAAGCCTCATACCAGATATGCGGCTGTGTTGGGTCTGACACCTTGGACATCCGCTTGCCACAGCGAGGGCAGTCCACTTCTTCAATCTTATTGTATTCCTTACCAACTTCCGGGTCACCGCTATCAACGAACTCCGACATCCACTTTTCCTTGAGCGTTTCTGCTTCACCCACATCGAACCAAATCCCTTTGCAGTTTGTGCACCGGTCAATGACCATATTTCGTCCATAGGTGACTTCTTCCATTTGTGCGTGGCACTTGGGACATTCCATATTGGAGTTACCTTGTATATTAAGTTCTTCTTCACGAAACTGACTGACTAAAAACCACCCAGCTTTTTGAAAAGTATACTTAGTCTCTGCCAAATATGCATGTTCACCGATATATTCCGACAGTGTTGCAACAATATTGCGAATGTCATCCGACGAGGGGTAGGTTCAAACGCGCCGACGGTCATTTATAGAGCGTTACCGGGGCTGCTGCCGGATCATTGATTAGGCACTACTGGGCCTATCAGGCACACCATGACCCCCGGATCTTCGAAAAATGCACCTTCTCCCCATTTTTACACTGGGCTTACGTGAAAAGGACTTTTTCTGAGACTATACTCCTACTGGCAGACGGTCATTTGACACGAGGTTTACTTTGATCAAATCTCATCCTGAAGAATCAGATCACCTTGATAAAGAGCTCGAGCAGGCCCGGACAGAGCTCAAAAATACAATTAAGGTGCTGGAGCGAAGCGAATCACATTTGCGCACATTGTTGAATACAATTCCCGAGCTCGTCTGGCTGAAAGATGCGCAGGGAACATATCTTGGGTGCAACAAAAGGTTTGAACGTTTCTTTGGCTCATCAGAAGCAGATATCGTCGGTAAAACAGATTATGATTTTGTCGATAAGAAGCTAGCAGACCAATTCCGCGAAAATGATGCCAGGGCATTAGCGAAAGGAAAACCAAGCGTTAATGAAGAAGAAGTAACATATGCTGATGATGGGTGGGCATCATGAAATTCTTGAAACGATTAAGTCACCTATATACGAATCCGATGGCACAATTATCGGTATATTGGGTATTTCCCATGATATTACTGAGCGCAAAAGAACGCTTGAAGAAAAAGAAGATCTCATTGCCAGTCTTGAAAAAGCACTGGATGAAGTAAATACCCTTCGTGACTTTATTCCCATATGTGCTAACTGCAAAAATATTCGAAATGATGACGGGTATTGGGAAAAAATTGAGACCTATATATCAAAGCATTCTGGTTCACAGTTCAGTCATGGCATTTGTGAACCTTGTGCCAAAGAGTTATACCCAGATTTCTATGATGATTAAGTCAGGGGTCCAAAGTAACTGGCCATCATAAAACGACTTCGGCTATAGCCAATAAAGACCAGGTGACCAGCAGCATTAGCGGCTATCAGCCTGGGGTCCTGAATAGCCCTACCTACGCGAGTGCGCATAATATATATTATGTTAAATTATAGACATATGAACAGGAATGGATAAACCAGACCATCAGAAACAGGAAACCTAGACCCGCCCGCCTACTCCTCACTTTGTCGATACATTCAGTTAAGATGCGCACAAACACCCAACACCACATTCAGGGGTTCAAGGCTTGGATACGCTCGAACAGCTACGACATCGAATAGCAGACGACTATCTGACAGCCGAACCAGAGATGGTCCGTCGCTATGCTCGAGCCATCAAACCTTACAGGCTTGAACGTCAGGCTGTCACAGCCGAGACTATCAGTCTGATTGGTGAAATTCGCTCACACCCTGACTTTAATAGTGGGCTGGACGCCTTTATGGCGGAGTACAGTCTTGACTCTAGCGAAGGCATTCGCCTCATGACCCTTGCTGAAGCTCTGGCGCGTATACCCGATGAGGCAACCAGGGAAGCTTTAATTCGCTCTAGACTTACCGGCGCAGATTGGGCAAACCATTTGGGAAAGAGCCTTTCGACCCTGGTCAATTCTTCTACGCGCGCCCTGCTGTTCACTTCTGCGGTGCTTGAGACAGATGAAATCCCGTTCCTGTCCGGGATCATTCAACGCCTGGGTGAGCCCGCAATCCGCATGGCAATCGAAATTGGCATGGGTATTTTCAGTGAACACTTTGTGCTGGGTGAAACCCTCCAGCAGGCGCGCAGTAAAATCAAGAAAGACAGGTCCCAGTATCGATATTCTTTCGACATGCTTGGCGAAGCCGCATTGACAAGGGAAGATGCTCAAAGTTTCTTCGAAGCCTATGGTGAAGCGATCCGTTTTGCCGGCAAATTCGATATTTCATCCATTTCTATCAAACTATCAGCCCTTCACCCACGTTATGAGGCCAATCAGCTCGCCAGAGTCGATGATGAGCTCTACCCCGCCATCCATGACCTGGTAAAGCTCGCCCGTGACCTTAATGTACAGATCACAATTGATGCAGAGGAAGCAGATCGCCTTGAGCTATCATTGAGCCTGATTGAGCGATTGATCAAAGACGGTCCGGGCAAGGGTTTCGAACAACTTGGCCTTGCTGTCCAGGCCTATTCCAAGCGAGGAGAAGCGGTCATCAATTACCTGGCTGAACTCGGGCAAGAAAATCGTCAGAGAATTCCTGTCAGACTGGTTAAGGGCGCCTATTGGGATACCGAAATCAAGATGGCCCAACTAATGGGGCTCGATGACTACCCTGTCTTTACGCAAAAAGCACATTCAGACATCGCCTTCCTCTACTGCGCAAAACTCATGCTTCAGCAGCAAGACTACCTCTTCCCTCAATTTGCGACACATAATGTACAGACAGTTGCCAATATTCTGCACTGGACTCAGTCCGAAACTACAGACTTACAGTTTGAATTCCAGCGCCTACATGGCATGGGGTCTGCCCTCTACGACTGCCTGCTGAGCCGCCATCAAGGTACAGCATGCTGCATCTATGCGCCTATCGGAGCACAGCAGGAGCTGTTGCCCTACCTGATCAGGCGCCTGCTGGAAAACTCTGCCAACAGCTCATTCGTAAATCAACTTGCCAGTGGTACAAGTGCAGTGGAGCTTGCCCGCCATCCTGTCTATCTGATGAACCACGATGCTGAGATTCCAAAGCCCAGGGACCTGTTTCCAGGGCGCCAGAACTCAAGCGGACTAAACCCTAGCTACAGTACGCACAGGAAATGGTTACTCAATGGAATCTCTCAATTTAAAGATTCAAGCTGGCGCTATGAGGGCAAGGATGTGCATAAAATCAGTTCACCTGTAGATGGCGAACTGGTTGGGGAACTGGGTTTCGATTCTCACGAGAGTACGCTAGATACAATTCGACGGGCACAATCAGCGGCTCCCCAGTGGGCTGCCCTCCCCCTCGCCAGCCGCACCGGCCTGATTCGCAACTTTGCCAATGCGCTACATGATAATATGCCCGAGCTTATTACCCTGATGGGAAGGGAAGCAGGAAAATCCATCGTATCTTCAATTGCTGAAATTCGTGAAGCAGTTGACTTCTGCCGCTACTATGCTGCTCAGGCTGAGGCCAACCTGAACAAGGAATTGCCTGGGCCGAACGGCGAGAAAAACCGTCTTACCTATCATCCTCGCGGTGTTTTTGCCTGTATCAGTCCCTGGAATTTCCCTGTTGCAATTTTTTCCGGCCAGATTGTAGCTGCACTGGTAACAGGGAATACAGCGATAGCAAAACCAGCTGAACAAACCAGTCTGACCGCACATCGGGTAGTAGACCTGATGCACGAGGCGGGCATCCCTCACGACGTCATACAGATCTTGTGCGGTGAAGGGGAGAAAATCGGCACGAGTCTAACCAGTGATGAACGAATAGATGGCGTTGTGTTTACTGGTTCTGTTGCTACCGGTAAGACGATAAATCAGGTACTAGCCAACCGCCCTGGTCCCATTGTCCCTTTTATCGCGGAAACGGGTGGGCAGAATACGATGATTGTGGATTCCTCAGCACTGCCTGAGCAGGTAGTAAAGGACGTTCTGGTATCTGCATTCGATAGTACCGGGCAAAGATGCTCTGCACTGCGCGTTTTGTATCTGCAGGATTCCTGTGCAGATAACATTATTGAACTGTTGACTGGCGCGATGCAGGAATTAAGGGTCGGAGACCCCCTGGACCTGTCTGTGGATATTGGACCCGTCATCGATACAGCAGCACTCTCCAGGCTGCAAAACCATATCGAGGTTCTTGACCGGGACGCCACGCTGATAGCACGTACACCATGCGAAAAGATGGCAGGCAATTATTTCGCGCCCTGCTGCTATGAGATTCAAACGATAATGGAGCTGAAGGAGGAACATTTTGGTCCGGTGCTGCATATCATTCGATACAGTACTGACGACCTGCCACAGATCTTTGCAGAGATCCGCGCAACAGGCTTCGCACTAACATTGGGCATCCATTCCCGCAACGAGACGATGGTGGACTACATCACTGAAAATGTCCCCGCGGGCAACGTCTATATTAACCGCAATATGATTGGTGCAGTGGTCGAGTCTCAACCCTTTGGGGGGTCCGGGTTATCAGGGACAGGCCCGAAGGCAGGTGGTCCTCATTATCTGAGTCGTTTCACTGTTGAGCGGAGCATCAGCGACAACATTGCCGCAATAGGTGGCGCTATTGACCTGATAGGCGGACAAGGCCGATGAAGGATACGGGACAGTTAAAGCGCCTGTTTCTTGATGAAGCACCCATGATTGACGTAAGAGCTGAAGTCGAGTTTGCTCAGGGTGCATTCCCCGGCGCCGTGAATATCCCTATTCTTAATGACAATGAACGACACCTGGTGGGCATAAGCTATAAGGAGGATGGGCCCGATGCGGCAGAGAAGCTCGGCCATGAACTGGTCTCCGGTGATATAAAGGTGCAGAGACTCAATTGCTGGCTGGATTTTGTTGATCAAAACCCTGGCACACTCCTCTATTGTTTTCGCGGAGGCAAGCGATCACAAATTGCATGTGAGTGGCTGAAGGATGCGGGCATGGACGTTATGCGAATACCCGGTGGTTACAAATCTATGCGGCGTTTCCTCCTGGATCAGTTCCAAAAAATACCGAGGCTAGTTGTCGTTTCAGGTAAAACCGGTGTAGGAAAGACGGAATTGCTGACGCAGCTTGAAGACAGTCTCGACCTTGAACATCTCGCCCACCATCGTGGCTCTGCGTTTGGCAGACATCTGGACCCACAGCCCTCGCAGATCAGTTTTGAGAACACTGTTGCGATAAAATTACTGAAATTCAATTCGTGCAACCCACTTGGTCACCTCTTCCTCGAAGACGAGGGTAGACTTATCGGCAGAATTCAGTTGCCACAGGCATTGCAGGTTGCGATGAAACAGGCACCCATCGTCTTGCTGGAAGATACCCTTGAAAGCAGGGTCTGCAGAATTTACCAGGAGTATATTGTCTGTCAGTGGCAGGAGTACTCACTTCGCTTCTCCAATGAAGCCCAGCGCTGTTTTGCGGAATACCTTACTACGGCAATTGACGCCATTCGCAAGCGGCTTGGCGGTGTGGCCCATGCTAAGGTTCGCAAATTGCTCCAGGATGCACTTGAGAACCAGAAATCTGGGAACTTTGAGGCCCATAAATCCTGGATCAGATCGCTTCTCCAGGATTATTATGACCCTATGTACAGTTACCAACTCGAAAAGAAAGCCGACCGAATAGTCCACAGAGGCGCTCTTCACGAAATCCTGTCCTGGGCAAACCAGCCGGTAAACCTCGCGCATGGATGACTCGGACTCTGAGGAAAGCCCGGTGGGCGAAGAGCAGACCCACCAGTACTGGCACCTGCTGCGCGACCCGATCGCATTTCAATTTAAACTTACCCTCGATGCACTTCGCGACCTGTTACTAAGTCCGATCTCGATAGTTGCAGCACTGGCCGGTCTGATTAGAAGGCAGGACGATCCGGGGAAATACTTCCACGATCTGCTTCGACTTGGGCACAGAAGTGACCGCTGGATCAATCTCTTTGGCAAACGGGAACCGCTAGAGGATGACCTGCCTGGCATGTCATCCGACACCTATGTCCGCAAGATGGGGTCGGTTCCGGTACGGGGCGAAATGACACTCTAAGGATTAATATGCCCTACTCTCCCCCATTTCAGCTCGGCTAGAAATTCACTCGGCAATTGAGCTTTCTGTTGCAAGTCTTTGTTTTTATTGTTGATATTGGCCAATCCAATAACCAATAAGCCGACAAGGAAAGTTCTCCATGCCAAGACGGAATATTCTGACCGAGCGTCAACGCTCTGCTTTGCTTGATCTTCCTACCGACGAACCATCACTACTGAAACACTACACGCTCGCTGATGACGATCTCGAGTTAATCCGCGAGCGCCGTCGTCCCGAGAACCGGATGGGATTTGCACTTCAGCTTTGCGCTTTGCGATATCCCGGCCGCTTGCTCTATCCGGGCGAGTTGATTCCCAATGAGGTCCTTGCATTTATTGGCGCCCAACTTGGCCTCACCGGTGACGCACTACTCCCCTACGCGGCGAGGAAACAGACACGGCAAGAACACCTTGTAAGCCTTCGATCTCACTATGGCTACAAAAACTTCTCTGGCCGGGGAGCCAGAGACATCAAGGCCTGGCTTTACGAGCAAGCTGAAAATGCCCGATCAAGCGAGGATATCGCACGGAGATTTATCGATGAATGCCGCCGGACACAGACCATCCTTCCCGGTGTAACCACCATCGAACGGCTTTGTGCAGATGCGCTGGTTGCCGCTGAACGTCAGATTGAGGCCCGGATCGTTCAGCATTTGGACTCCGATCTACGTGAACGACTGGACGCATTGCTCAATGACATTGTCGATGGCACCCGCACGCGTTTTGTTTGGCTTCGCCAGTTCGAGGTTGGAAATAATTCAGCCGA
>PBRP01000036.1 GCA_002726655.1 Gammaproteobacteria bacterium
GAGGAGAGGACTTGAACCTCCACGGGGTTGCCCCCACTAGCACCTGAAGCTAGCGTGTCTACCAATTTCACCACCTCGGCAAGAGGACGCGGAAGATTACTAGGCGGGTAAGCCGCTGTCAATTATGGGTTCGATAGAACAGGCCGATGGGCCTACGGAGTATTCATTAGTGTATTGTGGGGGCTAGAATGGACTTAAGGGTCCAGAAGGTAATGATTTGAGTAAAGATCCACATCGGAAGCGGGAAGCTAAGAGGTATGAGAACCCGATAGCGAGCCGCGAACATATCCTGTCGACTATGGCAGAAATTGACGAGCCAGTCAGTTCTAAGCGCCTATCAAAGGAATTGGGACTTGAAGAAAGGCATCGGCGTGAGGCCCTTAAGAATCGATTAAGGGCTATGGTGCGGGATGGTCAGTTGATTGTTGACCGACACAATGTTTATGCCATTGCCAGCCGTATGGAACTGGTAACTGGAAAGGTTATCGCCCATGCGGACGGGTTTGGTTTCCTGTCCAGTGAAAACAGGGAAGAGGATATTTTTCTCTCCAACCGTCAGATGCGCTGTGTCTTCCATGGTGATGTCGCCCATGTGAGGATTCGGGGCCGGGACCGACGGGGGCGCAGCGAGGGTGAGATTGTAGAAGTCCTTGAAAGAAATACGCTTCAAGTTGTTGCTCGACTCTATTATGAGGGTGAACTGAACCTGCTTGAATCCCTGAACAGCAAAATTGTTCATGAAATTCTTGTGCATAAACTCGACCGGAGAAAAAGCAAAGCAGGGCAGATAGTCGTCGCGCAGATCATAGAACAACCCTCCCTTCATGGCATTCCCACGGCAGAAGTTATCGAAATCCTTGGTGATCATCTGACACCTGACATGGAGGTCGAAGTCGCTTTAAGGAATCACGATATTCCATTTACCTTCGACGATGAGGTTCTCCAGCAGGTTGACCAAATGCCCTTTGAGATATCGGCGAAGGATAAGAAAAAACGAAATGATCTCAGAGCCCTTCCATTCATCACTATTGATGGCGAAGATGCCAGGGACTTTGATGACGCGGTCTTCTGCGAAAAGAAGGCAAGTGGCGGTTGGCGGCTGCTGGTTGCAATCGCTGATGTGGCCCGCTATGTCGAAATAGGATCTCCACTTGACCAGGCTGCTTTTGAGAGGGGCACATCCGTATATTTCCCTCAGTACGTTGTCCCGATGCTGCCGGAAAAACTGAGCAATGGACTATGTTCGCTGAAACCAGGAGTAGATCGCCTGGTGCTTGTTTGCGAAATGACAATCTCAGCTAAAGGGCGGATTAGCAGTTTTCTGTTTTACGAAGGTGTCATCCATTCCCATGGGCGGCTGACCTATAACGAGGTAACGTCCATACTGAGGGGAGATGACCAGCTTCGTCATCAATATCGGAATCTGTGTGAATACATTGATGAACTGAACAAGCTCTATCAAGTGTTAAAGGCAAAGCGAGATTCCCGGGGAGCTTTGGAATTTGATTCCAAGGAGTTGGGTTTTGAATTCGATGGTGAAGGCAGGGTAACTGGTATTGAACCACGGGTTCGAGGCGACGCACACAGGCTGATTGAAGAATGTATGCTGTCCGCAAATGTGTGCGCTGCAAAATTCATCACCAACCTTGGGAAGCCTGGTTTGTATAGAGTCCACGAGCCCCCGAAAGAGGAAAAGGTGGAGGGGGTAAGCCAGTTTCTNGCACATCTGGGAGTTGCATTCGACAGTGAAGATGGGGTATCTCCCAATGACTATCGAGTAGTTCTCGACCAGCTAAGAAAAAGAAAGAGCGGTCACGTATTGCAGATGGTTTTACTTCGCTCTTTGAACCAGGCCGTATACCAGGTCGAAAACAAAGGACACTTTGGCCTGAACTACAAGGAATATGCTCACTTTACCTCTCCAATCAGACGTTTCCCGGACCTGATGACGCACCGCCTCATTAAATCACTTATTCATAGTGACAGTGAAAGCCCGCTGGTTAAACGTTTTGGGCGAGCAGGTAGAAGTAATTGGTATCCCTATAGTGCAGACGATGTGTTGATGTGTGGAGAAAGATCCAGTTCCACCGAACGTCGTGCTGAAACCGCTGTTTATGATGTGCTTGAGTGGATGAAGTGTGACTACATCAGTGATCAGGTTGGAAACACCTGTTCCGGGGTGATTACCGGTGTTACCAAGTTTGGGCTGTTTGTAGAACTTGATGAGGTTTATGTTGAGGGTCTGATCCATGTAAGCACTCTCATTGGCGAATATTTTCACTATAACCAGGAGAGCCAATGTCTTGTTGGTGGGAGGACCAAAACCAGCTACTCCCTGGGAGACATAGTCCGCGTGCAGATTGTCAGGGTGGATGTGGATGAGAGGAAGGTGGATTTTGAACTGGTCACTCACTCACCAGTTGCCACTCATCGAACGCGGAAAAAGAACGAGCACGCCAGGAAGCGAACTAAAGAGCTGCGAAATGGTAAACCACGGAAAACGAAGCGCAGAAGAAGGTAGATGTCTAAAGGCAAGCTAGTTTATGGCATGCATTCGGTGGAGCAGGGTTTGCGGTCTGGGACCTCGGAGCGCCTGTTTGTCAGGGATGGCAGACAATCGGAGCGCTTGAAGGGAGTCCTTGAATTGGCCAGGGAAATAGCTTGTCCCGTTGAAAGGATGAGTGCGGATAAGCTTTCTCGACTGGTTGGTGGTGAGAGATCGCATCAGGGCGTCGTGTTGCTAGTAGCATCGGCTCTAAAGGCTCCTGTAAACCTGGAGCAATTGCTAAAAGAAACTCGTGGCAAGAGGTTGTTCCTTCTACTAGATGGCGTAACCGATCCCGGTAATCTCGGAGCCTGCCTGCGCAGTGCGGCCTCGCTTGGTGTCGATGCCGTTATAGCACCGAAAAATGCCAGCGCTCCTGTCAATGCTGACGCGATCAAGAGATCCAGCGGCGGAGCGGAGCAGGTTCCGTACATTCAGGTGGTGAATCTAGCCAGGTGTATGGAGCAGTTAAAATCAGCAGGGGTCTGGGTTGTGGGCACTGCGCTCGATGCAGTACAGCCAATATCGGATATTGATCTGAATGATCACATTGCGATTGTGATGGGATCTGAAGGTAAGGGAATAAGGCCGAATACACGCAAACATTGTGATTTTCTTGCCAGAATTCCAATGGTTAATGAATCGCTGGGCTTCAATGTCAGCGTTGCCACGGGTATTTGCCTATATGAGGTAAACAGACAGCGTCTGCACCCTTGAAGCAGCCGTGGGTCAATTCTGGGCAGATGACAGCCTGTTTCATCCACCCTGTGTCCAAGGGATTTGCATAGTTCCTCTTCTTTGCCTACAATCCGCCACCCAATTTCTCCTTGCTTCACTGGATATCGAAACCAGGAAGCATTTTACCGAGAGGAGCCGCAATGAGGCACTACGAAATAGTGTTCCTGGTACATCCTGATCAGAGTGAGCAGGTCCCAGGAATGATAAAGCGATATTCAAACCTAATAGTACAGGGTGGAGGAAATATCCACCGTGTAGAAGACTGGGGTCGCAGGCAACTCGCTTACTCCATCAACAAAATCCACAAAGCGCACTATATTCTGCTGAATGTCGAATGTACCAAAGAGGTGCTCGAGGAGCTAAATACGGCCTTTCGTTTCAACGATGCAGTTTTGCGGAATCTTGTCATGGGTCGTAAAAGCGCTGATACAGAAGAGTCCCCGATTATGAAGGCGGAAAAAGAAAGCCGGGAGAGGAAGGGTAAGGATGAACCACCCCGTGCGGACAGAGGTAAATCAGACGCGGGAAATGAAGCGGCTGAAGAGAAAAAATCGGTGGACGAAGTGAGTGAACAAAAAGCATCAGCAAAAGTGGAAGAAATCACGGAAACGGAGGTATAGACCATGTCCAGATTTTACCGAAGAAGAAAGTACTGCCGTTTTACAGCTGAAGGTGTAAAGGAAATTGACTATAAGGACCTTGAAACGTTAAAGGCCTATGTGTCTGAAACGGGAAAGATAATACCCAGCCGAATTACAGGAACTAAAGCCAAATACCAACGCCAATTGGCAACAGCGATTAAGCGTGCGAGATACCTGGCATTGATCCCCTATACGGATGCTCACAACTAGATATCGTCATTGATCGATGAAGCTCTGAACTGAACTTGTAAAGGAAACTATGCGTGCCATTGCTGAGTTCGTTATGCGTGGCAGACGCCATGCAGTAGGCGTCACACTTGTCAGTACCTCGCTGCCATTATTAAACTGGTTGGGTACTGCCATTGTTAGCCTGGTCATTTTGCGGAAAGGGCCTGTTGAAGGGTTGATGGTACTGATGTGGGCGTTGATACCATTGGGGATTGCGCTATACCTGGTAGGGGACCCGAGCCCGGTAATTGCTATGTTGGGTACGGCAATTCTCGCCTATGTATTGCGAGTGACCATGTCCTGGGAAGCGACACTTGCAATAGCAGTGCTGGTGTCAGCGGGCGGTAGCCTGGTATTTGAGTTGAGTGCGACAGAAGTGTTGGCAGCGATCGTGGAGCTTACGTTTGAGGAGGCAAAGAGCGCCATTATGGGGTTTTTTGCCATGGGGCAGGCCTATGCCATGCTGGCATTCTTAGTATTGGCCAGATGGTGGCAGAGTCAACTTTATAACCCTGGTGGATTTGGTAGAGAGTTTCATCAGTTGCGAATGTCTCCGCTTCTGAGTGCGGTGCTGGTCTGCATGATGTTGATATGTTTTGTTTTTAATGAATACCTAGGGCGTTGGATTCCGTTGCTGACAGTGCCCCTGATCATATCGGCATTGGCTTTTGTTCACTGGCTCATTGGTTCCAGGAAGCTGTCTGGTAACTGGGTATTCGGTTTTTACCTGTTATTAGCTGTGTTGTTTCAAGTGGTCTATCCGCTGTTGGCTTCACTGGCTCTGATGGATAGCTGGTTTGATTTGAGAACTCGATTTCAATCGAAAGAGGTTTAGAGAAAATGGAAATAATTTTGCTTGAAAGTATCGCCAAGCTCGGGGATCTTGGAGACAAGGTCTCTGTAAAGTCAGGCTACGGAAGAAACTTTTTGATACCACAACACAAGGCTGTGGCGGCTACTGCCGAGAACGTTGAAGCCTTTGAAGCGCGCAAGGCGGAGCTTCAACGCAACGCTGAAGACAAACTGGTACGAGCCACTGCAAGGGCCGAGCAGATTGAAGCGCTGAAGCTTTCTCTGACCTCTAAAGCTGGCGATGAAGGCAAGTTGTTTGGTTCCATAACGGTTCGTGATATTGCTGAAGCTGCAGCTTCTCTCGGCGTCGAAATTGAAAAGAGTGAAGTCAGGTTGCCCGAGGGTCCGCTTCGTGAACTTGGTGATTACGAGATCAATGTGCATTTACACACTGAAGTTAATGCCGTGCTACAGGTGTCAGTTATAGCAGAGGAATAGTCGCGGGCTATTCCAGGAATGAAGTAAATTTCCGTGAGCTGAATAATGCTCACATGATTTGTCGGGTAAATTGGCCAACATCCATTTTCATCCTTCCCGCATTGTTTTACTCTAGTCATCCCGGTGAAAACCCCGAGTAAATCTTGGCAACTGCTCCAGACGATACCACTGCAACTCTACTTAAGGTCCCTCCTCATTCTATTGAGGCAGAACGCTCAGTCCTTGGCGGGTTATTGTTGGATGAAAATGCCTGGGATTCTATCTCCGGCATTGTTTCTGCCGATGACTTCTATCGTGGTGATCACCGCATAATATTCCGATGTATGCAGCAACTTGTTGAGCAGAATAACCCGCTGGATATCATAACGATTTCCGAGTCCCTGGATGCTGTCAATGAGCTGGGGAATGTTGGTGGACTGGCGTACATTTCTGATCTTGCTGATGGTACGCCTACCGCATCAAACATAAGGGCCTATGCAGACATAGTTCAGGAACGTGCAACGGTTCGCAAGCTAATTTCAGCAGCGCACGACATAGCTGACAGTGGCTTCAATCCACAGGGCCGCGACAGCGCCACCTTGATCGATCAAGCTGAATCCAGGGTTTTCAAAATTGGGGATGAACGTCCCAACCGGGGTGGACCGCAAGCGATTCGTCCCTTGTTAACCAAGGCAGTTGAGAGAATCGATGAGCTTTTTCAGAGCAAGGGTGCCTTGACTGGAATCAGTACCGGATTCCGCGACATCGATGATATTACCTCAGGACTTCAGGCTTCTGACCTCATTATCATCGCTGGTCGACCCTCGATGGGGAAGACCTCGTTCATGATGAACATGGCTGAGAGTGCCGTGATATCAGATGGCAAGCCTGTATTGGTTTTTAGCATGGAGATGCCGTCGGATTCACTGATCTTACGGATGCTGTCATCCCTTGGCAGAATTGATCAGAGCAAAATACGCAGTGGCCAGTTGGGTGACGACGACTGGCCTCGTCTGACATCTGCGGTGACCCTGCTCAATGACAAGCCATTGTTTGTTGATGATACCGCTGCGCTGACACCTAATGAAATACGGTCCAGAGCACGAAGGGTTGCCAGAGAGTTTGGCTCACTTGGCATGATTGTGGTGGACTACCTGCAACTCATGCAGGTAAGTGGAACAACTGAAAACAGAGCGGGGGAGATATCGGAAATTTCCAGATCCTTGAAAGCCATTGCCAAGGAGTTCAATTGCCCGATGGTAGCGGGTTCCCAGCTTAATCGTAGCCTTGAGCAGAGGCCGGATAAACGTCCGATCATGTCAGATCTGCGAGAGTCTGGAGCCATTGAGCAGGATGCGGATGTGATCATGGCTGTATACCGGGATGAGGTATACCACGAGGATGCTGAAAAAGGTGTGGCAGAAATCATTGTCCTGAAACAGCGCAATGGACCAATTGGCAAGAAGAAACTTACTTTTGTAGGGCAGTACACCAAGTTTGAAGACCTGGCCCAGAATTATGATGGCTATTATTAGGTTTTCAGCTGACTCATTAAGCAAAACTGAAGTCAGACACCAGGGTCCGTGCCGCCAATGTCAATGAACTCTGCGCGTGCGGAAATTGATCTCGCTGCGATCTCCAGCAATTTCGCAAGAGCTAGATCCTCGGCGCCTGAAAGCAAAATTATGGCTGTGATTAAGGGTGATGCCTATGGCCATGGCATTGTAGAGGTCGCTCGGCATCTCAACGCTGCAGATGCATTTGGTGTGGCGCGTCTGGATGAAGCCGTCACCTTGCGCGAAAGCGGCGTCAAAACCCCGCTCACGCTGCTGGAAGGGGTGCTGGATTCTAGCGAACTGGAAACCGCCAGGCACTATCAAGTTGATTTGGTTGTCCATTCTGATCACCAGATTGCTATTCTTGAGAGGGAGTCAGGGTTTAGAATCTGGCTGAAACTGGAAACAGGTATGCACCGCCTCGGCATGCCAGTGTCCGGGCTCGGTCAGAGCCTGGCGAGGCTCAAAGGTCATGAGATTCTGGGCCTGATGGGTCACCTGTCGAATGCAGATACGAAAGACAGTTTTGTTACTAGAAATCAGTTGAGAGTGTTCCATCAGGCAACAGAGCCCCTGCCCTACGCCAGGAGCCTGGCAAATTCCGCGGGTCTCCTCCAACATCCCGATACAAGGGCAGACTGGAACAGGCCCGGGCTCATGTTGTATGGCGCAACACCATTCGCTGACCTTGAGCCACTTGCCACTCTACGTGCGGCAATGACACTCACTGCGCCCGTGATCGCAGTCAATCAAGTCGGAAAAGGAGATACGGTTGGCTACGGTGGTATCTGGACGGCACCAGCAGATTGTCGAATTGCAGTGCTGGCAATTGGCTATGCAGATGGGTATCCGCGGGAGGCGCCAATGAACACACCGGTGCTGATTGGCGGGCAAAAACGCCCACTTGCAGGTCGTGTCTCAATGGACATGATTACGGTTGAATTAGCGGCAGAAGATAAGGTCGGGATAGGAGACCGGGGTGTGCTCTGGGGGAATGGCTTACCTATTGAAGTAATATCAAGATTCACGGGAACCATTCCCTACGCGCTTATGTGCGGCGTGAGCAAGCGGGTACCGCGAGATTATGTCTCCTGAATGTTTCTCAAATATGCATGGTGCTAGCCCGGACAGTTCATGAAGGGATCGGAATTTAGGATGGTCCGGCATTCCGGAAATTTGGCAAAGCCAGATTTTTACTAAAACCGATCAGGTACAAACAGCACTCTAGAGAAAACGAGGAAATCACAAATAACATGTTGAAATTACCGATGCTAAAAACTTCTATTAGCCGCCTTCATGAAATGTCCGGGCTAGTGTCGATGATAAAACGGAATACTGATGACCAAATCTAAAACGGTTTTTGTCTGTTCAGACTGCGGCTCTCATTATGCCAAGTGGCAAGGTCAGTGTAACGATTGTGGGGAGTGGAATACCCTGTCTCGACTGTCGATTGATGGGACTGCGAATCGCAACAGGCGCGGAGGTTTCAGCGGGACACTGACGCCACCAAAAACCCTGGGTGAAGTGTCTGTTGAAGACGCGCCCAGGGTTAGAAGCACGTTTGAAGAGTTGGATCGGGTACTGGGTGGTGGTCTTGTACCGGGTTCAGTCATCCTCATCAGCGGTAATCCAGGCGCAGGTAAAAGCACCCTGCTGTTACAGGTGCTCTGCGGGCTGGCTGACTCCCAGAGTTCTCTCTATATCACGGGGGAGGAGAGTCTGGCTCAAATTGGTATGCGAGCCAGGCGACTGAAATTGCCGCTGGATAAACTAAAAGTCATGTCCGAGACCAGCGTAGAAACGATCTGTGCAGCCTGGGATGAGCTCAAGCCCTCAGTGATTGTCATAGATTCCATTCAAGTCATGCATACGGATGGAGTGGAATCGGCGCCTGGTGGTGTCGCCCAGGTAAGGGAATCTGCTTCCGTCTTGATCCAGCAGGCAAAGCGAACCGATACGGTTCTGTTTCTTGTCGGCCATGTCACCAAGGAAGGCAACCTGGCGGGTCCAAGGGTCCTAGAACATATGATCGACACCTTCATTATGCTCGATGGTGATGCAGATGGGCGATACAGAACCCTGCGCTCGAGCAAAAACCGGTTCGGTGCTGTCAATGAGTTAGGGGTTTTTGCGATGTCAGAAAAAGGGCTGACAGAGGTGTCAAACCCATCTGCAATATTTCTCTCACGCGGCAGTGTCCCGGCGCCAGGCAGTATTGTGATGGTGGTGTGGGAGGGTACCAGGCCTTTGCTGGTGGAGGCGCAGGCACTGGTTGATGAAAGCGCACTTGGAAATCCAAGGCGTGTCGCTGTCGGGTTTGAACAGAACAGACTAGCCATGTTGCTCGCTATTCTGCATCGTCATGGTGGTTTGCAGGTTGGTGATCAGGATGTGTTTGTCAACGCCGTCGGTGGTATCCGGGTGGTTGAGACTAGCAGTGATCTTGCGTTATTGCTTGCCATTGTTTCCAGTTTTCGGAACAGACCCCTTTCAACGGAAATGGTTTGTTTTGGTGAAGTAGGCCTGTCTGGCGAAATTCGCCCGGTCGCAAATGGGCAGGAAAGATTACGCGAGGCAGCCAAGCACGGATTTAAAAAGGCAATCGTGCCAAGGGCCAACTTGCCTAAGAAGCCAATCCCAGATTTAGCAGTTATCGGGGTTGGAAAACTTGTAGATGCACTGGATGCGCTGGAGAGCTGATGTTATTCCAGTCAGATCAGATGCTTTTTTTGTGCCGGGTAACACTATGAAAGGAGCATCTAAGAATTTTGTCGGTGGTGTCGTGGCGAGACTAGTGTGCTGTGCTGCGCTGGTCCTTCAGGGTGCGTTTGCTCTCGGCGATTCCGGAGCCATGGCCCACTATCTTGCCAATGAGGGTGTGATGGTTGTGCATGGCGATACCAAGGTGCTCTTTGATCCCCTATTTAGCAACGGCTACGGCCGTTACCAGTCGTTGCCGGAAAACATGAAGCAGGCACTCTTCGCGGGAGAAGCGCCTTATGAAGGTGTAGATGCCGTATTCGTAAGTCATAGCCATCAGGATCATTTTTCACCCATCGAATTGTTAAAGTTTCTGCGCCTCAGGCGGGATGTAATGCTCTACGCTCCAGCACAGGCAGTTGATGAGTTGAAGACATCAGCTTCAGCGGCTGATGATGCAATCTTCAATCGTGTAACCGGGATCCAGCTTGAATATGGGGACGAACCAATTGTCTTCAAGACTAACGGCCTGATTATAGAGGCGGTATATATTCCTCACTCCGGCTAGCCTGAGAGGATGCTTGATGTCCAGAACATAGCGTTTCGAATAACCCTTCAGAATGTCACTACGGTACTGCATCTGGGTGACGCAGATACCAAGGATGCACATTATGAGGGTGATGCAGAGTATTGGAATAAGCGAACGATTGACATGGCCTTCCCGCCTTACTGGTATTTCTCATCCAAAAACGGTCAGTATGTTCTTGAGAACAGACTCAGGCCGGGCCACGCGGTGGGGATTCATGTTCCAACTGACATGCCAGCTAAAGCTCAGGATCGCCCTGAGGATTTTCATAACCGCGATCTGTTTACTGTCCCGGGCGAGACCCGTGCAGTTCAGGAAATAGAGAGGGAATAATGTGCGTGTAAATTTCAAGCTAGTTTCTTGTAGCGAACACGGGTGGGTGTAATTTCACTTTCTCCTATTCGCTTCATTCGGTCCTCTTCATACTCCGTGTAGTTGCCCTCAAACCAGACAGCTTTACTCTCGCCCTCAAAGGCGAGCATGTGAGTGGCGATACGGTCGAGGAACCACCGGTCGTGGGAAATCACCATGATGGTGCCTGGAAAGGACTCGATTGCAGTTTCCAGTGCCCGCAGGGTCTCCACATCGAGATCATTGGTAGGCTCGTCAAGGAGCAGGAAGTTTGCGCCCTTTTTCAGTAATTTGGCCAGGTGGACCCGGTTGCGTTCACCGCCGGACAGGTCTCGAACAAGCTTTTGCTGGTCTGCACCTTTGAAGTTGAAACGACTTACATAGCTCCTGGACTGTGCTTCATATTTGCCAATCCTAATAATTTCATTGCCATCAGAAATTTCCTCCCATACGGTTTTTTCACCTTCAAGTGACTCCCTGCTCTGATCGACGTACCCCAGTTCTACGGTCTCACCCAGGCGAATCTCTCCACTGTCTGGCGTTTCCGTGCCACAGATCATGCGGAACAATGTTGATTTACCTGCGCCATTCCCACCGATAATGCCGACGATTGCGCCTTTTGGTATTGTAAAATTCAGGTCTTCAATCAGCACCTTGTCTGCGAATTGCTTGCGGATGCCACTAACCTCGAGAACCAGGTCTCCGAGGCGTGGCCCGGGCGGTATATACAGTTCCAGGGTTTCATTTCGGGCTTGAAACTCCTGTGAATTTAGCTCTTCAAAGCGCGCCAACCTTGCCTGGTTTTTTGCATGTCGAGCCTTAGGTTGCGTTCTAACCCAGTCCAGTTCGGCCCTTATGGATATCTGCCTTGATAATTCCTGTCTTTCCTCGACTGCAAGGCGCTTTTCTTTTGCTTCCAGCCATACGCTGTAGTTGCCTTCATAAGGGATGCCGCGCCCCCGGTCGAGCTCCAATATCCAACCCGCGGCGTTGTCCAGGAAGTATCTGTCATGGGTGATCGCTACCACAGTACCGGGAAAGTCCTTTAGAAAACGCTCCAGCCAGGCAACACTTTCTGCATCCAGATGGTTAGTTGGTTCATCCAGCAACAACATGTCCGGATTGGACATCAGGAGGCGACACAGGGCTACCCGGCGTCTTTCTCCTCCGGACAGGTTGGTTACGTCCGCTTCAAAGGGAGGAAGGCGCAGAGCATCTGCAGCTATTTCCAGCTTTCTTTCCAGATCCCAGCCATTGCAGGCATCTATTTTCATCTGTAACTCACCCTGCGCTTCAAGAAGCTTGTTCATTTCATCGTCTGACAATGGTTCTGCAAACTTGTCGCTGATTTTATTGAACGCTTCTAAAAGGTCCGTTATTTCACGAACACCGTCTTCGATATTTCCACGGACGTCTTTCTCCGGGTCCAACTCGGGTTCCTGCTGCAGGTAACCTATTTTGATATCAGGCTGTGGCCTGGCTTCTCCAAGAAACTCTGTGTCCACGCCGGCCATGATTCGTAGCAGGCAGGATTTACCTGCACCATTCAAACCAAGAACACCAATCTTTGCACCGGGAAAGAAAGAAAGTGAAATATCCTGGAGAATTGTACGGTTCGGTGGAACGATCTTTCCCACCCGGGACATTGTGTATACGTACTGCGCCATTTCTATTGCTACTTATTGAAGTCTGACAGAGCCCGGCATTCTACCATCTTCCCTGCTGCTGTGAGTTCCGTTGATGGGGCCGCCAACTGTTCGCCTGGTCTGTGTCATGGGCAAGACATACCGGGGCAACGTAATATCGGTGAATAGAGTAAAATGATGTTCCAATGAACAGGAACCTCGGAAATGCATTGCCCGTTTTGTGCTGACAAGGAGACCAAGGTCATAGATTCGCGTCTGGTTGCAGAGGGTAATCAGGTGCGTCGGCGGCGCGAATGCGCGCAATGTGGTGAGCGGTTTACAACTTTTGAAACGGCTGAGCTTGTTTTGCCACGGGTTATTAAAAGCAACGGAAGTCGTCAGCCATTCGACGAAGACAAATTGCGAAGTGGGTTAACCCGGGCTCTTGAAAAGCGACCCGTTAGCCTGGAAGTTGTTGAGTCTACTATTAATCGAATCAAGCACAAACTCAGAGCGACTGGGGAAAGAGAAGTGAAGACCCGGGAGGTGGGGGAGGTCGTCATGGAAGAGCTGCGTGATCTCGATGAAGTTGCCTATGTCAGGTTTGCATCTGTGTATCGAAGCTTTCAGGATGTTAAGGAGTTTCGCGAGGAGATTGAGCGTATGGACAAGGAAACCAGGAAGGACTCATGAATGGTCGATGACGCCCATTTCATGGCCAGGGCCATTCGCCTTGCAGAAAAGGGGCTGTATACCAGTGACCCGAATCCCAGAGTAGGTTGTATTCTTGTTAAGAACGATTGTGTTGTTGGCGAAGGGTTTCATCTGACCTCAGGAGAGAGCCACGCGGAGGCTAATGCGATCGCAGAAGCAGGGGATGCTGCACGAGGTGCGACTGCCTATGTCACTCTGGAACCATGCAGTTTCCAAGGAAGAACCCCTTCCTGCGCCACGGCGCTTGTTGCGGCGGGTGTGAAACGTGTTGTGGCTGCCATGGCGGATCCCCATGAGAGGAATGCAGGGGCGGGGTACCGGATACTGCAGGATGCAGGGATCGAGTTAACTACCACCTTACTCGAGTCAGCAGCGAGGAAGCTGAATCCCGGGCACGTGAAACGTTATGAAACTGGCCTGCCCTATGTGCGACTCAAGCTAGCAATGAGCCTTGATGGGAAAACCGCGCTGGCTAATGGAGATAGTCAATGGATAACGGGTGAAGAGGCTCGTCGAGACGTACAAAAGCTCCGCGCGAGAAGTTCAGCAATTGTCACGGGTGTGCAGACGATTATTGATGATGATCCACGCCTGACAGTGCGAGCGCAGGAGTTGGATGCGGAGCATAGTGAACTCGCCGCAGCCAGGAAGCGCCCGGTTTATGTCCTTGATTCAAAGCTTCGAGTCCCTGCCCATGCGAAGATTGTAAATAGCCCGGAGAATGTTCTGGTATCTGTTGCTGGTACCGCCGCGGGTAATTCATTTAATTGCAGGCTGCTTGCTGTTGATGGTGATGGCACAGGTTGTGTTCATCTGAGCCGGTTTCTTCAGCACCTGGCTTTGGAAGACTGTAATGAAGTACTTTTTGAATGCGGTCCCACACTTGGTGGCAGCCTCGTGGAACAGGGACTATGTGACGAGATTGTTATTTACATGGCGCCGAAAATTATGGGTTCAGGTGCCAGGTCATTACTCAAGGTGTCAGAAATTGATACTATGGGCGACCTTTTTAATATGAATATTACAGATTTCAGGTTCATCGGTGATGATATAAGAATCACTGCTGTTCCAAACTAGACCAGGATGGAGTCATGACCAGGGAAATAGAAGGCGACTTTTCCGCCAATACAGCTAGATTTACTATTCTAGTAGCGCGTTTTAATGGATTTGTTGTTGAGGGCTTGCTGTCGGGAGCTACCGATACGCTCCGGAGACATGGCGTTTCCGCTAATAATATAACTGTGGTGCGTGTGCCGGGCGCCTTTGAGCTGCCCTTGATTGCCAAGAAAGTGGCGGTGAAGAACGATTGTGATGCGATAATTGCCCTGGGGGCTGTTATTCGTGGTGGAACCCCTCATTTTGACTATGTGGCCGGCGAGTGCGCCAGTGGTTTGTCCCGTGTTTCGGTTGAACATGAGGTGCCTGTAGCATTTGGTGTTTTGACCACCGATAGCATTGATCAGGCGATTGAGCGATCCGGTACCAAGGCTGGTAACAAGGGGGCGGACGCTGCAATGACTGCCCTGGAAATGGTCAGTCTGATTAGAAACCTTGAATGAAATCTATTGCTGCTGCACGAAGGAAAGCACGAAGGTTTACGCTTCAGGCACTTTATCAGATGCAACTCACTGGTGATTCAGCATCTGTAGTTGAACAGCAGTTCCTGAGTGATCATGATATGAAGCGTGTAGATACGACTTATCTTCATGAACTCCTCGTGGGTATCGCTGCCGAGGAAGACGCCCTGTTGGAGACCATCAAATCAAAACTTGATCGTGATATTGGTGAAATAGATCCGGTGGAGAAAGCTATTCTGCTTATAGGAAGTTTTGAGCTTTCTAAAAGAGTTGATGTTCCCTACAAGGTAGTTATCAATGAGGCGGTTGAACTGGCGAAATTGTTTGGCGCGAGCGATAGTTTCAAGTATGTGAATTCCATATTGGATCAATTAGCGGTGCAGTATCGCGAGGTTGAACGGGGGGTCAAAAACCCGTTGGGCCAGGGCTGATCCGCAAGAGGCGTCCATGGCTGACGATGAATTCACGATAATAGATCGGTATTTTTCTGCGATTGGCTGGCAATCTGATCATGTAGCCCTTGGTCCTGGTGATGATTGTGCAGTTTTGAGGGTGCCGGATGGTTTTGAGTTGTGTGTTTCCACCGATACGCTGGTCTCTGGAGTGCACTTTCCAAAGGATTGTAGTGGGGATATGGTTGCCAGGCGATCTTTTGCAGCTGCGGTCAGCGACCTTGCCGCAATGGGCGCATCCCCCTATTCATTTACTGGTGCCTTGACGTTACCAGGCATAGATCATGGCTGGCTTTCTAAATTTTCAGAAGAACTCTCAAGGCTATCGGTAGACTTTGAGATACCCCTTGTGGGCGGGAATCTGTCCAGGGGACCTTTGACCTTAACCTTTACAGTCATGGGGTTAGTGCCATCGGGACAAGCGCTGAAGCGCAGTGGGGCGAATGTTGGTGAAGATGTGTATGTTACCGGGTATCCAGGTGATGCTGGTGCGGGCCTGCTGCTTCTCGAAGAGGCTGAAGGGAGGTTTCCATCCTTACTCGATGCTTACCAGTCGCCACAACCGAGAATCGAAGTGGGTGAGCAGTTGCGATTGATCGCCAGCGCAGTGATTGATGTGTCCGACGGTCTTCTTGCTGATTTGAGACATCTAACAGATAGTAGTGAAGTAGGCGCAAAAGTTGATGTAAATAGGATACCGGTTTCAGCGGAAATGCTTCTATTTGCATCCCCCGATGAGGCATTGTCGCTGGCGCTCACCGCCGGTGATGATTATGAACTGTGCTTCAGTGCCAACACTTCATCTCGAGGCCAGATAGAGAAACTGGCGGTGTCCACAAGCGTTTTAATTACCAGAATCGGGTCGATTGTGAAAACGCCGGGAATAGCATTGTCGGGTGAAGGTGCCGGGGCTCTGGACATTGAAAGCACGGGATACCAGCACTTTTAATCTAACAGGCCCCTGAAGGCTTCCTTATAATATCCGTTAGAGGACCTTTTTTTAGAGAAACGCTGAGGGCTATTTACAAGGGTTCCACAAGGAACCACTGAAGGCTTCTAACAAAGCCGCTGAGGGCTTTCCCGGAAACCGCTGAGGGCTTTCTAACAAAGCCGCTGAGGGCTCTTAACAAAGCCGCTGAGGGCTCATACGAAGAATGCATATTATGAAAGCACATTACAAAAAGGCATTCACTAATCCAATTTACTTTCTTGCTTTTGGATTTGGCAGTGGATTGTTCCCCAGGGCGCCTGGCACCTTCGGCACAATAGCTGCGATACCCTTTTACCTGATGCTGGCCGAACTCGACCCACTGCTATATGCGGGGGTTGTTGCGGTCGCACTCATTGCCGGCATATTTATTTGTGGTTGGGTCGCACTGGATATGAAGGCTAAAGACCCGTCAGCTATTGTCCTGGATGAATTTGTAGGCCTGTGGATAGCATTGTTCATGATACCCACAGGGTGGTATTGGCTGTTGGCGGGCTTTCTGCTTTTTCGATTTTTCGATATCCTTAAACCCTGGCCGGTAAGCTTTTTTGATCAGAAATTGGCCGGCGGGTTGGGAATAATGATGGATGATGTGGCCGCAGGTTTATACAGCTTACTGTTGTTACAGCTTGCTGCCTACGGTATAAGGGTCGCACTATGATGTGTAGACCGATCTATAGATCATTTCTATTGACAGCCATGTTGCTGTCGTCTCCTGTGTTTGCCGAGCAATTGGATATCGAAGTGGTGGGGCTTTTTTCCAATGCCGCCCTGTTGCGTATTGATGGCAGGCAAATGCTTCTGAGGACCGGCGAAAAATCTCCTGAGGGAGTTACACTCATTGATGCTAACAGTAGAGAAGCGATCATTGAGTATCAGAATGAACATTCCACCCTTTTCCGAAGCAATCGAATTGCCTCTGAATTCAAAAAGCCTGAAGTGGTCAGCGTTTCAGTGCAAATGAATGAACGGGGCCAATACATTACTATGGGTAGCATTAATGGCAGGCCAGTCAGTTTCCTGATTGATACAGGTGCAAATATAGTAGCGATGAATTCAGAAATGGCAAAGAGTTTGGGTATTGACTTGAGCGGCGGGAAAGAGGCTGCCTCTAACACTGCCGGTGGCGTTATCAGATCCCGGGAAATTACTCTCGAGTCAGTCCAGGTCGGTGAAATTATAGTGACAAATGTGCGGATAGCTGTGCTTGAAGGTAAGTTCCCCACTGAGGTCCTGCTTGGTATGTCTTTCCTGAAAAGTGTCAAGATGCAGGAAAATGCTGGTCTTATGGTACTAACCAGCCAGTTTTAGCTGCATTACAACTAAAGCCTGAGTCCTGTTAAAATGAACAATCTTCGTAATATCGATCCATCGGGGATATATTGTGAAATATCCTGATTAGCAAATACCTTGGAGAAGTAATGCCAGTTCAGTACGTTGCATCATGTCAGTTACCCACCCTGTTTGGCGAGTTCAACATGCATGGCTTTGAAGACCTTGATACAGGCCAGGAGCATGTGGCACTCGTATTGGGCGATGTTTCGATGCCCGACAGTGTGCTATGCCGTATTCATTCCGAGTGTTTAACGGGAGACTGCCTGTTTAGTATGCGCTGTGATTGTGGTTCACAACTGCAAGCGGCAATGCAGAGAATTGCGGATGAGGGCAATGGCGTCATTCTGTATTTGCGGCAGGAGGGAAGAGGAATTGGCCTGATTAACAAGGTTCGTGCCTATGAATTGCAGGATCAGGGGGCGGATACGGTGGAAGCAAACGAGCGTCTTGGGTTCGATGCCGATTTGCGAGACTACACCGTGTGCAAGAATATGTTCGCACATTTGCAGGTGTCAAGGATTCGCCTTATGACTAACAATCCGTTGAAGGTGAATGCCATGTCCAAATTAGGTATCGAAATAGTCGAAAGAGTACCAATTGAAACCGGACAGAATGACCACAATGCAAGATATCTCGCAACCAAGGCGGGCAAGCTCGGGCATCTGCTTGGTAATCAATAACCTCTTAGGAAACTATATTAGCGACCGTCTTATCAATATTCAGACGTGCCTTGATAGAAAGTAAAATCCCGCTACTGTCTAATCCGCAAGCCGCCAGCATCTTGCCTGGTTCATCCTGGTGAATAAAGGTGTCAGGTATGCCCAGATTCAGGATGGGTGTATTTAGGTCCAGACTGGCCAGGTATTCATTTACGGCGGAACCTGCGCCCCCCATAACTGAATTCTCTTCAACGGTCACAAGTAAATCGTGGCTGCGCGCCATTTTCCTGATCACGTCTTCATCCAGGGGTTTGACGAAGCGCATATCGATAAGGCTTGCATCAAGGTTGTCTGCAACCACGGCTGCGGCGTGAACAATGGAACCAAACGCTAAAATCGCCACCCCTTGGCCTTCACGTACCAGTCTCGCGGTACCTATCTCAAGCCGGGTCATCTTTTTGCTTGCTGGCACACCGGGTCCTGAGCCCCTGGGATAGCGTACGCATGCAGGTCCCTGATGGAGAAATCCTGTGTACAGCATCTGCCTGATTTCATCCTCATCAGAGGGCGCCATAACAACCATGTTAGGTATACAGCGCAGATAGGACAGGTCAAATACACCGGAGTGAGTAGGTCCATCTTCCAGGAGTCCAGCCCTGTCTATGGCAAAAAGAACGTCAAGGTTTTGTATAGCAACATCATGGACTAGTTGGTCGTACGCTCGTTGCAGAAATGTGGAATAGATGGCAACTACTGGCTTAATGCCTTCGCATGCGAGCCCGGCAGCCAGTGTAACTGCATGTTGCTCGGCGATAGCTACGTCAAAATAGCGATCCGGGAAACGTTCAGAAAACTCGATCAGATCCGATCCTTCCCTCATAGCAGGCGTGATACCGACCAGTCTTGGGTCCTGCTCGGCCATATCACACAACCAGCGGCCAAAAATATTCGAATTATTTGGTAGTGTCTGAGGAATCTGGGTTGGTGCTATCTCAATCTTAGACAGAGAATGGGTTCCAACGGGTGAATCTTCAGCAGGACCAAAGCCTTTTCCCTTTTGGGTCACAACATGCAGGAACTGTGGCCCCGTGAGGTCCTTGATATTCTCCAGTGTACTAATGAGAGTCTTCAGGTCGTGACCGTCGATCGGACCCATGTAATTTAGTCCCAACTCATCAAAAAGGGTGCCGGGCATCACCATTCCTTTCATATGCTCTTCCGTACGCTTCGCCAGCTCCCATACGTGAGGAATCCGGCTGAATATCTTTTTACTACCAGCACGAAAGGTAAGGTAAAAGCGGCTTGACAGTATCCTGGCACAGTACTTGGCGAGACCACCGACGTTTTCCGATATTGACATGGCGTTGTCATTCAGAATAACCAGCAGGTTCGCGTCTGTATCTGACGAATGATTCAAGGCTTCAAATGCCATGCCGGCTGTCATGGCCCCATCGCCGATTATTGCTACTGTTCGCCTCTCCTTGTTCTGCATACGGCTTGCAACAGCCATACCCAGTGCTGCACCGATAGATGTCGAAGAATGCCCAACACCAAAAGTGTCGTATTCACTTTCCTTTCTTACCGGAAAAGGTGCAACACCACCTGGTCTGCGCAGGTTGTGCATCTGCTCGCGCCGACCGGTTAATATTTTGTGTGGATATGCCTGGTGGCCAACGTCCCAGACTAGCTGGTCCACAGGTGTGTCCAGAACATAGTGCAGGGCAATCGTCAGCTCGACAACGCCCAGGCCGGCACCGAGGTGTCCGCCCGTCTGGCCCACGGTGAACAATAGAAACTGGCGCAATTCGGCGGCAAGAGTTTCCAGGTCATCTTCATCCAGTTCCCTGAGATCAGCAGGGAGATTCACCGAGTCAAGTAACGGTGTTGAGGGTCTCTCTATTGGGATCTGGTCAAGTATCAACTTAAAAGCTCTTTTCTGGTTTTTGTACCCCGGGGGGGGGCGAGATTCTACACAATTGCGTAGGGTAAATTCTATACGGGCTGGTCACTTCGCGACTAGTGGTTTCGACTAATGATAAAGTCAGCCATTTCATTCAGGGGTTCTGCGCGGTTGCCAAGTGGTTCCAATGCTGCCTTTGCTTCGACTAATCGTTGCTTGAGCTTACAGGTAGCTTCCTCCAGCCCATGTACGGAAACGAAAGTCGTTTTCTCATTCCCGATATCTGAACTGACGGGTTTGCCGATGGTCTGTTCTTCACCGGTAACATCGAGAATATCGTCCTTGATTTGAAATGCCAGACCCAGGGCATGGCCATACCGATGCATTGCATCCTTTGTCTGTGAGTCGGCACCGGCGATGATAGCGCCGAACTTCAGACAAGTGCTGATGAGGTCGCCAGTTTTTCTCCGATGCATATTCTCGAGGCCTGGTGCGTCGATTAATTCGCTTTCACCGGCTAGATCAATGATCTGCCCGGCTACCATGCCACGGGCGCCTGCTGCACCGGCCAATTCGCTGATAAGCGATAGCCTGGTTTCTGCAGTCAGTTGATTCTCATTAGCCAGAATTTCAAAGGCCAGCGCCTGTAGAGCATCCCCGGCAAGGATAGCAGTCGCTTCATCAAATTTTATGTGGCAGGTGGGTTTTCCGCGTCTAATATCATCATTGTCCATCGCCGGCAGGTCATCGTGAATAAGAGAATAAGAATGAATAAGTTCTATGGCGCACGCGGCCTTGTCTGCCAGAGCCAGGTCGGCATCCAGCACTTTGCAGGAAAGATAAACCAGTGTTGGCCGAATACGTTTGCCGCCGTTAAAAACACAATAACGCATTGCCTCGAGAAGAGGGTCNGGTACGTCAGACTGATTCAGCACCAATTCAAGCTGCTGGATGACCCTTTCTGGAAACGGTTCAAAACCTTCAATCATCATCGGGTTCCGGTGCAAAGGACGTTTCCTCAACGCCGCCATTTTTCTCTATTAGCAGCTTCACTTTTTGCTCAGCTGCCTGCAACGCCTGCTGGCATTCACGCGTAAGTTTGATACCCTGTTCGAAAGTCTTGAGTGATTCTTCGAGAGAGAGGTTCCCATCTTCCATCCGCTCAACCAATGCTTCCAGCTTGGTGATAGATTCTTCAAAAGGGAAATTTTTCTTTCCAGCCATGGTCTTTTCTTATGTATAGGAATGATTACGATACTGTGGTGGCGGGAACAGGTCAATCGAGAGCAAATTTTTCAGCAGGGCAAAGGCAGCCATATTGGCCTGACCCTGTTTTCAGTAACACTGTGTAATTAGGGGGAAGTAATGAAGAAAATTCTGGTAGCAGTTATAACGCTGTTCCTCAATTTTAGCGTTTTTGCGGAAGGGGAGGCTGAATTCAAATATCGCGAAGGCGTGATGCGTACAGTTGGAGGCCATATGTCTTCATTGGCTGCTATCTTGAGAGGCCAGATTCATCTCGATAATCTTCAGTATCACGCCAGGGGCATGGCAGATCTTGCCAAAATAGTACCGGATGTTTTTCCTGACGGTAGCGGTGTGTCTAAGTCTGAAGCGCTGCCTTCAGTCTGGGAGAAACCCGATGAGTTCAAGGCGGCCATGGAAAAATTCGTAAAAGCCGCCAACGATATGTCGGCAGCAGCACAAGGTGGTGATATGAGTGCCATAGGCCCGGCTATGAAAGCACTGGGTCAGAGCTGCAAGGGTTGTCATGANTCAGATTCGAGTTCTGCTGTGCGCCCGTATCGTTGCGTTAATAATTGGGTGCCCAACTGAGCGCCACCGACGATGTAGTTGCCATAGTCTGAATTTGATGCGCCGATTGTTGTTGCCAGGAGAACTCCCCGAAGAATCAGGCCTCTTTGCATTGATTTTGCGCCATGCTTTGCTGCCGCATGAACTACCTCATGGCTGAGTACTGCTGCCAGCTCGGCTTCGTTGTCAAGTTCCAGAAGCAGACCCCTGTTCACCGCGATCTTGCCCCCCGGTAAGGCCCAGGCGTTGGGCTGGCTGTTGTTGAGGACGACAAATTCATAGGGTAGCTGGCGGTCGCTGACTTTGGCGATTCTCTGCCCAACTTTGTTTACATAGGTTGTCAGACCAGGGTCGACCAGGTAGCGACCACCCTGGGATTGTTGTGATGGCAGATATTGTTNCCTGCCGATGACAAGTTCCTGCTCATCAGAGACGAACGACAACTCGTTTTTTCCTGTTACTGGATTGACCGCGCAACTTGTCAGCAGGCAGTGGGCGAGTAGGAGGAGCAAAGCTATACGGTACATAGGAAATCTCTTAGGTGGTCACCAATTTGAGTGCGGAACACTTTATCACCATACTAGTGACATCACTCTTTGCAATCGGTTCGATTAATGTCCCATTATGGTGACACGATCTACGGGAAAGTTATCAATGTTTAAGGCTGCAGTTTATATCGGCGCAATAGGATGCCACTGACACTCGCGCGGATAGCGCAAGTCGTCGCGGAGCACAAACCTGCCCACTTTGAAATACATGAGGACACCAGGTGGGCTGCAGTCGCGATCATTCTGAGGCAACGTGAAGATCATACGGATGCGCTATTTATACTGAGAGCCAGACACGAAGGAGACCCATGGTCTGGGCATATGGCTTTCCCGGGTGGGCATCGTGAACCGGGAGATGAAAACCTCAGGCAGACGGCTGAGCGAGAAATCCTGGAAGAAATCGGCCTGGATCTTGTCCGGGATGGACGTTTCATTGGTGAGATTGATTCTGTCCGTGCAAATCCGCGGGGCAGAAATCTCGACCTGGTGGTTACCCCTTTCATCTATGAATTGGAAAACGAACAGGCGCAATTCACACCAAATTATGAAGTAGCCAAGACCCTGTGGGGTTCCCTGAATGATATGTATTCCGGTGATTCAATCACCGTAGGTGAATTTCACGTGTTGGGAGAGCGTCACCGATACTCCGGCTATGATGTCAGTGGTGAGGTGGTATGGGGTTTAACCTACAGGATGTTGGACCTCTTTTTCGGTGTACTTGATCCCGACTGGGATCCGCACGATGATTTTTAGGTTGCTTGTATTGTTATTCTATCGGCTGGTTAGCCTTGTCCATGTCCGGATCTAAACCCGGCGGACTAGTCACAGAATTTAAAACTGAAACCGGTACCGGAATCCAGGACATGCCCTACGAATGAAGGCCCAAAATGGGCTGGCATCATGAGCGCATTCGATTCAACACAGCGCTCAAGCATAGCTCTTCGCGTACTAATCGCTTCATCGGGTATTTCACAGAATGCACTGTTCCAGTTAGGCTCGTAAACCTGGATAGGATGGTGGCAGATGTCACCGGTGAACAGTGCTTTATCACCCTCAGATGACAGGGCAAGGGTGATACTACCCGGCGTGTGACCCGGTGCTGGTGATATATGGAGCAGGTCATCAATCAGGTCGACCTCACCATTTATCATTTCCGCAAGCCGCACAATCGGCAGAACGCTGTCATCGAATACCTGGTTGTTTACCTTCTTGAATACGTCTGGATTTTCAGCATTTCTTTCCTCTTTCCAGAATTCAAATTCGATTTCAGAGAAAACATATTTGGCATTGGGAAAGGTAGGGACCCATTGGCCATTCTCTAGTCGAGTATTCCATCCCACGTGATCTATGTGGAGGTGAGTACACATCACAAAATCAATCTGATCCGGGGTCACACCAGTTGCCTTGAAATTGTTGGGCCAGGGTGACTGCATTCGATGCCAGTCTCGATATGGCATACGGTCTTTGTCATTCCCGACGCAGGTGTCAACAAGGATTTTGTGATGTGGTGTTTCAATAAGCCAAGAATGCATGCTCGCAATGATGTTGCCTGAAACCGAGTCAATATGATTGGGGTATATCCAGTCTCGATGCTTCTCCACTATTTCAGGGGAGTAGTCTGGGAAAAAGGTGACGGGGTCAAATAGCGGCCCTGTCAACTCTTCAATGCGGGTTATTCTTGTATTACCCAGGTTCCAGTGTTGCATAGACGCTCCTTATTGAGCTGTATTTATCATAAAACCACCTGCAATACTCGATTTTAATTCTTGTGGCGGTCTGTCAGTATAGAGCGCCTTCGATAAGCAATATGGTCAACAGGAATCATTGAAAATGGCAGGAAAAGATAGTGCTGGTAAGAAGAAGGTTGCTTTACAGGTACCGGCTGTAACCAGGGAAGGACCCCTTTCCGAGAGATATTCCCTGGAGTTGGAAGCATTGGCACCATTGGCTGAACTTGTGGAGGTTGATGGCGCAGATGCTGATGCCTTTCTGTCAGGAGCATCCGATGCTGATGCCCTGATTACCTCATGGGGTATCAAGATTGATAAGCAAATCATCGCTGGTCTCGACAAATGTGTCGTAATTGGTCTTGGCAGTGTTGGTGTTGATATGGTGGATGTTGATGCTGCTACCGAAGCCGGGATAGTCGTTACCAATGTGCCGGATGTCTTCATAGAAGAAGTGGCTGATCACACCATGGCACTGCTGCTCGCCTGCGCGCGGCGGGTGAAGATAATGGACAAGTTAGTGAGTCAGGATGCCTGGCACAAGGGAAGACCCGTTTTGAATCAGGTTCCCCGTCTCTGGGGTCAGACGCTGGGTTTGATTTCATTTGGCAATGTCGCACGGGCGGTGGCCCGGCGTGCAAAGGTCTTTGGTTTACAGGTCATTGCTTATGACCCTTATGTTTCGGAACTAAAGATAACCGGAGAGGGCGTAGAGCCTGTGTCATATGGTGAACTACTGGAACGGTCTGACTATCTCTCGGTACATCCGGGACTTAACCGGGAGACCAGGGGTATGTTGAGTAATGAGCAATTTGACCAGATGAAACCAGGTGCGGCAGTAATCAATTGTGGTCGTGGGCCGGTGATAGATGAGTCGGCACTGATTTCAGCATTGCAAAATGGCAAGATCGCTGCTGCTGGACTGGATGTTCTGGAGAAAGAACCACCGGATCAGGATAACCCCCTGCTGGGAATGGATAATGTGGTGCTGACACCTCATGTTGCTTCCGCAACTACCAGGATGCGGCCGGAAACAAGGCGGCGAGTTGGTAGGGAGGTTGCGCTGGTGTTAGAAGGAAAATGGCCGAGGAGTTGTGTTAATCCGTCGGTGTTGCCGAGGGTTGAACTGGAGAGGTGGCAGCCCTACCCAATGGATCGAGGTCCGAACCGATAGTGATTCGACCTACAACAGGGAGTGTGAATAGCTGGAGAGAAATATGCTTGTAGCTAATGCAATTGCGGAGGTTCTAAAGAGGGAGGGCGTCAAATTCATTATCGGATATCCGGTTAATCCCATCATTGAAGCGGCCGCCGAGGTTGATATCCGAACTATTATAGTCCGGCAGGAGAGGGTGGGTCTTCATATGGCTGATGCCGTAAGTCGTCTTAGTTCCGGAAACGATATCGGCGTATTTGTCATGCAGCATGGCCCCGGGGCGGAAAATTCATTTGGCGGCATAGCCCAGGCCTATAGTGAATCGGTTCCAATTCTGGTGATGCCGGCTGGCTATCAGCGCCGTCTTGCCAACTATTTTCCGAATTTCAATTCAATTCAGAACATGAAACATATCACCAAGTGGGCTGAGCCGTTGACCATGGGACGTTCCCTGCCAGATGTCATGCGTCGAGCCTTTTGGCAATTACGAAATGGGCGTCCAGGACCGGTTCTGATTGAAATACCGCTGGACGTATTTGGTGAAGAGGTTGATGACAACTTTACCTACGTGCCTAGTTTTGCGACCCGGAGCGTAGCAGATCCATCTGCGATTGATGAGGTGGCGGAAGTTTTATCGAGGGCTAAGAAGCCAGTCATTTACGCTGGCCAGGGAGTGCACTATGCGAAGGCATGGCCTGAACTGAAGCAACTTGCGGAGGGTTGGAATATCCCGGTGACCACCAGCCTGGAAGGCAAGAGTGCATTTCCAGAGAACCATCCCTTGTCTCTGGGTTCGGGGGGACGCAGCATTCCAAGAAATGTTCATGAATTTCTACAGGAAGCAGATCTGATTTTTGGTATCGGCTGTAGTTTTGCGCTTACCGGGTTTGGCGTGAGGATGCCCCGTGGCAAAACAATCGTTCATGCCACCCTGGATCCGATGGATCTGAATAAGGATGTCCCCGGGAAATACGCCCTGGCGGGAGACGCAAAATTGACACTGCAGCGTTTGAATTCCGCGCTGGATAGCAAGGACAGGTCGGAGTCGGAAGCCAGAAAGACGTCGGTTCCATCAAGGATTAGGGAAACAAAGGAATCCTGGTTGAACGAATGGATGCCAAAACTGACGAGTCAGGATACACCCATCAACCCTTATCGGGTGATCTGGGATTTACTTCACACCGTTGATATTGACAATACAATCATTACCCATGATGCGGGTAGTCCAAGGGATCAGATAACACCCTTCTGGGAGAGCACGAAACCCCTCAGTTACATTGGCTGGGGGAAAACAACGCAGCTGGGCTATGGTCTTGGGCTTGCAATGGGCGCGAAATTGGCCCGCCCGGATGCGCTTTGCATCAATGTCTGGGGTGATGCAGCGATCGGTTTCACCGGCATGGATTTTGAGACGGCTGTGCGTGAACGAATTCCAATCCTGTCTATTCTCTTTAATAATTTTTCCATGGCCATAGAAATACCCATCATGCAGGTATCTACAGAAAAATATGGAAGTACCAATATTTCCGGGAACTATG